>NZ_PDEQ01000005.1:0-300000 GCF_002554795.1 Longibacter salinarum | reverse complement strand
GAGCCCGGTCACAGCACGGCGCCAGACGCTCGATGTGTCGGGTCCCGGTCGGACTTCCAATTTCCTCGTCCGCGCTCACCATGACGATCGGCTGTACGGGGACATCGACACCGAGATGAGTCAGGGCCTCCAGGGCAAAGATCATCTGCGTGAGGCCCGCTTTCATGTCGAACACGCCGGGGCCCTGCACGACGCCCTTCTCTCGGTCGATCTCGAAGGGGACGGTAGATTCGAGGGTTCCGTGGGGCCACACGGTGTCGCCATGACCGAGCAAGAGCTGGACGGGCGTCTCGGAAGACCGGTTTTCAGGAAACGCGATGAGGTGGTTGCCCACGGGATCGCCGTCGGCGGTCGTTCCGCCGCGGGCCGTCTGGATCCGAAAGCCTAGGGCCGCGAGGCGGTCGGCAAGAACAGACTGCACCTTTTGCTGCGCCTGCGGGTCGCTGGTTGGCGATTCAATGCGCACGAGGCGTTCGAGCAGGTCGAGCATCGCCTCAGTTTGTCCACGCAAATGCTCGTGTAGGGCGGAGGCATGGTCGGTGTCAACGGAGGAGGGGGCGTCGGACATAGACGGGAGAAGCAAGCGGGGACGGACGCAAGAGGATCTCAGTACAGCCGGCCGATTGGACGCTATTTGCTGAAGCCGGATGGAAAGGGGAAAGCGTGCGTTTCATTGATCGTCGCATATCGGTCCGGCGGAATGTATGCGAGCAGTGGCTGCTCGCGTCGTGTGGTCTCCATGTCCTGGTCAGACAAGCAGAGAATGTCCTCGTGTGCGTGGACGGCAGCCACTTTCCCGATGATCAGGCTGTTTTCTCCGAGTCCGTCGACGATTTGATCGACCTCGCACTCGAGAAACAGATACGCATCTTCCAGAAACACGCCCTCTACGATTTCGGCAGGGCGGGTTGGCAGCTGGTCGAGGCCCGACTTGATCGCCGGACCGTCGGGAACGTCCTCCCTGGGCGAGGCGGCCAGGCTGGTTATGACGACCTGCGTGGGGCGCGGGTAGCTGACGGTAAACACGCCCGTGTGCTTCGCGTTGCGGAGCGTTTTGTGCCGCGGGGTGCAGACGAAGCCGAAGTAATCGCGCCAACTCATGGGCGTTGCCATGTGTTTGGGCGCGAGATTGGGGTTGCCTTCCTCGTCCATCGTTCCGATAACGACGAGAGGGGCGACCATGTGGAATCGATCCCAGAACGGCTGCTCAGGATCGAGCGTGATGATTGATTCTTGGCTCGACGGCGTTTCCATGGTTCAGAAGGCTGAAGGATCGAGACATTTGTTGGTAAAACGAGGGGATCACGTTCCAGGTTCGGGATGGCTGGAAGTGTGGAAGTGTGGACGTGTGGAAGAAGGTTGGGGAGTCTGCGCTTAACGGTGAACCTTGAACCCTGAACCTTGAACTCGAAACGATTCATTAGAAGCGTAGCGTGAAGGCGGTTTCTACGTCGGGTTCGGAGCGGACGGTCAGGGTACCGCCGTGGAGGCGCATGATCTGGCGGGAGAGGCTGAGGCCGATGCCGGATCCGTCCTCTTTCGTCGTAAAGAAGGGCACGAAGATGCGTTCCTGAACGTCGGGTGGGATGCCAGGACCGTTGTCGGCAATTTGCAGCACGGGTCGCGAGCGCCGATCGATGCGAGCACGCATCATGATCCGCGCATCGGGGCGGCCTTCGACGGCTTGCATGGCGTTCAGCGTGAGGTTGATCAGGACCTGCTCGATGAGCTCAAGGTCGGCCGTAAATTCGAGAGGATCGGGATCGACCTGGATCTCGCAGCTCAGGTTGTGCTCCTCAATTTGCACGCGGAGGAGGCGTCGCACATTTTCGAACATCTCTCTCGCCTCCAGAACCTCGAACGTTGGGTTCGGGATCTTCGTGAAGCTACGATAGGAGTCGACGAACGAGATCAGACCCTTCGAGCGCCGTTCGATGGTTTCGACGGCCTCGCGCGCATCGGCCCGAATCTCGACCGCATTCTGTGACGGGTCCGCTCCATCGCCGGCAGGGACATCCTCCAGCAGTCGGTGCGCCGTCGAGGCGAGGGACGAGATGGGGGCGACGGAGTTCATGATTTCGTGCGTTAACACGCGCGTGAGTTGTTGCCAGGCCTCCATCTCCTTCTCCTCCAGCTCGTTGCGAAGGTCCTGGATGGTGGCGATCGCGTGGGCCTCGTCGCGGAGGCGAAAGCGGCTCACGCTGACGGACAGCTGCATCGTCCGGTCGTCCTCGGTGACCCGGACCATCGCCTGACGACCCGGGTCGAGCGTGCAAAGATGATCGACGAGCTCGGGGCTCAGGTCGCGGAGCGCATCGATATTCCGCACGGGTCCGGTGCGGAGGAGGCGTCGGGCCGCCCGGTTCATCAGTTCTACCGTCCCGTCGTCGCGAAAGGAAATCAGCGGAATGCCGATATGCTGAACGACGTTTTCGAGGTAGCGGACCTGCTCTTCCTTCTCCGCACGGATGCGCCGAAACTCCCGGGTGACGTTCCGAAACGCATCGCGAAGTCGGTCAAAGAGCGGCCCCCGCCCGTCTGATGTGTAGCCCTGGGAGAAGTCGGCGTAGCGTACCGATTCGAGAAACCGGGTGAGGTCGCGCGCGGACTTCTCCACGTACAGGATCAGTCGCCAGGCAAAGTAGCATGCCGCGAGCACGGCCACCAGCGCGAGTTCGTACAACGCCCATTCGGTCACCAACACGTACGCGCCCCCCAACGTCCCCACGATCGCCAGCAGGCGGAGAATAATTTGGACTCGGAAGTGACGGTGCATTTTTGGGAGGGAGTGGGGAGAGGGAGAAAGGGGGAGAGGGTGGTAATTGGCTAAATAAATGCGTACTATATATTATATATGCATCAAAGCATAAATGTGGCCAGTGTTGTGGTTAAAGAGGTGTTGGATCTGCGGGTTTATCGGAAAGCGTTTCACCAGGCGGACCGGCTTTTCTGGATGTCCAGAGATTGGCCCGTGGAAGAACGCTACGCTCTAACTTCTCAGATTCGACGATCGTCTCGCGCTGTTTGTGCGAATCTGTCTGAGGCGTGGCGAAAACGACGGTATCCAGCTCATTTCATTTCGAAGCTTTCCGATGCTGATGCGGAAGCTGCAGAAACTCGGACGTGGCTTCGGTTCGCCCATTCATGCTCGTATCTCGGGCGCGAAGCTTTCGAGAGTCAAGATAGTGTCTATGATCAGATCTGTGGAGGACTGGTACGAATGATGAGTGAACCCGACAAATGGTGCGGTCCTGGCTAGCGACTCTCCCTGATGACATCGGGTTGGTCGCTTGTTTTCCCCTCTCTCTCCCTTTCCCCCGTTCACCCAATCCCTAAAGTCCGTATTTCTCAATCCGGCGGTACAGGGCCTTGCGGGAGATGCCGAGTTCTTCAGCGGCGCGGCTGATGTTGCCTCCATGTTTGGAGAGAGCCTTGCGGACGGCGGCCTGCTCGATGTCGTCGAGGTTGAGGGTGTCGACGCCGAGGCTACCGCTCGAGGGGCGCGGGCTGTTGGGTGCGCTGAAGACGATGTCAGATGGTTCAAGCGTTTGGCCTTCCGCCATGATGACGGCGCGTTCGACCGTGTGCTTCAGCTCCCGGACGTTGCCCGGCCAGTGGTATTCTTTGAGCTTGGCGCACGCCGCGTTGTTGAGGCCCGTGACCCCTGTATCGTAGCGATCAGCGTACTCGTCGAGGTAGTACCGCGCCAGGAGAGCGATGTCGTCGCCCCGGTCGCGTAGCGGAGGCAGCTGCACCTCGACAGTGTTGATCCGGTAGAGCAGGTCCTGCCGAAACTGACCCTTCTGCGTATCCTCGTAAATCGGCTGGTTCGTCGCGGAAATCAGGCGGATGTCGACGCTTCGCGGCGTGGTTTCGCCGACACGGGTGACCTCGCGGCGCTGCAGGGCGGTGAGTAATTTTGCCTGCAGAGGCATGGGGATGTTGCCGATCTCGTCGAGAAACAACGTTCCGCCATCCGCTGCTTCGAACCGCCCGATCCGGTCGTCGTCTGCGCCAGTGAACGAGCCCTTGATGTGACCAAAAAGCTCGGACTCGAACAGGCTCTCGCTCAACGCTCCGAGATCGGTGCTCACGAAGGATGCGTTGGCACGCTTGGATCGGCGGTGCACAGCGCGAGCCACGAGTTCTTTGCCTGTTCCGTTTTCGCCGAGCACCAGCACGTTCGCATCCGTCCTAGCGACCTTTTCGATCGTGCGGTAGACCTGCTGCATTGCCGGACTTTCCCCGATGATTTCGTCGAACGTACCCGGCGCAGAGGCCGCCCCATCTCCAGACGAGGCGGTGGTTGCCGGGCCCCGTGTGGAGCTCGTGTCCGGGTCGGTCGCTTCCTGTTTTCGGGCTGCGTCCCGGGACCGGCGCAGCTTGACGGCCGCCTGTACGCTGGCCACGAGGTCGGCGTCATTCCACGGCTTCACGATGAAGTCGGCCGCCCCCTCTTTCATGGCACGGACGGCCTTTTCGACGCCGCCATATGCCGTGATCATAACGACGACGGCGCCTGGGTCCTTCTGCAGAATGCGCTGGAGCCACAAGAAGCCTTCACGTCCACTCGAGGCATCCTGGGTAAAGTTCATGTCGAGCAGAATTGCGTCGTACGTCTGCTCTTCGAGCATGGCCGTGATGGCCCCTGGGTCCGTGGCTGTGTGGACCTCTGTGACGTACTTCTTGAGCAGCAGGCGCAGAGCCGTGAGTACATCACGCTTGTCGTCAACGATGAGAATACGGCCCTCGCCGGTTGTAGTCCCGGAGGTGGATGTGTCGGAAGGCGGGGAGGTCGAAGGCATGGACAGACAGGCAGAAGGGTACGAAGAATCCAGCGTGTGATTGATCGCGCCGGGCAACGAACAGCAACAATACAGAATACAGGAAGCCGATTCACAGACGTACCGTGCGACGGCTCGCCCGACGCACAATCTATAAAACGAAAAGCGTTCCAGCATGCGTGTCGAACCTGGAGGACCCTGAGGAACGCTGAGACCCCCATTCGGTGCCCGTCTCAACGGCTGAAACGAGCGCTAACGCACGACCGGTGTGCGCAACCGCACAGTTCGTTAGGCAAAATGGGCGATCAGAGGCGAAGAAGCCCGGTGGCATGCCGTGGAACTGGCTTTGCAACCTGCTACCGGTGACGAGTTACCCGAGATGACGCCGAGACATGACCTCCGGCGCGGAGTCTTTCACCAACCATCAGGTTCTATGACCGACACGCCTGCTCCTTCAGAATCCTCTGACTCGCCGGACCGCCGCAACAGTCCGTTGCTGAGTACCAGTCGCCGTGCACAGGAGCGTCGCGCAAACACGTCTGGTGATGGCGGTGAGTCGGGCGATGGTACGTCGCACGATGAGACGCCGAGTCCGTCTCCGTCGTCGTCCGGGGAGGGACTGGATCGCAAAATTGAAAAGAAGACCTTCACGCCGAAGCGCATTGCGATCCTGTCGATCGCCGTGATCGCTGTCGTGGGACTTGCCTACCTGGTGTGGTCAACCGCAACGGGCGGGCAGACGCTCAACGTGGATCGGGACAAGCTTACCATCTCGACCGTCGAGCGCGGCCCGTTCCAGGAGTTTATCAGTGTGACCGCTACCGTTCGGCCCGACCGGACCGTGTACCTCGACGCAGTCGAAGGAGGACGCGTCGAGGAGTTGTACGTTCGCGAGGGGGCCATCGTCGAGAAGGGCGAGCCGATATTGCGCCTCTCAAATAATGATCTCCGTTTGAGCGTTCTGAATAGCGAAGCTCAGGTGGCAGAGCAGCAGAGTAACATGGAGCAGCTCAAGCTGCAGATGGAGCAACAGAGCCTGAGTCTGCAGCAACAGCTTGCACAAATGGAGTACGAGATCAGGCGCTTGTCACGTGAATTTGAGCGTCAGGAGCGACTGTTTGAAAAGAACCTGATCTCCGAGGAGGCCTACCTCGACACCAAAGATGAGCTTACCTACCAGCAGCGCCGGCTTGACCTGACGCGCTCCGCGTACGTGCAGGATTCGCTCGCTCAGCAGACGCGTCTCGCCAACATGCGGCAGACCGAACAGCGCCTGCAGCGCAACTACGATGTGCTACGCGAGTCGATGAGCAACCTGCGCGTCACAGCGCCGATCAGCGGTCAGTTGACGGCCCTGGATGCAGAAATTGGCCAGATCATCAGCTCCGGAACGCGCCTGGGCCAGGTCGACCAGGTCGATAGCTACCGGCTGCGTGCCCAGATCGACGAGTACTACATCGAGCGCGTCCACAGCGGCCAGGTTGCGACGACGCAGGCGATTGCTGGCACGGAATACGAAATGGAAGTCACGCGTGTCTATCCGGAAGTCGAGAGTGGCACGTTCGAGGTCGACCTTCGCTTTACCGAAGATGCTCCGTCCAACGCGATCCGCCGAGGGCAATCGGTTCGTTTGAAGCTTGAGCTCGGCAGTCCCGAGGAGGCGGTTCTGTTATCGCGCGGCGGCTTCTACCAGTCGACCGGCGGCAACTGGGCGTTCGTCCTGACTGGCGACGGCGAGGCCGTGCGCCGCGAGATCCGCCTCGGACGCCAGAACCCGAACCACTTCGAGGTTCAGAGCGGCTTGCAACCCGGTGACCGCGTCGTAACGTCGAGCTACGATACGTTCGGGGAGGTGGAGAGGCTGTCGTTCGAATGATCGTGAATGGTAAATTGTGGATGGTTAATTGGATTACCATTTACGGCGGCGTCAGCCGATAGAGTTCAGGTATGCATTCAGTTTGGGAAAGAGCTTTTTCATCATGGGCTGTAGCGTTTCGACATCGTCTGCAAGGAGTAGACCGCGCCGGTGGGCTCGGTGAAGCCAGTGCTTCGCCTCATACAACGAGCCACGTGCGATATAAACGAATCGCCGATTATCGGCCTCCGAACCGTGCCCAGCCCCTTCCGCAAGGTTCGCTCCGACACTATCAACAGCCCGGACTAGCTGCGTGCCAATGGTATTCCGCTCAAACCGAGGCCACCCCTTAACGATATCCCACACCTCGTCAGACAGCTGGGCTGCAAGCTGGTATACGACAAGGTTCTCAAAACTCGTCTTGCTCATACCTTACAAATCTGGTAACCCCGTTAGACCTAAATCCGATTAACCACAAACAACGTACAATAAAAACAAATAAAAAATGATAAAAACAGACAGTCTCCGCAAGGTCTACCGCGCTGAAGAAGTCGAAACCATCGCCTTGAACGGCGTCGGCTTGCACATTGAGCAGGGGGAGTTCGTCTCCATTATGGGGCCGTCCGGCTGTGGAAAGTCGACGCTGCTGAATATCCTGGGCCTGCTTGATACGCCGACGGATGGATCTCACCTGTTCGACGGCGAGGATGTCTCCGGCTTCTCGGAGCGCCAGCGTGCCAAGCGCCGCAAGGGCAACATTGGCTTCGTCTTCCAGAGCTTTAACCTGATCGATGAGCTGACGGTCTATGAGAACGTGGAGCTGCCCCTACTTTACCTGAATACACCGTCTGGTGAACGACGGGAGCGGGTGGAGGCGGCGCTCGACCGTGTTCAGATGACGCATCGCAAGGGACACTTCCCGCAGCAGCTCTCCGGTGGTCAGCAGCAGCGCGTGGCGGTGGCGCGAGCCGTCGTCGCGGACCCGAAGCTGATCCTCGCCGATGAGCCGACCGGTAACCTCGACTCGACCAACGGCACGCAGGTCATGAACCTGCTCGCCGACCTCAACGAAGCCGGCACCACGATCGTGATGGTGACGCACTCCCCTGCCGACGCCGAGTACAGCGGACGCACGATCCACTTGTTCGACGGCAAGGTCGTGAGCGAAAACTTTATCGCGCAAGAATATGCAGCGCACACGCAGTAGTGCTCCATGCGGGTGTGCTTACATCGGAGGGTTCGAAGGTGCTATTGCTGGTCGACCGGCACGTCCGCAGTCAGCATCTTTCGCGTGTAACCCGGCTGTCTCTCGACCCGTGCTGTGGGCGATGATTTGCGATTAAGATGATGCCCGGCGCGTTTCCCTACTCGTTAGCCCTTTGAATTCCATGCTTCGCAACTATCTGAAAATTGCCGGTCGCGCGCTCCAACGGCGTCCGGGACCGACCCTGATCAACGTATTCGGCCTGACCGTCGGGCTCGCCGTGTGCCTTCTCATTGGACTCTGGGTGAACCAGGAGCTCCACTACGATCAATTTCATCCGGACGCGGAGCAGATCTACCGTCTCGGGCTCGACCTCAAGATGCAGGACCAGGAGATGAAAGGACCGATCACGGCGGCGCCCCTTGGTCCGGCACTCGTAGACAATGTGCCCGAGGTGCAAGAGGCGACGCGGTTTCGGTACGACTCAGACGTCGGGTTTCAGGTCGAGGCGAGCGACTTTCCCAATACCCGAGTGATCTGGGCCGATACCTCATTCTTCGACGTGTTTGCCGGATTCGACGTCCTCCACGGATCGCTCGACCGCGCCCTGCACGGCGATGAGGTGATTGTTCTTACGGCATCGACCGCGTCCCGTCTCTTCGGGCGGACCGACGTCGTGGGGCGAACGGCCGATCTCAACGGGTCGGTGCAGGAGGTGACGGCGGTTATTCAGGATCCGCCTCGTACGACGCATATGCCGTTCGACGCGGTCGGATCGATCGAGATCAGTCCACGGATGCAGGACATGTGGGTGTCGAATAACTACTACACCTACGTGAAGCTCACCGAGGCCGCAACCGCTACGTCTCTTCAGTCGAAGTTGGATGAGATGGTTTCGACCTTCGTCGCGCCGCAGGTCAAGGAGTTCGTCGGCATCAGCATGGAAGAGATGATGGGCAATGGGGCGCGGTACCGGTACTATGCCATGCCGCTGCTCGACATCCACCTCCGTTCGGATACCGCGTTCGAGTTTCGACCGAATGGGTCGATCACGTACGTATACACCTTCTCGGCCATAGCACTCTTCATTCTGCTTCTCGCCTGCATCAACTTTATGAACCTGGCGACGGCGCGGGCCTCGGAACGGGCGACGGAGGTCGGCATGCGGAAGGCCCTGGGCGCCGCACGCGGTCAGCTTGCCGCGCAGTTTCTTGGGGAGGCCATGATCATGACGGCGACAGCGACCGTGGCGGCCCTCGGTGTGGCGCTCATTAGCTTGCCGCTGTTCAACAGCGTCGCCGCCACGGAGCTACGTGCGAGCGATGTGCTTCAGCCCGAGATCCTGCTGGGGGGCCTGGTCGTCATCGTGGGCGTGGGGCTGATCGCTGGCAGCTATCCCGCATTTGCGCTGTCACGGTTCCAGCCGGCCCTCGTGTTGAAAACCGACGACCGCCACAGCTCCGGTGGGCACGGTCGGCGCCTTCGCCAGGGACTGGTTGTCCTCCAGTTCTCCGTGTCGATTGCACTTATCGCCGGCACATTCATCGTGCAGAATCAGTTCGACTACGTCCAGTCCAAGCGACTCGGTCTCGATAAAGAGCAGGTGGCGGTTATCAATCGAGCGTGGTCGCTGGAGGAGGATCAGCCACGATACATCGAGCGCCTTCGGCACCTGCCGAGCGTGGTTGCCGCCGCCGCGGGATCAGCGATTTTCCAGAGCGATGGCGTTAGCAATACGCTCTTTCTGCCGGACGATGCGCCGATGAGTCAGGCACAAACGTTCAACTACCTCAGCGTCGGGTTCGGACTGGACGAGGCACTGAACCTCAACGTTATCGCGGGCCGGAGCTTCGACGAAGGGCGTGAGGCGGATTCCTCCGCCGTGATGATAAACGAAGCCCTGGCCGCGCGGTTTGGCTGGGACGACCCCGTTGGGCACCGTCTCCGCGAGCCATCGCCGGACGGAACGGAGCGAGAGTGGACCGTGATCGGCGTCGTGGAGGATTTTCACTATCAGTCGATGCGCTACAACGTGGATCCGCTCGTTCTTCGGCCGAGTCGCTGGGCTTCGCGGGTGTACGTTCGACTCGCCCCGGGCGATGCGATGCCGATCCTTAGCGACATGCGGTTGTTCTGGGCCGACTTGAATCCCGAGAACCCATTCCAGTACAGCTTTCTCGATCAGAGCTATGCGAGCCTGCATCGCGACACGCAGCGCACGGGCCGGCTCTTCAGCATCTTCGCCGGGGTCGCCATCTTGATCGCGTGCCTCGGCCTGTTCGGGCTCGCCACCTACACGGCACAGCGGAGAACGCGGGAGATCGGGATTCGCAAGGCACTCGGAGCGACCGTGCCGGAAATCGTGGCGCTGTTGTCCCGCGAGTTTATGCTGCTTGTGATGATCGCATTCCTGGTTGCCCTGCCCGTTGCCTACGTCACCATGAACGGATGGCTGTCCGACTTCGCTTATCGCGTGGATATCGGTGTCGGGGTCTTCGTATTCGCCGGAGCACTGGCCATGATCGTGGCATTGCTCACCGTCGGTTATCATGCCGTGAAGGCGGCCCGGGTCCACCCCGCGCACAGTTTGCGGGGAGAATAAGGTGCGGCCGAGCAGACGCATTCATGTTCGCAGAAACGTAAGACCGTATCGTCGCCAGATCTTCCGGGGCAAGGCAACAAACTTTTGAGGTGTGGACGGGATCGTATACCGGCCTGTCCATTATTCAGGTGCAAACGCGAAGCCGTATCGATGCCTGAACGACTATAGCAAGGCAACAAACTTTTGAGGTGTGGACGGGATAGTAAACCGACGTGCCGCGTGTTGGTACGACCCGTCACACTGCCTCCGAAGAAATCGCGAGATGTATGCCTTTCGACGACCAGTTGCGTGCCGATACAGCACCACTGTACACCGACCTGTACCAGCTCACAATGCTGCAGGCGTACTGGGCAGAAGACATGCACGCGAATGCGGTCTTCGATCTATTCGTCCGTCGGCTGAAGCACCGAAACTTCCTTCTGGCGTGTGGCCTGGAGCAGGTGCTCGAATTTCTGGAGTCGATGACGTTCTCGGAGGAGGCCATCGAGTATCTTCGGGAGCAGGGCACGTTCGATGAGGAGTTTCTCGCGTGGCTTTCCGACTTTTCGTTTACGGGCGACGTGTATGCCGTGGCCGAAGGGACACCCGTCTTTCCCGATGAACCGCTTGTGGAGGTCGTGGCGCCGATCGGAGAGGCGCAGCTGGCAGAGACGTTTCTGCTCAATCAGCTCACGTTTCAGACGGGCGCCGCGTCGAAGGCCGCCCGCGTGGTTCAGGCCGCGACGGCGGACGGCACCGATCGCCTGGTTGCCGACTTCGGGATGCGCCGCATGCATGGTACCGACGCGTCCATGAAGGGGGCGCGCGCCATGTACATCGCCGGGGTTGACTCCACGTCCAATGTTGCTGCGGGCCACGCATACGGCATTCCGATCACCGGCACGATGGCGCATAGCTACGTGGAGGCGCACGACGCGGAGATGGCCGCCTTCCGAAACTTCACGCGTCAATATCCGGACACGGTTCTGCTCGTGGACACGTACGATACGATGACGGGGATTGAGAAAGTCATCGATCTGGCCCGCGAATGGGGGGATGACTTCCAGGTGCGCGGGGTTCGACTGGATTCCGGCGATCTGGCTGAACTGGCAAAACAGGCTCGCGCGCGACTGGACGAAGAAGGACTGGACGACGTGATGATTCTGGCAAGTAGCAGTCTCGACGAGCACAAGATTACGGATTTGCTGGAGCAGGGTGCACCGATCGACGGCTTCGGTGTCGGGACGCGCATGGGAACGATGGCCGACCAACCGTATCTCGACAGCGCCTACAAGCTGAGCGGCTATGATGGCGCGCCGAGAATGAAACTGGCCAAGGACAAGTCGAATCTCCCTGGGCGGAAACAGGTTATGCGCCTCTTCGACGACGGCGAAGCCACGCAGGACGTCATCTGCATCGCAGAAGAGGCAGGTGATCAGGATGGTACGCCGCTACTAATGTGTGTCATGAAGGACGGCGAACGTACGGAGGCAGGACGGCCCCGACCGCTCGATGACATCCGGGCGGAAGCCGCTCGGCAGGTCAAAGCCTTACCCGAACGGCTTCGCCAGCTGGATCTGGCTGATCCTCCGTACGACGTCAGTATCAGCTCCGCACTGGAAAACCGGCGCGACGCCGTGCAGGCGAACTTGCGAGATCGAATGAACCTGCCAGCCTGATGTTAAATCACGTGCATGATGGCTGGCCCTAATGCCCACATCTTTCGGGCACTTCCCAGATCATTACGTCCGTTACGTCATTCGATCTGCATTTCGTCAATAGCATCCGGTAGACTGTACTTTCGAGATGTAGAGGGAGTCTCAGGAGCGTCCCCAATCCCAGTCTGGGTCGTCGCCGGGTGATCTGACCTTAACATCTATTTCCCGAAATACGTGCTCGGCATGTCGTTCACCGCCGGGTACAAGCCGGCTTTTGTCGTCCGCTGAAGTGGATCACGTGCTGCGACGGTAAGAGACGTGCTGTTTTCCATTTGTGCTATCGCCGTTTGTCCATGGAAGCTCTTCAGTTTTTAAACCAGTCCTCGCAGGAGGAGCGCCGGCGAGTTGAGACGCTCGACGAATACCACGTCCTCGATGCTCCGCCTGCCAACGCCTTTCGTCGAATTACTCGACTCGCAACGCGGCTCTTCGACGTGCCGATTGCGATGGTTAATTTTATCGACCAGAACGAGCAGTGGTGTCTGGCCGCCCAGGGATTGTCGGCGCGCTCGACACCTCGCAATGTGTCGTTCTGCGCGCATGCCATCGAGTCGGACGACGTGATGGTTGTGCCGGATGCGAAAAAAGATCCGCGGTTTGCGAGCAACCCGTTTGTGACCGGAGAGCCCGGCATCCGATTTTACGCGGGTGCACCACTCATCGCTGCCAACGGACATCGCCTCGGCACGGTCTGCCTGATCGACCAGAAGCCGCATGACGACTTCGATGACGGCGACCGGGAGGCGTTGACGGACATGGCCGGCGTGGTGATGGACGAACTGAGTCTCCGCCGCTTTGCGGTGGACTTGAACGCGTCAAAAGAGGCATTCCGCGCTTCGAGCAAGCAAACGAAGCGCATTCTGGAGAGCATTACCGATGCCTTCTTTGCGCTCGACGATGACTTCCGGTTTTCGTACGTGAACGCTCGAGCCGAACACATGCTGGACGCGTCACGCGAAGATCTTCTCGGTCACCATATCTGGGATGCCTTCCCCGATGCCGTTGGATCGACATTCCAGGTGGAATACGAGCGGGCCGTCGAACAGCAGGAGACGGTCGAGTTCGTCGAGTACTATCCACCGCTCGACGTCTGGTTTGAGGTTCACGCCTACCCCTTCCGTGGCGGACTCTCGGTGTATTTTAAGGACGTCAGCGAGCGTATCGAGGCACAGCGGGACCTTCATCGGAAACAGAATCTCGTCGACGCGATCGTCGGCACCAGCGTGGCAGCAATCGTTTCAGTCGATGCAAAAACGGGAGCGTTCACCTTTTCGAATCCGCGAGCGGAGGAGATCCTCGGGATCGGGAAGGACGCGATTGGCAAGCATCAGAGTGAGATTGGAACGTTAAAGGCGCTCGATGGCTCGCCGATCGACGAAGACGCCTGGCCCTTCTACGACATCGTCGAGACGGGGAGGCAGGTGAGGGACTTGCGGCTGTGTCTCGTTCGGGCAGACGGAGAGGAACGCCTGATTTCGGTCAGCGGCGCGCCCCTGATGGGGCCCCGAGACGAGGAGGTGCAGCAGGTGGTGTTCTCCATTATCGACATTACCGAGCAAGTGCAACGGGAGCGCGAGTTGAAGGAGGCAAAGGAGGAGGCGGAGCGGGCGAGCCGGCTCAAGTCGTCGTTTCTCGCCAACATGAGCCACGACGTTCGCACGCCGCTGTCGTCCATTATGAATCTGACAGAGCTGCTGTCGATGGAGGCGCCGGAGGAGCTACAGGGGCGGATCTCGCTGATCGAACGGTCCGGTCTGCGACTGTTGAATACGATCGATTCCGTCCTCGACCTGTCGAAAATCGAATCCGGCTCGATTGAACCCGACCTTCAGCGCATCGACGTAACGGACGAACTTCTGGGAACGATTGAGATTTTCAGACCCCAGGCAACTCAGAAGAACATCGAGCTCGTCGGGGACATCCCCAGTGCGTCGATCTACGCCGTTCTTGATCCAGCCTATCTGCACCGGATCTCCGATAACCTGATCGGAAATGCCCTCAAGTTTACGCCGGACGGGGGACGGGTGACGGTAAACCTCGCAACGGAGGATCATCACGTCGTCATTCGTGTGTCGGACACCGGCGTCGGGATTGAAGATGAGTTTCTCGATGACCTATTCGAAGCGTTCACGCGAGGGCCTGGAAGCATGAACAAGCAGGGGTCCGGTCTGGGACTTGCCATCGCGAAGCGACTTACGGAGCTCCTCGACGGCGAAATCGATGTGGACAGCACGCTCGGGGAGGGAACCACGTTCACCGTTCGGCTGCCGATTGGTGACGCCGTCCCGCCGCACGATGACGGGCACCTCCATTGATAGCCGGGCCTGCCTCGCTCATCGACAGCCACCCGTTCGACCTTTCTAGAACAGATACCGCCCTCAACTACGCATGCCTGCGTCTTCCTCTCCTCGCCCCATTCGGTGGGGCATGCTCGGTACGGGCATGATCGCCCGTCTCGTTGCCGCCGATATCCCGCTCGTCCCCGGCGCCGAAATCGCTGCGATCGGGTCGCGGCGCCAGTCGACGGCCGACTCGTTTGCGGCGGAGTTCGATGTGCCGGTCGCGCACGACTCGTACGAGGCTGTGGTTCACGACGACAATGTCGACCTCGTGTTCATCGCGACACCGCACTCCCGCCACGCCGCGGATGCGCGCCTCGCCATCGAGGCGGGCAAGGCTGTGCTCTGCGAAAAGGCATTCACCGTCAACGCGACAGAGGCGCGAAAAATGGCCGCTGCCGCACGTAAGGCCGGCGTCTTCCTCATGGAGGCGATGTGGACCCGGTTCCACCCGACGATGAGCCGGATACGGCGGATGGTTAAGGACGGTGATCTGGGCTCCATTAGCAGCGTCGTCGCGGACATAAGCACGCTGCGGCCTACGGATCCGAATGACCGACTCTTCGCCCGAGATCTCGCGGGAGGAACGCTCCTTGACCTCGGCGTCTACCCGATCGCGTTGGCGTTCGACCTGTTCGGTCCACCGGACGATGTCATGTCGACCGCGCAGATGGGGCCGACGGAGGTTGACGAGCAATCGGCGGCGATCTTTTCCTACGACAACGGGCCTCAGTTTATCTGGCACGCCTCCTTCCGCGCCGACGCGGGACGTGGGCTCACGATTGCCGGAGCAAAGGGCCGTCTACGGAACGATCGCGACTGGTGGAAAGGGCGTCCCTTTACCTGGATCCAAGAAAATGGCGAGCGGTCGACGGTCGGCACGACACCGGAGGGGAATGGCTATCAGTTCGAGATCGCCCACGTCTGCAACTGCCTTCGCGACGGGCGGACGGAGAGCCCGGTGATGCCGCTCGACGAGTCGATCGCAATCATGGAAACGATGGACGCAATGCGCGCAGCGTGGGGGCTAACGTACCCGAACGACGACGTGCGGGGCTGAGCAGAGCAGGTTCGGCCGACCCGTAAGCACCGGGTTCGCCCTGCGGAATCGAGTCGTGAATCGGTACCATTTCTCGGCTTCATACCGTGACGGTGACCGATTTTCTCGTCGGTGCATGTTACAGCCGTGCGACGGGCGAGCGCCTGGAAGCGGTTTGTTGCCAAGAAACGGTTATCAAAAGCCCTTTCAGGCGCTTTGAGCCCGAACGGAGGGCTGGGAGGCGAAGTTGGAGACCACGACATGCCGGAGGAATCTGACGTAGACTTCGGCCTGATTCGATGGTTTCCCCTAACGATCCCGTACCACCGTATGAAGCTTTTTCGCCACCTTCGCCAGAAGTATCTGGCGGTCTCGGCAGGATCCTCGAAGCATTACCAGAAGCATTACGATCACTGCCCGCACTGTGAGGAGAAGACGCCCTGGATGGCCCGCGTGTTGAGTGGGTATTACCGCTGTCTGCAGTGTGGCAATGATCCTCTTGTCGCCGAGCGTGAGCAGGAGCCGGGTGTGTCGCCCCGGTCTGACGCGCCGCCGGTCGCCTCGGATGCAGCGTCCGAGACAGGCGGCGCCGAACGAGCGCACCGCCGGTCCGCGTGATGCCGTTGAGGATTCAAGTGGTCGCATTTTCGGACGTGATTAAACCGAAACAGCCCCGTTCGCCGTCGAGCGATTCGGGGCTGTTTTGTGTTTCGGGTTGCGACAACCCGTTTGGCGGATGGACCGTGAAAAAGTAAGGTTGGTCGTTTATGTCTATTCGCAGACTGGATGGTGATCCTCTGGCACGGACGCAGTAAACACGGTCCGCGAAATGAACGAGGCCTGGTGTTGTGACGGTCGCGAGGACCGACCGCCGGGAGATCCGTCCGTTTGGATGGCCGAAGGCTGTCCGCCGAACAGGTTCTTTCCGCTTTACCAGAAGACCACGAGCATAGCGACCGTGAGGCTGAGCACGAAGGCGGCCTGAATGCGGTAGTCCTGGTAGAACGGTAGATCCTCCTTGACCTCGACCGCTCGGCCGCTCCAGGTAAGGTCGTCCAGTTGCTCCGCGGTTGGCTCTTCGTCGGTTGCCAGCGTGAAGAACACAACGAGGCCCATGCAGAGGAAGGTCAGGATGCCGGCGATGATGGTGAAGTGCAGGTCGATCACCGCATTCTCGAAGATGAGCCCGTCTGTGGACAAGAGGAAGACGCAGAGCGAGAGAACGTGTCCGCCGAGAAGCGTACCGAAGGCGGCGGTTCCGTTTACGCGCTGCCAGAAGATGCCGAGGAGGAAGATCGCGACGACCGGCGGCACAAGGAAGGAGAGCATCTGCTGGAGGTAGTCCCAGATGCCCGGGAATTCGCGGATCTGCGGAGCCCAGAGAGCCGCGAAGAGCATGAGGGTGAAGGTCGTGTAGCGGCCAATCCGCGCTGTGTCTTCCGGCGTGATGTCCGGCTTGCTGGGCTTCACGAAGTCAATCACGATAAGCGTGGACGCCGAGTTGAGTGTGGAGTCGATGCTCGACATGATGGCCGCCACAAGTCCAGCGAGCACGATCCCGACGATGCCGACCGGGAGCAGGTCCGTGACGAGCGTCGGGAAGACCATATCGCCGTTCGGAAGCTCCGGGTAGAGCGTGTAGGCGAAGGCGCCCGGCAGCACCATAATAAAGAGCGGGAGGAGCTTCAGGCCGCCGCCAAGCATCGCGCCCCAGCGGGCGTTCTTCAGGTCTTTCGCGCCGAGGATACGCTGGACGATGTACTGGTTGAGGCCCCAGTAGTAGAAACCCAGGATGGGGACGCCAATCAGCGTGCCCAGCCACGGAAGCGAGTCGTCGTCGATCGGTTTGATGAGATCCAGGTGGCCCTGCGGAAGCTGTGCGGTGGCCTGCGCCCAGGAGAAGTCAAACTGCTCGAACGTGTAGTAGGTGATCATGATCGAGCCGATGATCAGGATGACCGCCTGCATGATATCGGTATAGACGACGGCCGCGAGTCCACCGGCGGCCGTGTAGATTCCCGCTATGAGCGCGAGGATGAAGCAGACGGTGTAGAAGTCCAGCTCCGGCCCGAAAGCCGGAATCAGGTCTGGAAAGAACGTCTGGATCACAATCGTACCGGCGTAGATGCCTCCCGCGGTATCGATCACCACGCTAGTGAAGATGGTGAGGGCCGAAAAGTACTTTCGGGACCGGACGTCGAAGCGTTTCTCCAGGTACTCCGGGATGGTCGAGATCTGCGACCGAATGAAGAACGGGATCAGGAAGATCGCCATGAAGACGAGCACCACGCCGGCCATCCACTCGTAGTTGGACACGGCTAGCCCCGTCGTGTACGCCGATCCGGCCAGGCCGATCAGCGTCGTACTGGAGATATTCGAGGCGAAGAGAGAGAAGCCGATCGCTCCCCAGGCGAGGCTGCGCCCAGCGAGGAAGAGGTCATCGCCCGTTTCAGTGCGTTTGGCGATGACGTATCCGATCGCGAACACGATCAGGAAATACCCTCCGATAATAGCGAGGTCGAGTGCCGCAATGGGGAAATTCGAAGGCATACGGTCGTTGGCGGAGTCGGGCAGTGGCGCGGGTGAGGGCAAGAGAGCCGGCGACAGGGACGCGGCCATCGTGTAGAGGGCAGAGGACGATGCTCAGGTTGCATCGTCGCGGAGTGGGAGCCTCCACAAATCGGTCGAGGGAGATCCGGGTAACCGACCGGAACGAACATACAGGATGAGTGGCGGATCGTCCACTTGGCCGTGAAGATTCTGCGTGCAGAATATGCGAGTTGAGCAGAGCCATCTGTGCACAAACAGCAGTGCGCGTGATTCCCTGCGGACGCTTGTCACGCTTATCGGCCTGGTTGCTATCGCCTGATGTAGAAGACAAAGAGCTCCATCCGGGAAACGGATAGAGCTCTCATGGGTGCGTTCGTTCGTGACGCAGCCGCGGATTCAGGTTCGACTATGAACCGGTGTTGTCGCTGAGTGGCAACGCAATCGTGAACGTTGTTCCTGCTCCTTTTTCGCTGTCCACGTCGATGGTGCCGTCCATCATTTCGACGAGGCGTTGGACGATCGCAAGGCCCAGACCGCTTCCGTCGTAGCGGCGCCGCAGGCCGCCCGTCTCTTGTTTGAATGGCTCGAAGATATGCGGCAGAAAGGATGCGTCAATTCCGATCCCGGTGTCGCGCACCATAAGGCGAACCGTCTGATCGGACGTGCGCACGAGAACGGTTACCGCTCCGCCTTCATCCGTAAACTTGATCGCATTGCCAATCAGGTTATTGAGGATCCGGTGCATCGCTCCCTGGTCCCAGTCGCCTCGAACCGGGCTGTCACTCTCCAGGTCTACGCGCAGATCCACGCCGTTTCGCTCGGCCTGCGGGCGCAAGAGGTCGACGGTCTCCTGGATCTCCGTTTTTAGATTAATGGGAGATGCGTCCAGGTTCACCAGTCCGGCTTCCAGCTTCGACAGCTGGAGAACGGAATCCAGCGTTTGCATGAGTCGGCGGCTTCCGTCGTAGATGAGCTCGGTAAACCGTCGGTGCTCCGGGGCGACCTCGTGGCGAAGGATCTCGGCAAAACCGATGACGGAGGTTAGCGGCGTCCGGATTTCATGGCTCATGTTCGCGAGCATGGCCGACTTGAGACGGTCGGCATCCTCTGCTTCCCGCTTGGCCCGGCGAAGTTCACGCTGACGCTGCACGCGATCGCTCACATCACGCGACGACGACTGAATTCGCGTGACCAAGCCGTTCTCGTCGTACCCGGCCTGAACAAGCGTTTCCAACCAGATGTAGTGGCCGTCGGCATGTTGGACGCGATATGTGATCGGTCCCTGAAACGTCCCGGCAGCCAGTTCCTCGTAGAGAGACTCGACTTTGCCTAAATCGCTGGGATGGATGATGTCGAAGATGTTCTGGTTTTTCGCTTCAGCCGGGGTCAGGCCGAATACATCTTCCACGGACGGGCTCGCCCATAACGTTTCCCCGTCGACGTCGTGAAGCATCACGACCTCCTTCATGTTCTGGATGACGAGGCGGTAGCGTTCCTCGCTATTTCGAAGGGCCTCTTCAGCGGCTTTGCGGTCCGTGATGTCGAGAGCGAATGCGACGACGACGGGCTGACCGAAGTATGTGGCACGTTGCAGCCGAACTTCCTTGGGGAAAACGGAGCCGTCGGCGCGCTCTCCCCAGAATTCGAAGCGCTGGGGTTCTCCGTTCAAGGCACGGTTAAAACGCTCATCCAGAAGGTCCAGGTCGTTGCGGCCGGGCGCGCTGACGAAGGCTGGCGTCTGGCCGATCATTTCCTCCCGCGAGTACCCGTACATCTCGATGGCACCGCGACTCAGGTCTAGAAACCTCCCCGAGGCATCCTGGACGTAGATGGCGTCTGACGCATGGTCAATGAGGTCGCGATACGTTTCCTCGGACTGCTCCAGTTGAAGCTTGTTTTCGTGTGCTTCGGTGACGTCTCGAATGATTCCGGCAAAGCGAGGGTCGTGGTCGCTGCTCTGGACCGGATGGAAAGAGGCGGATACCCAGCGCGTCTCCCCATCGGAGCGTCGCGTCATCCTGTATCGGATGTCGATGGGCCTCTGCTCTTCAACGATCACGTTGTATGACGCACGCACGCGAGGAAGGTCGTCTGGATGGATATCGTCCTCATAGGCATTCGCATCCTCGTACAAAAAGTCCGGCGGACACCCCCACACGTCCTCGAAAGAGGGGCTCACGTAAAGAATTTGATCGGTCGTGCGGAGGACGAACACCTCCTGCATGCTCTCTGTGAGTTGCCGAAACTGCTCATTTTTGAGGCGTAATGCTTCCCGGCGTCGATCTCGTTCGAGGGTGATGCGAAGAAGGTGGGTGACAAGATCAACGTGGCGTCGCGAGAGGGGAAAGGAGGAGCGCGAGTTCTGGCTGAGCACGATGAGGGCGCCGAGCACGTCCGTATCCGACTTCATGATCGGCAGACTCCATCCCGTCGCAGCGTCAACTTCATCGAGCAAGGGCTGCCAGGTAGAGCTGATCGATTGCAGTGTCGAAGCGTCGCCAAGGTCGTGGTGTACCCGCGATCGGGTTGCTACCGCAGAGTGACACAATGTGCAGCTTTCGATGGCGACGCCCGTCTCGAGGGGGGCGGTCCGATTGGGCGAAATCGATGGACTCGCTGCGTGGCGGAGGGTGCCGGAGTCCGGGTCGTGACGGAGAACGATGCCCGTGAGCGACGGGGCGATGCTCTGGACGAGATGAACGATTTCTCCCGCTATTGTCGACAGAGAGGCGCCCTGGGCAATCATTTCAAGGATGTCAAGGTGCCGGTCGGCGAGAGTTACATCCTGAGAAAACGAATCGTTGGACCGCGTCTGCGTAGGGGCGGCCGCCTGGGTGCGTTGCAGCGTAATCACGACGTGGTTGTCGGCCGGGGCGGCGGAAATCGCGAGGGGCGGCGACGTATGGGGCTGGTCAGAATCGCTGTCGCCCGGAGCCGCCCAGGAAAGATGACCGATTTCAGTGACACGCTGTCCCGAGCTACGGGCGCGATGGATCATTTCGCGCAGGTTTGCGGACGGCGCACGTTCCGCTGGATCCGCTGCCAACTCCACATTGGCTGGTTGCCTTCCATCCCACGGCGTGATCGGCACCGGTGAGTTGAAGACGGAGGACGTGGCGGGTCGAACGATATGCATGTCGAGAATCGATCCCGATTCATCCAGGGCCTCCTCGTCAGCAGGCTGGATGCGGAGGTGCTGCCGGGCGCGAGGGTTCATCGACGCAACCGTATCTTCCTGTGTGACGATAACTAAGCCACAGCCAACGGCATCGGTAATCGTGGAAATGTTTGTCATGACAGGCGCACCGGTCTTCGCACGATCGGGCAACGTGAACGAATCATCGCTGTCGGCAACGACGACGGCTTCCTTCCGGCAGCAGATACACGACGGGTGGAATCGCAGTTACCGTGAGGGAGGCGCTTCATTTTGGCCCTCCATCTCCGCTGCACGTACAACATTGGTGCCGTAGTGGGCACGCGTTGATCAGGGGAAGAATGTTTGTGGCGACGGCTCGTTTACGCGACTGAGGGGGCGTCCTGCTGGAAAGAAATGGGGGAAATCCGTAATCGGTGTGGACATTTGGCCATCTTTGGTGTGCGTTAGATACGCCCGAATAATAGGAAGGCGCATCAGCCGGTTCATCAGAGTGAACGGCGGTGATGCGCCTTCGAATGCTGCTCCCTGTGAGAGAGGGTGGGACAGGGATCTACTCGACAGCGACAGTCTCTTCTCGGAGGCGGCCACAGACCAGCATGCAAAGGGCCGATAGGGTGGGGTCGCTGATCTGGTAGTAGACATAAAGCCCTTCTTTGCGGCGATCGAGAAGGCCCTCACTGGCCATCAGGCCTAAATGTTTGCTAACATTGGCCTGACGATGCCCTGTGGCTTCGACGAGTTCACTGACAGTTTGCTCGCCCTGGAGTTGCATTTGGTTAAGCAGCTCCAGACGCACAGGCTCGCTCAATATTTTAAATCGTTGGGCGGCCCGCTCGATTTGCGCACGCGGGACGAGTTCGTCGGTCATGGCATTTAGTTGGGTGAAGGATAGGTGGGAAGATGGAGAGAGAAGTAGCGCCTTCTATACGTCGAACGCCTGCCTACGTTGCAATATTTTGGAAATCAAAAACCATTATAGACGACTACGATCTGTAGGGGTTACATTCGCGCCACGAAACGATGACGTAAAGGCTGGTGCCGAACCATTCATCCGATTTTTCTAATTCCTACGTTGCACATTGGGCGGCCAAGATCCCCGCGTGTACGCCGTGTACGTGTCTATAACACGTACAAGAAGCAGTTATCGCCGGGTGTGACTCCGGCCATCTTCACCACAGGAACGACCGATCTGCGCGTGAGGCGAGAGAGGCTAGACCGCAAAAGGGATCTGTGACCCGACCATTTCCTTTGTTTCCGGTTGTTAAGATTGGGGTAAGAAGGTCTAGCGATTCGAGTAACGGGCGTGAGTTACCGGACGGTTATTCCTTACGCGGAATATAGGGGCGAAGTGCCGAAAAATCGTCTCGACCGAAATGATGTTGGAATCTCCCTTCAACATTGAGTGGGCAACGACCGGTCTCGTCCGTGCTCTTTTTTAGCGTTTGCTCTTTTTCTCGGGTCGTCCTGTATTACATTCGTATGGACATCGACCGCCGGACCCCGACCGATTCGGATCCACAATCGCTACGCGTTCCGTCGCCCCTGGGACGTGATCCGGTACCGTCTACGCTTTTCGACGCGTGGGAGCCGCATTTTTCCTGATGAGATATGCGCAGAACATGACATTATTAGGGATGTCCAGGCTGAGTTGCGTTAAATTTATACTCCTTTGGGGCGGAGATCCGTGACGACCGGATCTTCAGCCAGTGCATTACGTGAGATTGATAGGTTGTCATGACACGTCATCACCTATTTGAGGTGTTATCGCATGTCGGAATCGTCTTTCAACATTGAGCGAGCAACGAACGGTCTTGTCCTGGCGCTCTTTCTGGCGTCCGCCCTGTTTCTCGGCGTCATCTTGTATTACGTCCTGCGAGACATGGACCAGCGCGCTCCCTCCGATGCAGAGCCGCAGGCGGTCGTGCACCCGATGCCATCGCCGGGACAGCATGCAGAACCGCTGATGTCTTCTCCCATCGCATGACGATTGCACCGCTTCCGCCTGGCTAAAACCCCTCGCGCTCATGTCGTACCTCCCGCTTGCTGTGATCCTAGGGCTCCTCATCATCGGAGCGACCATTACCCTGACGATTCTGTGGCGCGCGTACCAAGCCGGACTCTTCGACAATCTTCGTTCGGGCGCATACGTCATCTTCGACGAAGACGAACCGGTGGGGGAGCCGCAGGATCATGTCTTTTATCCTGAGGAGTGGGAGGATGGCTAGACGTCTCTTCCTCTACGACCTCGTTGAGCGTATCAGCACCGCTTTTCTTTGCCCCTCCACTTCGTTTCGGATCCACTCACCATGCCAGAGTCCGACGTCACTCCTCCATCTTCCACACCCGGTCTGCCGCCGGGGGCGTCCCCGGACACACTGGAAGCCAACTGGCGCCGCGGCGTCGATCGGTCGACACGCCTGCCGGTGATCGCCTTCGTCGGGAGTTCCGTGTTCTGGCTACTCATCGGGTCGATCTTCGCGATTATAGCAAGCCTCAAGTTTCAGATGCCCGATTGGCTCGTCCAGTCTGGCTGGCTCACGTTCGGGCGGATCCGCCCGGCACACCTCAACACGGTCATCTACGGGTGGCTGTCGATGGGCGGCATCGGTATTGCCACATGGCTGTGGGCGCGGCTGTTGAAGACCAAGCTGCGTGGGCGCTGGATGCTGATGTTGAGCGCCGCCCTCTGGAATCTGGGAATGGTGCTCGGCACAATCGGCATCTTGATCGGCCACTCCCGCGCGATTGAATGGGTGGAGATGCCGTACTACGCCTTCGCGTTTATCGTCCCGGCCATGTTGCTGGTTGTCGTGCCGTTTGTGTGGACGCTCCGGCACCGCCGCGTGAAGCACCTCTTCATCTCGGTCTGGTACCTGGGCGCATCCATGCTGTGGACGCCCTTTCTTTTGATTGCCGTTCTGCTACCCATCTACCAGGGCGTCCCGGAGGCAACAGTAAACTGGTGGTACGCCCATAACATCCTTGGCCTCTGGCTCACGCCCGTTGGCCTCGCCGCGGCGTACTACTTCATCCCGAAGGTGATCGGCCGGCCGGTGTACAGCTATCACCTTTCGTACCTTGGCTTCTGGACGCTCGCGCTGTTTTACAACTGGGCGGGTGTGCATCATCTCGTCGGCGGACCCGCCCCCCAGTGGCTTGTCACGGTGTCGATCGTGTTCAGCGTCATGATGATTGTGCCGGTGGTCGTCGTCGCTGTCAACCACCACATGACGGTGGTCGGGCACTTCAAAAAGCTGAAGTACAGTCCGACGCTCCGCTTCGTGGTCTTCGGCGCCATGAGCTACACCGTCGTGAGTCTGCAGGGCTCACTGCAGTCGCTGCGGTCGTGGCAGGAGATTACACACTTTACGCACTACACCATCGCGCACTCGCACCTCGGCGTCTACGCGTTCGCAACCATGATCGTCTTCGGGGCGATGTACTACATCATGCCGCGCGCCATGAACTGGGAATGGGAGAGCCCACGGCTCATCAGCATCCACTTCTGGACGACCGGTCTCGGCGTCGGCGCCTACTTTACCGGCCTGACGATTGGCGGCGTGATTCAGGGAATCCAGATGCTGGATCCGTCGATCGACTTCCTCACCATCGTCGAAGACACCAAGCCGTGGTTGGCCGTCCGAACCGTTGCCGGGACGCTGATGACGATCGGACACTTCGTTTTCGCCTACCTGATGTACCGGATTATCACGCGAAGTGGTACACGACGTGAGGGGCCTGTTTATTTTCATCCGGCACCGGCCGGCATGTTCGGCTCGGGGGCGGGTGATGGCAGCTCAGCAGAGACGACAGCGACGCCTTCTGGCGCCACTCGCTCTGCGCGCTCGGACGACGACGCCGAACGCCCGGGTCTCTGACCGCCCCTCGTAGGTCGTGCTCTCCACTTCGCCTTTCGACGTTCGCATTTCCCATTTGCCATGACTCGTTCTCTTCTCATCTTCCTCGGCGCCTTCGCGGCGATCTCGATGAGCTATACGGCGCTGGCGCTCATTCCTAGCCTGCAGCTGTCGACCATTGAGCCGACGCCCGGGACGGCCGACTATACGTTCGAGGAGCAACGTGGGCGTGACATCTACGTCCGAGACGGATGCCTGTACTGTCACTCGCAACAGGTTCGTCCGGAAGGCTTCGGCGCAGACATCCGTCGGGGCTGGGGGTCGCGCCCGTCCTTTCCCGGCGACTATGTCTACGACGACACGCATCAGCTTGGCTCGATGCGAACCGGCCCGGACCTGCATGACATCGCCAGCCGACAGCCGAGTCGCGACTGGCACCTCGCGCACCTCTATCAGCCTCGCTCCGTGAGCCCGGGCTCGGTGATGCCGGCCTATCCGTACATGTTTGAGGTGAAGTCCCGGAGCAACGTCCTGCCGTCCGATGTCACCGTACCGATCAATCCGGAATATGCGCCGCCGGAGGGCAAGGTGGTCGTGGCGAAGGACGAGGCGATATATCTGTACGAATACCTGATGACCCTGGAGCTTCAGCCGCTGAATGAGGACGGCGCAAGCCAGTAAGACGCCGTTGCATCCACCAGCGGAATCTTTTCCCGTTTTCTACCCCGCTCGTTCATGCCTGACGAATCTTCAACTCCACCAGAGTCTTCCGAGAACGCGCGCAATTCTGCCGCGGATGAGGGGGCGCGTTCCGAGGCGTCCTCGCCGGAACCGATCGATATGCTGGCGCCTCTCTTCCGGGAGCAGTCTCTGCCGCCGGAGGGCATGGAGGCGCCGCCGATGTGGTTGTGGATGGTGATTTTCGGGGTCGTGCTCTTCAGCACGTTCTACCTCGGCCATTACACCGGTGACTTTAGCCCCGATCCCTGGCTGCAGTCCTCCGATCCGGTCGTAGCAACGACGACCGAGCCGGAGGAGGTTGAGGTGGACGGTGCACAGATCTACAGCTCCCGGTGTGCGACCTGCCATCAGTCGGACGGCGAGGGAATTTCCGGGGCGTTTCCTCCGCTGAATCAGGCCGAATGGGTGACGGGAGACAAGGGGCAGATCATCCGCATTCTCCTTCAGGGGATGATCGGTGAGGTTGAGGTGCGCGGGAATGTTTACAACGGCAACATGCCGGCATGGGGCAACCAGCTCAGTGATCAAGAAATCGCCGCCGTGATTACGCACGTGCGGCAGAGCTGGGACAACAGCGCGTCGGAGGTGACGGGTGAAGAGGTGCAATCCGTTCGGTCTGCGACGGAGGGCCGGGTGCAGGCGTGGACGGCGGAGGAGCTCCAGCAGCCGGAGAACATGGGTGTGGGCGATGTCGAAGATGATGCGGGCACCTCGAACGACACGACGGCGACGGAGGACGCAACAGCGGCGCTCCGATTCATGCGTGGCGACCGTTCGGGGGAACGACGTGCTTACGCTTCCATGGCGCAGCACATGCGCGGACGTCGGTAATCGACGGTCAGAACAATTGAACGTGCGATGCCAGACTACTGCGACCATTGCGGCCTGCCCGTAGGGAGCGAACCGGTGTCTTCGTCGGCCGCCACGGCGACGTACTGCTGCTACGGATGCCGCATGCTCGGGGAGACGGAAGCCCGTGGCTATGCGATCGTTGACGAGAGGCAGCACCATCTCCTCGTCCGCGTATTTGCGGGCTTGCTAATGGCGGCCTTTGTGATGGTGCTCAGTCTGGCGGTCAGCTCGGAGTACGGGTTTGCGGCGTTCCGAGAGCTTCAGCACGATGTTGGAACGGCGCACTGGGTGCTCCTCCTCGTCGCGGTCCCGGCGCTCCTTCTGCTGGGCCTGCCCGTCGCCCGGTCCGCCATCGCCGACCTTCGGCACCAGCGCCTGTCACTGCACGTCCTGTTCGCGCTGGGGACGTCGAGTGCTGTTTCTGTCAGCGCGGTGAGCTATGTTCGCGGCACGGGACCCGTGTACATCGAGACGGCGGTCACGCTGCTTGCGATCTACACGCTCGGACGGTACCTGACGGCTCGCGCAAAAGGGCGAACGACCGCTGTGCTCCGTCACCTCCTCGATGTCCCGGAAGCAACGTACGAGCGCCTTCGACCATCGCGCGGGCACGTCGATGTCGGAATGATCGAGCAAGGCGATGTCGTTCGTGTGGCAGCCGGGGACATCGTCCCGGTCGACGGAGTGATCGAGGAAGGGAGCGTGTACGTCGATGAGAGCAGCCTGACCGGTGAGGCAAAGCCGGCGGTGCGGGAGCCGGGCGACGAGGTGTACGCGGGGACATCCGTGGTTGACGGCCCCATTGTGTTGAGGGCTGTGGCCGTCGGGGAGGACCGGCGCCTTGCCCGCATTGAGCAGATGATGCACCGGGCGCTGGCGAGTCCTCCCCGCCTGCAGCGGCTGACCGACCGCATCATGCGCACGCTGATCCCGGGCGTCATCGTGCTGGCGCTCGCCACGTTTGCCGGGTGGTACGCAGCCGCGGGCTTCGAGAAAGCACTTTACACGGCTCTCAGCGTCGTCCTTATCACGTGTCCATGTGCCCTCGGCATCGCGATTCCGTTGTCTCTCGTCGTCGGGTTGGGCGAGGCGAGTCGAGATGGGATTCTGATCCGGGATGGTGATGCGCTGCTCGACCTCGCGCAGGCGGACACGTTTGTGTTCGACAAGACCGGCACCCTGACGGCGCTCGACGCTCCGTCCGTCGACGTGTTTGTGGATCCATCCGCACCCGCTTCGGGGTGGGAGGTTGACGCCCGCCAGGCACGACACCTGAACGCGACTGTAGCCGATACGGCGGAGTGGACGGAGGAGCGTGTGTTGCACCTGGCTGCGGCCCTGGAAGCGACGAGCCGACACCCGATCGGACACGCCATTCAGGAGCAGGTGGCGCAGGTCAGCTCGGATGCGATCACCGAAGCGGAAACGATCCCCGGGGCGGGCGTCATCGGGACGTGGACGGCACCTGGTGGGGCAAGCATCCGCGTTGGAATTGGGAACGACAGAATCGTCGAGCGGCTGTCGGCACGGATGCCAACTCCGCTTCAGACGCGCCGGAACCGGGCGCGGAGCGAGGGGCGCACAGCAGTGACGGTTGTGGTTGGTGATCGGGCGGTCGCCGTGATAACGCTCACGGAGCGGATGCGCGACGGCGCGAGGGAGGCAATGAACCGGCTGCGGGAAAAGGGTGTGCGGCCCCTTGTGATGACAGGCGACCGGGGAGGGGCAGCGGAGCGGCTTCAGAAAATGCTCGGTGTGCCGGTTCAGGCGGGCGTGACGCCAGAGGAGAAAGCCGACCGCGTTCGGCAGTTGCAGGCAGAAGGAGCTGTCGTCGCGATGGTGGGCGACGGGATCAACGACGCGGCAGCCATCGCGAAGGCCGATGTGGGCATGGCGCGGACGGACGGCGCCGGTGTGTCGATCGACGCAGCGGACATCGCGCTCTATCACCCGGATGCGGATGTCGTCGCGGACCTGTTCATGCTGGCCCGGGAAACACGCCGCATCATTCACCAGAATCTGTGGTGGACGTTCGGGTACAACGCCGTCGGGCTCGGGATGGCTGTGGCCGGCCTCCTTCACCCGATCGCCGCCGTGGTCGTCATGGCTGGCAGTAGCGGGCTCGTGACGTGGAACGCGTTTCGCCTGAAAAGACGGTCTCCGACGTCGACGCAGACACCGGACGCCTAAAACGTCAGCCGGACGCGGGCATTCAGCGTGCGGGGCGTGAGGCGTTTCGGGACGCGCGTCCAGTCGCCCTCCCACGAGTACGTCACCGTGTTATCCATATCGAACATGTTCAGCACCTCCAGGGTGAGGTCAAGCTTGACGGGCGTTCGTCCGATGCCGTCCTCGACCACGGTGATCTCCTTTGTTGCCCCGATGTCCACGCGTCTGTACGCCGTGATGCGGGCTGACATCCGGTCGCCGGGCTGGCGCGTCGGCTGACCGTTGACATCCGGGCCGGGCACCGGCGGGGTGTAGGGCAGGCCACTGCCGTAGAGCGCGCGCATGTGCAGCTTCCACGTTTTGTCGCCCGGGACGTAATCCTGTACGAAGGCGGAGAAGGTGTGGCGCTGGTCGGTTGGGCGCGGGACGAGGCCCTGGTTGAACTCGTCCTGAAACTGCGGCTTGAAGCGCTCACGCGCGATCATAAAGCTGTAGTTGAACCAGCTCTCCAGTCCTGGCACCAGCTCGCCGCGGATCTGCGTGTCGAACCCGGCGATGTAGCCATCGGCGTCGTTTTCGCCCGAGTACTCGACACGAATGTCGTCGATCGTGTAGCTGACGATGTTCGACAGGTCCTTGTAGTACGCTTCGGTTCGCAGGTAGAGTCGAAGCGACGGGAAGAAGTACTCGCCGCCCAGAACGAACTGCGAGGATTGCTGCGACTTCAGGTCCCGATTCAGAAGGTCGTCGATGACGCCGCCGTCGGGGACATCCGGAGAGGCCTCCGCCGACCCGCGCAGCTCACGGTAGATCGGCTTCTGATGGTAGAGGCCCCACGAGCCCGTCAGCGTCAGCTGTTCGTTCGCCTGAAAGGTCGCCGAGATGCGGGGCGAGACCGTCCACTCGTCGTTGAACGTGTAGTAGTCGGTTCGTACGCCACCGGTGACGACAAAGCGTCCCCGCTGTGGCAGGACGTCGACGGCGTCCTGGACGTAGAAGCCCGACTGCATCTCGTTAAATGTCGCCGCATCGCTCAGGCTGTCGACCACAATCCGTCGGTAGTCGTCGCCGCGGCCCGTCTCGATCACGGTCTTCTCGTTAAGCCGGTCGTCGAAGTGCAGGGAGCGGACGTGCCACCCGGCCTCCAGAGCGTGGCGCGCCAGGTTGTAGCGGTACCGTCCGCGGCCCGTGAGCGTCTCGACATCGACGCTGTTGTCGGCGAAGTTGGTGTGCTGCGAGTTGCTGAGCCGGTTGTAGTTCTCCGGGTTGTTCGCACCGGCCGTCGGGTCGACCTCGTACACGTCCGCATCACCGGTGATGTCGAAGTTCTCCGATTCGGTCGTGCTGTAGTAGGCGACAGCGTGCGACAACTCGATTTTGTCGCTGATGGGCGACCGTAGGCGAACGCCACCGAAGCGCGTCGTGTAGCCGTCCGTTCGGGCGCCTGCGAGGTCCGACCAGAGGGAGCGGAACTGGTTGTTCGCGATCCGGGGGTTCAGGCTGATGATGCCGAAGAAGGTCCGGCGCTCGGTCGGGTTGAGCTCAAACTGGTGATCGGCGTAAATCCCGAGTGCTTCGATCTCGTGTCCGCCGCCGAGGCGGTAGGTAGCCGCGCCCTGCACGTCGCTGAAACGCGGGTCGTATTCGCCTTTCAGGTCCTGCGTACCGAAGAATCGGCCGGGCTGCGCGTGGCGCGCACCGATCGTCCAGCTCAGCGAGTTGTCCAGTGCCGACGAGCCCGCGTGGATTGAGGCGTCGAGCGTCGACATCGAGGCCGAGCCGTGGATCGGCGCGTTCTCCGGCTCCTGATACTGCACGTCCAGTGCTGAGGAGAGCTTTCCGCCGTAGCGCGCGGGAAAGCCGCCGGTGTAAAACGTGATGGACTGCGCCAGGTCGGGATTCAGCAAGCCCAGTCCTTCCTGCTCGCCCTGACGCGGGCGGAATGGCATGTACACCTCGAAGCCGTTCAGGAAAATGAGGTTTTCATTGTACCCTCCGCCGCGCACCGAGTACTGCTGCGACAACTCGTTATTGGTCGCGACCCCTGGGACGACCTTCAGCGCACGGAAGCCGTCCTTAAACGGCGTCGGCATCGACTGCACGTCCTCCGGGTCCACGCTGAACACGCCGGCGTCTTTTGTCGCGCCTTCCTCCTCGACGGTGACGCCTTCCATTTCCATGACGGCGTCCTCGAGTTCGACGTTCAGTTCGGTCGTTTCACCGCGTCGAACCACAACCGAGTCGGTGCGGGCGGCAAAGCCGACGGCCGAGAAGCGGAGCGCGTACCGGCCGGCTGGGAGCGTCATCCGGTAATAGCCATCCTCGTTGGTGGCCGTGCCGTAATTGGTGCCACGGACGAGGACCGTTACGCCGGGGATCGGGGTGTTGCTGGCATCGCGGACCGTTCCCGCGACGAAGCCATCGGTCTGAGCGATGGCCGTGGGGGCGAAGAGGGAAATGAACAGACCTACAGCGGCGCTCCAGGCGATCGCGCGAAGCAGGCGAACAGACATACGAGTCATTCGGGGGAGGAGCAGATGCAGAACGGCGAACGAAACCGCGATCCAGAGGGACACGCGGCGACAGCGGTCAGAAAAAGTAAGGAGCGTCGACCCATCCAATAAAAGCGGGATTTACGCGTGCACACGGCCATCATCCGTGGCGTCATGACACGCTTTGGGGTTGAGTCGAACAGAGGCTGTCGTATCGGTCGCGCAGATAGGCAGAGGGGGCCTTGAGAACAGAGACAGAATACGTACGGAGGCCGCGGTGGACGGATCCGCTACGCTACATGTACTACACGGGAATGGGAACGGGCACACATCGTGCCGGAAAGCGCCCGGCCGAGGGCTCAGAGCAGAAGGAAGTTCGCAATCGCCAGAACAACCATCGCGATCGCTATGAACGTGTTGTAGATGCCGAGGAGCAGGGTCACCTTGATTCCTGTTTTCAGCCAACCCTGCTCGTACACGTGGTGCATCGCAATGAAGAGATAAACGAACGGCAGCAGGAGGAACCAGCCGCCAATCGTGTGGAGCGTCGCGGAGTCTGTGATGAGAAAGCCGGTCGCGGCGGCGAAAACCAGAAAGGCGAGCGCGTGGAAGTGCAGGGCGAAAATGAGGTGTTGCACGTACAGCTTGCCACGGCGGGCGTAGAGGAGCTTCAGGAGCAGCGCAAAGATCGGCAGCAGCAAGAACATCACGTAGGGCGCCCGGTCGACCATGCCCCGCATGAAGACGTTCGGATCCTCGATCGTCTGGACCAGCCGCTTCTTGACGAACGCCTCGGCCTCGGCATCGCGCTGCGGGTCGTCGAACAGGCTAATGTTGATGTTGTCCGCGACTTGATGGGCGAGTGCACTCCGGCCGTTGCCCTTGCTCCCGCCGTTGGTCTGCGTCTCCGCCGTCATCGCCCGTGCCACGGCCGCCTGTGTAAGATGGTCGATGTTAGCCTGATCGGTCTCCGACAATTGGCCCACGTTTTCGAGATCGCGGAGGCTACCGAGCAGAGCGGCTGTATCCAGCGGCGCATCCGGGTCTCGATTGTTGATGGTCTCGCGGATCGACTGCAGTCTCGTGTAGACCGAGTCATTCGTCGACGCGGCCGGTGCTGCATTCGCCAGGCTATCGAGCGTTGCGCCCGATTGCTGGAGGGCCGCTGTTGCAGCAGAATCGGGTACCGCCGCTTCGGACTCCTCCGTGTCGATCGTCGCGAGGTCCGAGAACGCGAGCACGGAGAACAGAATGAAACTCGCGACGAGGTAGAGGCGGAGCGGCCGCACGTAGCGGACGCGCTTGCCCTGAACGTACTCTTTCGTCAGCCGGCCTGGCTTGAAGAAAAAGGTCGGGAGCGTCCGGAAGATGCGCAGGTCGAACTCGAAAAGGTCCTCGACCCACTCCTGCGTCATCTCATGGAGCGGCACGATCCGTTCGGCGGCGCGCTGCCCGCAGTTGGCGCAGTACGGTCCGACGAGCGGGGTGTCGCAGTTGGCGCATTGCTTGCGCGGTGGCGTTTCGCCGAGGGGTGCTGGCGTGTCGGTCTCGGTATCTTCGACGTCGATATTTTCCGTGTCTGTTGTGTCGGCCATGGCCTCATCGTCTGATGAAGCGTCTTCGAATGCTGTGGGCTCCGCGTCCGCCGGCTCAGGGTCGGAATGTTCGGGCGCCGGAGTCACCTCGTCGGGATCGGCATCCGATGTGGCGTCAGAACCCGCTATCGAAGACTCCAGTTTCGGTTCAGCATCTGCCCGGACCTGTCGTTCCCCAATGGCTTCAAGTCTCCTGGCCAAAGAGTCTGGGGCAAAATCTGAAGACGTCGCATCACGTGCCGGCTCGAGGGTGGAGATGTTCTCGTCCATCGACCCATCCCCGGATGTGTTGTCCCCGGTGGGCTCCTCATGGGCGTCCGGGCGAGGCGTGTCCGCCTGCTTACCAGCGTCCGGCGTCGAAGAAGAGGAATCGGTAGAACTCATGACCGGAGAATCCGATGCAGCGACAGAGTGCGGAGAGCCGAGCGCGTGGCGGGGACGACGCGCCCTATGACCCGTAAATGGCAAGTTACGTTAGATGTTGCTGAGATGCACGGGGTCGAAATCCGTTCCGGATTTCGGTGTGGAGGTTTCGAGGTTTGGAGGTGTGGAAGTGTGGAAGTATGAATGTATGGGGGGGGAGAGGGTGAGGGAGGGGAAGAGGAGTGCGAAGTTCTATTTTCGAACTGCGAAATTCCTCCTGGAAATCAGTCGGTCCTCTGAACCGTGATAACCTGTTTGGCGGATGGAGTACGAAGAAGTCAGGATGAGCGGTCACGTCTCCAGTGCGGACCAGGGTCACCGTCTGGCATGGATGCAGTAGGCATGGCTGATAGAGATCTACGGCGCCTCAGCGATGGGATCATCGCGAGGACCGACCGTCAGGAGGTCCGTCCCCTTGCATGGCCGAAGGCTGTCCGTCAAACAGGTTCTGTTTGGCGGATGGGATACGAAGAAGTCAGGATGAACGGTCACGTCTCCAGTCCGGACCAGGGTCACTGTTTGGCATGGATGCAGTAGGCATGGCTGATAGAGATCTACGGTGCCTCAGCGATGGGATCATCGCGAGGACCGACCGTCAGGAGGTCCGTCCCCTTGCATGGCCGAAGGCTGTCCGTCAAACAGGTTCTGTTTGGCGGATGGGGTACGAAGAAGTCAGGATGAACGGTCACGTCTCCAGTGCGGATCAGGGTCACCGTTTGGCACGGACGCAGTAGGCATGGCTGATAGAGATCTACGGTGTCTCAGCGATGGGATCATCGCGAGGACCGACCGTCAGGAGGTCCGTCCCCTTGCATGGCCGAAGGCTGTCCGCCGAACAGGTTCTGTTTGGCGGATGGGGTACGAAAAAGTCAGGATGAACGGTCCTGTTTCCAGTGCGGACCAGGGTCACCGTTTGGCACGGACGCAGTAGGCATGGCTGATAGAGATCTACGGCGCCTCAGCGATGGGATCATCGCGAGGACCGACCGTCAGGAGGTCCGTCCCCTTGCCTGGCCGAAGGCTGTCCGCCGAACAGGTTCTGTTTGGCGGATGGGGTACGAAAAAGTCAGGATGAACGGTCCTGTCTCCGGTGCGGACCAGGGTCATCGTTCGGCGTGGATGCAGTAGGCATGGCTGATAGCGATCTACGGTGCCTCAGCGATGGGATCATCGCGAGGACCGACCGTCAGGAGGTCCGTCCCCTTGCCTGGCCGAAGGCTGTCCGCCGAACAGGTTCTGTTTGGCGGATGGGGTACGAAGAAGTCAGGATGAACGGTCCTGTCTCCGGTGCGGACCAGGGTAACCGTTTGGCATGGATGCAGTAGGCATGGCTGATAGAGATCTACGGTGCCTCAGCGATGGGATCATCGCGAGGACCGACCGTCAGGAGGTCCGTCCCCTTGCCTGGCCGAAGGCTGTCCGTCAAACAGGTTCTGTTTGGCGGATGGGGTACGAAGAAGTCAGGATGAGCGGTCCTGTTTCCAGTGCGGACCAGGGTCACCGTTTGGCACGGACGCAGTAGGCATGGCTGATAGAGATCTACGGCGCCTCAGTGTTGGGACCACAGTGAGGACCGGCTGACAGAAGGTCCGTCCCCTTGCATGGCCACAGGCTGTCCGCCGAACAGGTGTTGAACCCTGTGGCCTCGGTAACGTCGGTAACACCTCAGGACCATCCTGAATCGTCTATTCCGGTTCGATGCTCGGCCCTCCTTATTTTCGAAGGCATCAACCGTCGCACGGCCGTGCGACGGTTTTTTTGCGATTTCAGTGGCATTCCCTTCAGATTATTCGGCAGCCCGTCGAACGATGCACTCTGAACGCTGAACCCTGAACGTTGAACTGTTTACGCCATGAGCAGCGTGCCGAAGAGGTAGATCAGGAGCGCCGCCAGGAAGACGATGCCGTTCAGGAGGAGAAGGAGTCCGCCCTTCCACGCGGTTGTCCGGAACGGCTCCGCGTACACGCGGCGGAGGCTGCGGAAACCATATACAAGCAGCGTTCCGACCAAAGCGACGACGGCGATAGGCAAAAGCACCGACGCGGTCTGCGTGGCGTCGACCAGGCGGATGAAGTAGGCGACGCTCAGGTACGTGCTGGTCGCGAGAAATAGGAAGGAATGCAGGTGCAGGGCGTGGATCACGTGCTCGGCGTAGAACCGTCTGCGAAACAGGAGTTGCAGGAGCCCGGCGAACGCGGGTAGCAGCATCGCCGCGAGGATCGACAGGCGCTCCTGAAAGATCCGGTTGATCCGCTCGGGATCCTCGGCGGCCCGTGCGGTTCCCTCGACGAATGCCGCTTTGACGGATGTCACCACGGTCCCTGCTGCGCGGATGGAGTCCGCCTCGGCGCGCATCTTCTGAATCTCATCATCTGACACGTCGACATTGACCACGGGTTTGAGCATCGGCACGCCGCGGGTGTCCGTCAGGCTTCGCCCAAGGCTCGTCACAAGCAAGAGCAGAAGACCGGACACGACAAACAGCCGGAAGGGCCGGATGTACGGCGCGCGACGTCCGCCGAGGTAGGCAACGGTGAGCCCGCCCGGCCGCGACACCAGCATTCTCACCGTGCGCACCAGTCGCGTGTCAAACGAAAACAGCTCATCGGCCAAGTCGGCCAGTAGTTGCCGGAGCGGCCCGATTCGGTCTTCTCCCGGCTGACCACACTGCGAACAGTACGGCCCGTCGAGTGGGGCACCGCAGTTCGGGCAGGTGGGCGTAGGCGATTCGGACACTGGGGGCGAGGTGTGGAGGTTTGGAAGTGCGGAAGTATGAAAGTATGAGGGTGTGAGGGGAAATGCGAAGTGGGGATTTCGAACTGCGAAATGCCCGGGTGAAGATCAGCGTCTCCTTCCTCTGAACTTTGAACCCTGAACCCTGAACGTTGAACTCAAATCCTTGCACTTTGAACCGAACCACGAGGGGCACAGCCTCCAACCGAATGAAGCCGTGCCCCGCGAACATTGAACCTTGAACGCTGAACCCTGAACGTTTAGTACGCTTTGGCGAACAGGACGCGGCCTTTGGACGGTTTGCCGGTGACCATGTCCACGCCCTCTTCCTCCTCCTGATCGAGCGGGATGCAGCGGATCGTGGCTTTCGTTTCATCCTGGATGCGCTGCTCCGTTTCGGCGGTGCCGTCCCAGTGCGCGCGGATGAAGCCGCCTTTCTCCTCGAGGACCTCCTTGAACGTGTCGTAGTCGTCCACGGTCGTCGTCATCTCCTCCTGGCGGGCGAGCGCGGTTTCGTAGAGCGACGTCTGGATGTCGTCCAGCATCGTCTTCACGCGGTCCGCGATGCCCTCCTGCGGCACGATGTTCTTCTCCTTCGTATCGCGGCGGGCGATCTCGACGTTTTCGTTCTTGACATCGCGTGGGCCGATGGCGAGGCGGACGGGGATGCCCTGCAGCTCGTACTCGGCGAATTTCCAGCCCGGCTTCTGATTGTCGTCGGCATCGAGCTTCACGCGGATGCCGGCGTCGGCCAGCTCCTGCTTGATCCGCTCGGCCTCCTTCAGCACCGTGGCGCGCTGATCGTCGTTGAAGTAGATCGGCACGATGACCACCTGATCCCGCGCCAGCTTCGGCGGCAGCACGAGGCCCTGATCGTCCGAGTGCGTCATCACGAGTCCGCCGACGAGCCGCGTCGACACGCCCCAGGACGTGGCCCAGACGTGCTCGACCTCGTTGTCCTCGTTCGTGAACGTGCAGTCGAACGCCTTCGCGAAGTTCTGCCCGAGGAAGTGGCTCGTGCCCGCCTGCAGCGCCTTGCCGTCCTGCATCATCGCTTCGATGCAATAGGTGTCGACGGCGCCCGGGAAGCGCTCGCTTTCCGTCTTCCGCCCGCGGATGACCGGCATCGCCATGTACTCCTCCGCGAACGTTGCGTAGACGTCCAGCATGCGCTCGGCCTCCTCAATGGCCTCCTCTTTCGTCGCGTGCGCCGTGTGGCCCTCCTGCCAGAGGAACTCGGCGGTGCGGAGGAAGAGGCGCGGCCGCATCTCCCAGCGGACGACGTTGGCCCACTGGTTGTAGAGCAGCGGCAGGTCGCGGTACGACTGGATCCACTTCGAGTACGTGTCCCAGATGATCGTTTCCGAGGTCGGGCGGACGATGTAGTTCTCGCCCAGCTTCGACTCCGGGTCCGGGATGAGGTCGCCGTCCTCGTTCGTCGTCAGGCGCGAGTGCGTGACAATAGCGCATTCCTTCGCGAAGCCCTCCACGTGCTTGGCCTCGCGGGCCATGAAGCGCTCCGGGATGAAAATCGGGAAGTAGAGGTTCTCGTGGCCGGTGGCCTTGAACATCCCGTCGAGCGCCTCGCGCATGTTCTCCCACAGCGCCATGCCGTTGGGACGAATGATCATGCATCCGCGGGCCGGCGAGTTTTCGGCCAGCTTCGCGTTGCGAACGACGTCGAGATACCACTGCGAATAGTCTTCTTCGCGGGGCGTAACTGCGTCTGCCATATGCGGCGGAAGGGTGAAACGATGGGAGCGTGGAAAGCGGACGGACCGGCGACGGGCTGTCCTGCAGAGGTGCGACCGGACAAACGGACCAGCGCCCGACTGTGCGACGGACTGCTGTGCACAAAGGGCCGCGCTGCGGAATGTCTTACGCAACGAACGACCCTATCGCCGAACCGACCTGCAATATACCGGCACCACCCGCGTAATTCAACGGATACGGCGTGTCTTCACAGGGGGCGGAAGGGACGGGCTGTCGCCCGAGATGTACCTTGACGCACATTACCCAAACACCGCCAACTCTCTACTTTTAACCAGTTGAACTAGGAGGAGAGGCTCACGAGTTGCACTAAGGATCACACTCACATATCCTAAACTACATCACAGTGTCAGAAAGTTTTGAGCGATGAAAGTCCTAGTACCTGACACATCTTGGACCGCTTAATTGCACCTTGTCTAAAGGGGTTTCTCTCTATGGCGTTTAAAAATCGTAGTTCTTCGAATGCAAGACAGGGGTTAGTTCTAAACGCGTTGGAGATCAGCTTCAACAACCGAACTGTCACTATTCCTCAAGCCGACTACAGCAAGGAACGTTGGGATTCCTGTCTGGAAGACTTCCCGGATGTGTGGTTCTATCGGCTAAATGATCATCTCTACGCAATAACCAGTGGATCTTCTTCTCTTGGATTGCCTGACTATTTCGACGATGCTGAGATCAGTTTGCGAAGTCATTCCCCTGTTTTCGCTCAAATCGCAGCTGAGTCAATCCACCGCTACTTTTCAGAGCGTACGCCGGGAGCCCGGAGGAACGCATATGATGGAAGTTGGGAGGTGCCCATGTCAAAGCAGAAGGCACTGTCAGTAGGTCTCCTGAAAGTCACCCCGATGCTGAAATACACGCCGCGACCGTTATATAGCACTTCTGGATCAGAGCCGGTCCTTGTACTTGTGGTACAGACCTATCTTAGACATGAATTTTTAGATTCCGAAGACGCTAATAATGCGGCTCCGCTGTCAGAATTTGATATCAGTTGGCAAAAACAGGATGACAGTGATGAAGTTTATGCCTCAAAGCGGAATGTTCTGGCATATTTGGCTCATCTTGGAAAGATAGACCAATATAACAAGTATGATGACAAGTTTTATGCGCAGGGAGCTCGATTTAGAAACTTCAGAATCCACACCCACCGCTTAAACAATATTCGAAGTCTGTTAGACCTTCCAGGCTCCTTGTGTGTCGACACATTTACCCCATTTCTTCTGCCGTCGAAGTTGTTTGATGTAAGGAGTATAAGACGGCCTGTTAACCTCTTCTACAATGATAGAAAGCCTAAATCCCGAGAATATCTGAACGACGCTGTCAAACGACTGCGGCCGTATTCCTACGACAAGTTTCAGGGGAAGGTTATTCAGATAGCATTACTGGCAGCTGAAAGTAGAGAGCAAGAAGCGGTACAGTATTCGAGAACCCTAAAGGATAAGCTGCAATCCCTTTTCCATCTCTCTCAGGTTGAGGTATCGATCCACACTTTTGAACCCTCTACCGCTGGTATAGCTAAGTTTCTACGTGACTTTGACGCGTCTTCTTTTGACTTGGCTGTTCCTATCATGGCTGAGAGTTTGAAGAACTTCCCGGTCCGCCGATCTCCTTATCACACAATCAAGGCGCGTCTTCTCAATCAGGCAACGCCGTCACAGGACATTACAATTGAGTCCGTGCATGAAGATAGAAGAATGATTAACGCCAATGTGGCGTTAAATATTTATGCCAAGCTAGGCGGTACCGCATGGGCTGTTCGCCGTTCTGCCGAGAGATCAAAGCAGTTTGTGGTCGGAGTGGGAGCCACGACTGATGAAGATGGCGATTACATCATTGGCTTTGCCAATGTTTTTACCCATGATGGTAGATACCTATTGGGAGAGTGCCATCAGTTGAGCAGTATGGACGAGTACGCTGATGACTTACAGGATTACTTGTCACAAACGCTTTTGAACGCATTACAGTCTGAAGGGATTGCTGAGGGGGAGACGATTGAGTTAGTGCTCCACCTGTTCAAGGAAGCCAGCCGTAAGCGCGAGATTAAAGCGATAGAAAAAGCGATCCATTCGGATTCACTATCCCCATTCAACATTAAATATGTCATCATCCACATCAGCGAGAACCATCCCTACAGGTTATTCGAAGATGGCAGAGTAGACAGCTTCAACCAATCTTTTGAAATTCGGATCTCGACACGTCAGTCACTCTTGCAAATGGGGGGCGGTAAAGAGCGGCCGTTTCTTCTCCGTTTAGATCGGAGAGGGGATTATGAAGAGTTTAACTTCGATGACTTAACGCGTCAGATAGTTGAGTTCTCAAACTTATCGCACTTGAGTTTCATTCCGCCCTCAACGCCGGTCACGGTGTCATATCCAAAGAAAATGGCACGTGTGGCCTCTGATCTGAGGAAGGTCCCGAATTGGGATCCTGCGATGATGAATCGCCTGAGCGGAATCCCTTGGTTTATATGATTCAGGCTTATGTTATTCATTGATGAACTGAGAAAGAAAAGGACTCAACTGAAATTGAGGGCCAGTGCCAAAGAAAAATGGCTGGCGTCCTATCTGTGTGATGAGCAATGTCCAGAGTTGGACGAAAGAGAAGTCACGGATACAGAAAAAATATGTGCAGCGGCATTTTGTGGAAATGAAGATGACTTGTCCAATTCCACCTCCAGCATTATTCAGCAACATCGTCGAAGAGATTCAAAGCGCACTTCGCACTACAGCAATCATCTCATCGACTTATGCGCTTTTGCGCAACTAGACTTCGAGGCTGAAAAGAACAACCTTGAGCGCTACTGCGCAACCCATCCGCCTCAAGCACGATTCATAATTCAGGAACTGTTCGGTGATTCAGTCTGCCTGGCGAATCAGGACAAGGAAGACATCTCTTCAGGCGTTCATTCGGATCTCGACAGGCTCGCGCTACATTTGGTTGATGGTGATCTCTCGAGGATCACTCAAGAATCTCTTTTAGGTGGACTCGAACAATCGGAAAGTTTGCTAGACCACTACATCGTTGAGACAGCGTACCTCAGATCCATCTCCTTTGCCGATACCGGTCAATATTTGAACGATGCTAGGCAGTCTGCCCAGATACTTCAGGATGCCGTGAGCACGGTGAGAAGAGTCTTCCGGGCTCTCGTGCGAATCGTGGCCGTCGTTCCGATCGTACTTCTGATTTACCTTCGTATTTGTGTCTCGTCGTCTCCGTACTCGGAGATAGTAGATGTGGCGGGACTAGTTATACCGGCTTTTCTTATTCTTTTGGGATTCATCAAAGGTCCGAGAGAACTTGTGTTGGAGAAAACATCCCATGCCGGTGATTACGTGGCTCACTGCGCCCTAAGATTAGTAGGCGTTGACGATACCTATATAGATGATCTTGCGAGCAGGTACAATGCTGATCCACTGGCTGAAAAAGTTAGTGAGGTCAGGGAGCTTTCAAAGAAGTGAGGTCTCTCCGAACAAGACCCTGAACTCTTTGAAGAATAAATTTTGTCATAGGCCCGTATATCCAGTGGTCATCCTGGTGTTGGGTTTCGCCGTTGCAATGCTGAAGTACGGCATCCATTAAGTGCTTGCTCAACTCAACTAATTGTGCCCGGCCAGGTCGGCGCCCAGCCCGAAATCAGTGGATAGACGTCCGTGGCCCTTGGCGTACTCGTCTTTGCTCTCCACGGCGACAAGACCTTCGAAGCGCGGTGCGTATATTGATTAAGTGGGCCGTTCCGTAGATCGGGTCGGGGGCTCGCCATCCTCAGAACCACGCGCTACGGCGGCCTGATGAGTTGGTGATGTGGAGGATGGTTGGAATCGCGCGCCCCGCCGCAGACATCAACACAAGGAGGCACATTATGTCAGCAAAAGACGAGGTTCGGACCGCGTCCAGTCGGTTCTACAATGGATTGAACCGGATGGCGAATGGAGAGCGCGGCGCACTGGCGGACAGCTGGTCGCACGGCTCATCGGTCACGACGATGCATCCGATCGGCGGTCGGCAAGTCGGGTGGGATGCCGTGAGGAAGTCCTTCGATCAGGTGGCGGAAATATCCAGTGACGGGAAGATCCGCCTGAAAGATCAGCACATCGAAGTGATCGGTGATCTGGCGTACGAAATTGGCGTCGAGCACGGCGAGCTCAAGATGGGCGGGCACGCGGTCGACCTGGAGCATCGGGTGACGAACATCTACCGGCGCGAATCCGGAGAGTGGAAGCTGGTCCATCACCACACCGACACGTCGCCGGCGATGATCGATGTGATCGGCCGCCTGCAATCGCCAGCAGGATAGGGTGGAAGGTCGCGAACCACGTGCTATCGGCATGGCCCGAGCCGATTTTGAACGTCGTCGGTGGTGCGATATCGTAGCGCGGCGTATATTCGGCTCTGCAGAACAACGTTACTGCGGATCTCAACTGACAGTGCGAAGCTCGCGACACGTTTTCAGACAGCAGTGCTACGTCATGACAAGCTAGCGAAGGGGGCAAAACCAGGGAGCATACGTCTGAGCCACCTCCCCCATCAATGTCTGGAGTCGCAGAGGCACCCACATCTGAGCCAACATCAGGACCGTACGAACACGCCGATGGCCTTTTCCACGGAAGAACTCGCCACCTACGAGTCGATCCTCGATGCATACATCGAGAGGAATCGGCCGCCTGCTGAGATTCGAGACAAGGTCGACCTGAGCTACCGAATCGAGAGACAGAGCGTGGTCATTTTCGAAATTCGCCCGTCGATGTTTAGGCCGGGGGAGAAGATCGAAGAAGCGGTCGCGAAGACGACCTACGTCCGCACAACGAACCACTGGCGCGTGTTCTGGCAGCGAGCGGACCTGAAGTGGTACGGATATGAACCGGACCCGATCGTGCAGGAGTTGCCTGAATTCCTGCGACTTGTCGAGGAAGATGAATACAACTGCTTCTATGGATAGCCTGAATGGCCGCTTGCATTCGTTTCGAGATGCGAGGTTCAGTCACGTGGTACGGGGAGCCGTACGCGTACGTGGGAGCAGGCCACGTGCTCGAATCCCCGGCGCAGTCCATCGGTGCCCCGACCTCCCTCATCAAAGGGTCTGATTCTCGCGACGATACAGGGCGGAGGGACGGAGTAGCGAGACGCTCGTACAGAATCAGTCACAAAGCATAGATTACTAGCAGGTTGTTTGTGTTTATTGGTCACTATTTAGACATTTAAGACTCATTGATCCCCTGTCTGCATTCATCCGATTGGGCGAGTGGCGGACCGAGAATTGTCCCGGAGAAGCAGGAGGTCACACTTGTCTGAAAGCGACTCGAACAGTGCACGCGATGCGCACGACTTTTCCATTCTCACAGCGGCTCTTTCTTTTTGTCGCAGGTCTCTTCCTCATAGCTGCCACTCCTGCATCATCACAGGAGGCGCGGTCCGATTCTACAATCGCAGGCGCCTGGTCGGCGGAGGAGGCGTACTTTCGCCCGGTGATCAGGTTAGAGCGCAGTGCAAACGGGTCGCTGGTCGGCTTTCTGGCCGACCGTGCCGACCAGATGGGAGCGCCATTCTCCAAGACGCGTCTCCGGGGCGACAGTCTCTTTCTGCAGTCTGATCAGATGGGTGCCCGGTTTCACGGTGCTGTGTCGCTTGAAGAGCAGGTCATCCAGGGCACGTGGACTCAGGGCGATCGCTCGGCGACCCTCACGTTGACACCGATCGAGAAGGGTGGTGCCGGTGAGGCGGCATCGACGACTTCATCGCGTCCCCAGCATCCCGATAAGACGTACCCCTATCGCACCGAGGAGGTCAAATTCAAAAGTGACGCGGGCGGGGTGGAACTCGCAGGAACCCTTTCCAGGCCGGACGAGGACGGACCGCATCCTGCCGTCGTGCTTCTGCACGGGACAGGAAGAAATGATCGTGACTACGAGCATCGTGGACTTAAATTTTTCCACGTTCTCGCCGACCACCTGACCCGCCGGGGCTTTGCCGTTCTACGGTACGATATGCGCGGTGCGGGCGAGTCGGGTGGACATCTTCACGCGGCGGACCTTGAAGATCTGGCCCGAGACGCGGCGTCAGCGCTGAGCTTCTTGAAAGAACAGCCGGGCGTTGATGCAACGAAGGTTGGTCTGATCGGACACAGCATGGGCGGGATGATTGCGCCCTGGGTCCACAATCAATTCGAGGAGGTAGCTTTCCTCGCCTTGCTTGCACCGCCGAGCGTGACCGGCTACGAGGTCCTCGTTGGGCAGAACGCGCGGCTCGCCGACGCCACGGGAGCGTCGGCGGTCGAGGTCGATTCGATCCATGACCAGTCGCGCCGGGTGTTCGATATTCTTCGTTCCGACCGAGACTCCGCGGATGTTGCTGAACAGCTTCGGACTATTCTGGGAGAAAAAGAGGGCGGAGATGACCGATTGCAACTAAAAGTGGAAGCCAATACGCACCCGTGGTTCAGGGACCTTACCCGCTACGATCCGCGTCCGGCGCTCCGGCAGGTGAACGTGCCCATTCTCGTTTTCTTCGGAGGCCAGGACCTGGGTGTGCTCCCTCGGCAAAACGCCGGCCCGATGCGCGCCGCCCTCGTAGAAAGCCCGTCCGATACTATCTCGGTTCGAACCGTCGAGGGCCTAAACCACTTTCTTCGACCGGTCGAAGCGGCACGGTCCAGCGACGACGCGGTGAGCGAAACAACGATCGCGCCGGAGGTGCTGGCCCAACTGAGCGACTGGGTTCGGGAAGTGACGCAGCATGAGGCCTCTTCGGAATGAGGCGGCATGATCGCATCATCCTGGACCCGAAGGCGCCCGAGAGGACACTTGCGGTTCACGATGCCGGAAACGGAGCAGGAGTATCGAGTCCGTTGGCACCCCGAGCAGGCTGCGGTCCTTGATCTTTTTCTGGGACTACCGGTTTGAATAACCTGTTTGGCGGATGGATTGGGACGTGTCGTTGATTTTCACAACGAATCGTAGGCTGCCATGAAGCGTCGCGAGATAACCGTGCGAGACGTTGCGGAGCAGCGGTCGAACGACGATGTTCGAACGCATTCGCCAGCGGAACGCATTCAGACGGTGTGACCGTTGACCCAGCAAGCCTGGGCGTTTAAAGAAGCAGGCTCCTACAACGAAGCACATTCCTCCAGCAACGAGTCCCGTGCTGAATCCCGATTATCGCGACATGCTGTCTGCCTTCGCCGCCGCAGAGGTCGAGTATCGTTTGATCCAACGTGATTTCCCGTGTGCTTGATGGAGGGCGAGGCGAACGTTGCTGAACGAGATAACCGTTCGGCTCTAGGTCCGAGCGTTTCGAATCATCGACAGGCAGGGCACGTCAGATCTTTATCCGTGCCTCATGCCTTTTCCTCATCCTGCAGGACATGCGATGAAACGCGAAGACGTTTTCCATCGAGACCCAGAGATCTTGGGCGGGACCCCTGTTTTTACGGGGACGCGCGTCCCGGTCGACTCGCTTATTCAGCATCTCCGCCATGGAAAGCGTATCGACGAGTTTCTCGATGACTTTCCGAGCGTCGAGCGCGAGCAGGCGGAAGCGTTTTTGCAGCTCGCGGAAGAGTCCGTTCTTGCCGAAGAGCCGCCACCGCCTGCCACATGACGGTTCTTTTCGACGAGAACATTCCGCCGCAAGCTCAAGTGGCGTTTCATAGAGCAAGGCGTTGACGTGGTGACGGTTCCTAAACGTGGATGGGCAGGTATCAAGAATGGAGAGTTGCTCAATCGTGCGCAGGAGGAGTTCGATGTACTGCTTACGATGGATCAGTGTATTGAGTACCAGCAGAATCCCGGCGAATACGATCTCGCCGTTGTGACGATCTCCGCGCCGACGAACGAATCCGAGACGCTTCTGCCACTGGTACCTGTGATTGTAGACGCCGTGCGCGAAGCAGAAAACGGACAGATCGTTTCTGTGGTGGCATAAGCCTGTTCTGTGGCGGAAAGGCCTCCTGTCTTGCCCCTCGACCCGATCTGGAGATCGACATGACTCCCGACTTTACGGCAACAGCGCGTCGGCTGGGAATTGCCTCGGCCGTGAGCGTGGTGGTTCTGCAGCTGGCCTACGCCGTGACGCTCGTCCTCGGGTTCCTCTCGCTCGAATCCCCGGAGCAGCCCATCGGCGAGCCGATGTTCACCGTGCTCGAGGTGTTGATCCTCGCGATGATGCCGGCGATGGTGGCTCTCATGGTCGTGGTGCATGCGTGGGCGCCGCCGCGGGCGAAGACGATGAGTCTTACGTCGGTCGTCTTTATGGCTATACTGGCCGGGGTGACCTCCTCGGTCCACTTCGTCATCTTGACCCTGAGTCGCCAGCCGGAGTTTGCAGAGCTGTCGCAGCTCTCCCTGTTCGCGAGCTTCGAGTGGCCATCCGTCGCCTACGCCCTCGACATCCTGGCGTGGGATGTCTTCTTCGCGCTGTCGATGCTCTTCGCTGCGCCGGTATTCAGCGGCAGCCGCCTGGCCACCTCCATCCGCGTGCTGATGATCGTGAGCGGCGTGCTCGCCCTCGCTGGACTGAGTGGCGTGGTCACGGGCGACATGAGCCTGCGCAACATCGGGATCGTCGGCTACCTCGGCGTCTTCCTGGTCGTCGCGGCGCTGCTGGCTGTCTTGTTTTACCGGACGAAACCGGTCACTGCCTCGGCAAACAGGGCAGATCCGTCGGCATAGGCAAGCTCCCAGCATGTACGACACGCCAAGTGGCGCTCTGTATTTCATTGCCCCCAGTGTCTTGGTCGCCGCTTGCACCGACAGAGTTGGGACCGAACCCCCCCGTCCGGCATCTACAGCAGGCTAGGAGGGCCTGCAGAAGAACGATGCGAATATGACTATCTACATGGTAAGGATAGGCGAGAGGGAATGCGTCTCAAAAAATGGAATTTAGGTCCTCTGGGATGTTTCTTCGGGAGCCTCGCGGGCGTAGGGAGGTAAGGGAAGGCGCAATGCTTCCACGTCAAAAAAATATTCCCCATGGAAGAGGAGTCGTTTCAACTGAACAAGTCAGCTTTTTCCGTCACCTCGCTCTCGGAGCAGTCGGATGATCGTGCATACTGGCAATCCTGTTCGCCGGAAGAGCGACTCGCCGCCATTGAACTGATGCGTCAACTCAATTATGACTACGATCCGGCTTCCGAGCGACTTTCGAGAGTTTTTGAGGTTGTTGAGCGAACACGGAGTTAGATACCTTGTCGTTGGGGGCTATGCAGTGGGGTACCACGGATATCCTCGAACGACGGGACCGGCGCAATTCGGTTCAGGTCCACCGGTTCAAGAAGAACGGCCGGGAGATTGCCGAGGCGTTTCGCAATCAGGACACGCCATTTCTTCCGTCCTATCGTCGCGCGGCGTGGCCCGCCGATGCCATGGTGGCGATCTCAGCTCTTCATCTTCATGACCGAATGTACCCCTCGGAATACGCAGCGGTCGTGAGCCGATGGCTCTCGGATGTGAGACGCCGACTCGATCCGGCAATGGGCCTGATTCCACATCGTATTTGGCGGGAACGGTCGTGGAAGGGGCGCGAGGGTCGTCGCAGGTCCTTATGCTGCGGCTGTTGAGGGAGATCGATTCGACTGTTGCGAAACAGCATTACCGCCGGTTTCGCCGACAGTTTTTGACGATGCGCGGCGGGCTGCCCGGCGTGCGTGAATACCCGCGCGGGACGACCGGAACGGGAGATGTGGACTCTGGACCGGTGGTGCTGGATATGGGGGCGTCGGCTACGATTGTCGGCCTCGGGACGGCGCAGATTTACGGCGACAGGATGTTTGCGCATGCCCTTGAGCAGACCATCGAGGCGTTCGGCCTTCCTTTGACATTTCAGGGAGAAAAGCGCTATCTGGGCGGGCGGTTACCTATGGGCGATGCCTTTTTGGTCTGGTCAAAATTAGCGTCCCCTCGGTTTTCACCCGATCAATTCAGTGGGCGCCGGGATGTTGTCCATGGCTGGTGGCGCTGGCCCGTGCATGGAGGCTCCATCCTGATCGTGCTTGCGGCATGGCTCTGGGTCTTCAGGCGGCGTATTTTCCCCTCGCGGCGCGATCGTTTTTGCCGACACAGCCAAGCTTTATTTCATTGAAGGATCTGCGGACGCGCCTATACTAAGTGCTTTTCTGGTTCGCCTTCACCTCGTCCGATGATCGAACGCCGACAGAGGCGTTATGGGACATGAAGGATTGAGTGAATGCAGAGGTGAACATCGTGCGTAACGGTCTGGATGGACACCCCGGTCAAATATGAACATGCATTTGGTCCGCGTGCTTCAGCATGGCCTGATCCATGTCCCTGATCTGGACGACTTCAGTCATGAGCCTCGCGATTCTGTCCTGACATGAAGCGCGACCCTACCGTCGCACGGCCGCGCGACGGTAGCCTGAATTGCGTCAGCGCGACCGCCCCGGACCTCAGCAGACCATCCGCGGCGGGGATGGAGGGGGCTGTTCTTGCCAGGACGGCTCGCCGAAACGAGCATTCGCGCTCCATTGCCTCATCAGCGGTGCCATTTGTTTACAAATCGCACAACGTTTTATTACCATTGATTGTGCAGCCCAGTCGGAGTGTTGTCGAGTGTCCCTCGCACGTCGGTACCGCGTCCCTGCTCGCTTCACCGTCTTACGGTCTGCAGTCTTTCCCACACGTCCGGTTGCCACACTGCGACGCTCGCTATGGTTGTCACGTCTATTCCAGAACGATGATATCACCAATTCGCATTCTCGTCAGCGGGCGTTTGCTCGTCGTACTCGCCGTCGGATTGCTTTTCGCCGGGTGCAGTTCGGGTACCGTCACCCCGACGATTACAGACAATGACCTGAAGCGAACGGGGGCGTATCCTGGCGCAGCTCCCACGTTGAACACCTCGGTGTGGACATTTCAGGCGCCGGGACGCTCGGGGGACGACTACGGACGTATTGAGTCGGCCCCAGCGATTGGCGACAGCGTGGTGTATGTCGGAAGTTACGACGGCCACCTCTACGCGGTGGATCGATCGACGGGGGAGCAGAAATGGGCGTTCGACACGCAGGCCAGCATTGAGCATGCACCCGCCCTCGCCGATAGCATTGTCTTCTTCGGGAGCGGCGGCACGTTGTATGCCGTGAACGTGGAGACGCAGGAGGAGATGTGGCGATATGAAGAGGGACTCGCTAGCGGCGATCCCATTGTCCATGGTGACATCGTCCTGTTTGGAGATCTCGACGGCCACGTGTACGCGCTGGATCACGCCACCGGGGAGGAACAGTGGCGATTCGACGCGGGGAGCCAGGTCAAGCATGCGCCGGCTCTCGCCAACGGGCGGCTCTACGTGATGAATGGCGACGCGGAGCTTTTTGCCCTGAGCCTAGACTCGGGCGACGTAACGTGGAGCGTGCATCCAGACGTTGAGACGCGCCCGATCGGCTCTCCGGTGGTTTCCCAGGGAACTGTTTACGCGGCAAACATGGAGGGGCGCCTGTATGCATTCGATGAGAGTACCGGGGAGGAGCAATGGCAGGCCTCCCTTTCGGGGGCGATTCATCGTTCTCCGACCCTGTACGACGGCGTGTTGTATTACCGGACGTCCTGCGACGCTGGCACGTGTCTGTCTGCGCTTCAGGCCGACACCGGCCAGCAACTGTGGCAGGCAGAATTTGATGTCGAACCGTACGTCACGGCCCTCGCCAGTTCGGGTGGGGTCCTCTACGTTGGGGGAGCCGGCGGCCTCTATGCCGTGGACGCAGAGACGCGCAAGCAGATCGGGAAGGTTGCTGTAGAAGACGGCGTCCGCTCGACAGCGATCATTCGCGACGGTCGGCTCTACTTCGCCTCCAGTCGCTATCTTCAGGCCGTCGAGTAATCTCCGGGAGAGACCGTTCTTTCAGAATGGAGGCCGCCTGCGAAGGCGGTCAGTCTTTGCGGTCGGTTGACGCTTCGAAGACAAGCTGAGCAGCCTGTTTTGCGAGGCTAAAGAGGGAGGACGGGTCGATGTCGGCCTCCGCGTTGTTTTGCACCACGCTGAGGGTGTACCATGGGCCGTTCGGGGAGCGGAGGAGAACGTTTGCGCTCATCACGCCGGGCTCGGAGCCGCCCTTGAAGCCGACGTATGTCCAGTCGTTCTCGAAGTCCACGCCCTCGTTTACCGAGAGGATCTCGCGTGCGACCGTGCGGGCGTCGGTGTCCCTCGTGAACCAGGCAAGAGCCCGCGCGAGGTCGGCGCCGGAAGCGAACCACTCGACCGTGTCGATTCGGTTGGGGCTCGCAAACTGGATGGAGATGTCCTCATGACTCATTTGCGCGATCTCGCCGTCGAGCATCTGGCGTTTTTGCTCGACGGCAGCGGCAGCGTACGCGTCGGCCTGCGTCGAGTCGTGCTTCAGCGCGAAGAACTCCCGCGTCGTGAGAAACGGAGTGTTTTGGCCCGGCGATGCATGGCCCATTGGCTCAAGCATCTCCTCAACGGCGCGTCGCCCGAGTTCTCGGATAAGGGCGTCCGTGGCTGTGTTGTCGCTCTGCGAGATCATGAGGGTGGCAAGTGTGCGGAGCGTGAGCGGAGAGCCGCCAGGCCACGTGTGCAGAAATCCGGAAGGGAACGACCGTGCATCTTCGGTCAACATGATTACGTCGTCCCACGACCGGCGGCCCGCCTCAATGTCCGCCGTCAGCGCGCCGAGCACGTACAATTTGAAAGCAGATCCGATGGCCAGCGAGTTTTTCTCCTGGTATGAGGCAATCATGCTCAACGCGCCGTCATCCTGTGTCTCCTCCTCCAGGCGGACGCTCGAACGACCTGCTGAATCAGTTCGGGCCACGACAAACGAGGCGTGGCCAGGTAGCTCTGCAAACCGGTCGGTGATCTCATCGAGAGACGACGCTCGCTGAACGGGCTCGGCAGGTCCGAAAAACAGTCCCGTAATCCGGTGAGGAGGACGCGACTCGATGCTCAACGTCCTGACCGGAATGCGAAATCCCTCACTGAACACAAAGTAGAAGGATCCGGTCGTCGTATTTTCGGCGCGTCGGAGCTGGACGTCGTCGACAACGCCATACTTTTGGTGGTACTCTGTAAAGATAGTCGTCAACTGAACGCTAGAAACGTTGGCCAGGAAGCCGGGAGAAAACAGTCGACGATAGCTGTCCGCGTCTGCATCCGGAACGTCCGGTTCCGGCTCTCCGAGCGTTTCCCGAAGTCTCTCTCTGGGGTTGTCGCTGAAGAGGTTGGCTACTTTCGACGCCTGTTCGATCAGAAGGCGACTCTCCGAGGACGGCGTCATCGTCTGGGTCTGGGCAACGGACGAGAATGGAAGAAGGAGCATCCACAGGAGAGCCATCGAACGGGCAGCACGTGCGGGAGCGCAAAAAATGGACATGAAGCGCAAATCAGATTGGAGCGAAGAGAGCCTTTGGTGCGGGCCGGTGCGTTCGCTGAACAATGGATCCGCCGGGATGTGCACACCGCGCGGGACCGTCTGCCAGGAAAGATAGCAGAAGACAGAGGGAAGCGTCTCCCGTTTCTATGCCGAGGTTCAGTAGGTGGGGTTGTTGTACTTGTTATTGTACGACATAAGAAGGTAAACTATACATTAGTTCATTCGGTTGTAATATAGTCTGCCGGCTGTTGGCTACAATGTGGCGAGCGCGAGACAGGCCGGGTCAAACGGCGATCGGGTCCGTCTTCTGTTTCGCTAGATGAGCTTGTGCTACCCGGAGAAGCGGAGTGATTGCTGCGACACGCACTGCTTACAGATCAGCCAATAGCCATCTCTTTTCCGTGTGAGTTGGCCCAGCAGGTTTATTTCTGGTCGTCCTCTCTCGTCCATACGTGATCTTGTGCTTGAGCGAGTCTCCCGCACTTCTTGTCTTTGCAGCAATCGGCAGTCTACTTTCTGGTTGATGCAAATGTTGGCTTCGCCGGTTGGAGATGAACGCAGCAGACCGGTCGATGTGACCTCCCTACCGTCGCACGGCCATGCGACGGTAGGGACAATGCGTACGCCTCGGGTGGATTGTGCGATCACGTGCGCTGACCTGCTATTTCCTTACTATGCGCCGACGCTGCCATAAACCACTCGGACGCGATCTCTCATCCAGTCAATAGCATCGAACTATGGAGAAGTGGAGCGAGGAGGAACGCTACGAGACGCAGTCGGAGCTTATCCGAGAGGCGCTGGCGTCGGACGGCCACGGCCTCGACGTTTTACTGGAGGGGATGCGGGCGAGCGGGGAGTCGGCTGTCTACCTTTGTGGCTCGCGGGTAGACAACGACTTTTGCTTCGGGAGTGAAGACGTTGGCGTGCTGCTGTCGGTCCTTCCGGAAGACAATCCCAAAGCCGCCGTCCCCGGCTATCATCCCGGCAGCACCGAGGTCTACGTCACGTTCCAGGGTCAATTGACGATGGAGTACCTCGACGACGGCGCTCTGCAGACCCGCGAGGTGAAGCAATACGAGACGGCGGTGCTCCCGCCCGGTCAGTGCCACCGGATTCGCCCGGAGGTTGGTCGCCGCGCCGCTTCGCTCGTCGTAAAGACGAACCTGAGCCACGAACCGGGTGTCGTTCGCTGCGACGACTGCGGGTATTTCAGCGACCCCACGGACTGCCCACTACACCGGAGTTGGCAGGCAGACGATGAGGAATAGCGTTTCGGACCCGGACCTCGATTCCCGAATCACACGATCATGGAGACTGAAAATAGACGACCCGTATCCGTTCGATTCCTTGCCGCAGCGGTTCTGTTCCAAGGTGTGAGCGGCCTCGCGGGTGGAATCGGTCTGATCCTCGATCCGAGCGGTGCGTCCCTCGCCATCCCGATCGAGTGGTTGGACGGTTCCCCGTTTGATTCCTACCTGATGCCGGGCGTCATTCTCTTTATCGTGCTTGGCCTGTACCCGGTCGTGGTCTGGTACGGCATACGGCAGCGCTGGCAGGGGGCGTGGCTTGCTTCGCTCTCCGTCGGTTTCGCCCTCGTCGTCTGGATCGGCGTCGAGATATTGGTGATCGGCTACCAGCCCACTCCGCCGCTCCAGCCGATATACGGTCTGCTGGGGCTGGCTATTCTCGGGCTCGCCTCTGTGTCGTCGAGCCGGCGATATTTGCGCCCTCGCCTGGCCGAATAGCGCCACGTTTCTCTGACACGACTGTTTATTCTATGAACATGATCGAATGCTTCCCATGCGCACGTTTCTGATCGTGATGCTTTGCAGCCTGATCTCGGTGTCTACTGCGTTCTCCCAGGAGGCGGATTCCTCGGCGACGAACCAACACGCGTCCATCACGCTACCGCCCGAGTTCGACCGTGTGCTCCGCGACTACGAGCAGGCATGGCGCAATCACGACGCGCAGGCTCTGGCGGTGCTCTTTACGGAGGATGGGTTCGTGCTACGGCCCGGTCACCCGCCGGTGCGGGGACGCGAGGCCATCGAAGAGGCCTACCGGGAGTCCGGCGGGCGGCTGCACCTGCGTGCGCTATCGTACGAAGAATCCGGGTCGGTCGCCTACATTGTGGGAGGCTACACGTCGACGCCGAAGTGGCCGGATGCGGGCAAGTTCATTCTCACGCTGGAGCGGGGACCGGACGGCCGCTGGCTCATCGCGGCTGACATGGACAACGGAAACCGTTGATGTAGGAAAACTTCTGAGTCGCTCTGCTTGTCACGTCGCAAGGTGTATTCCGGTGAAGGAATCCAGTTTGCATAGCCTCCACGTTAAGATACGAACGCGTCGCGCTACGGGCGGAACGGGGGAGATAAACGGTCGATTCGAACGACTCACATGCCCTCGATTCAAGACGCGACCGAGCCCATGATTCCCCGTACACGGCTTAAAGAGAGCGCGGAGAAGATTCATCAGGATCTGCAGTTTGTGATGGATTGTTTCCGCGAGGTGTTGCGGGAGCTCGGCGAAGAGAAACTCGCTCAGCGGTTGCCCTGGAGCGAACAGGGCGAGTCGGCCGGAAAGACGAGCCGCCCACGGCGGACCGCGCAGAGCTACTCGATCGCGTTTCAACTCCTGAGCATGGTCGAGGAAAATGCGGCGGTCCAGCTTCGGCGTCGCCTTGAGCATGAGGGCAAACTGGCCAACGTCTCGGGCCTGTGGCAGCAAAATCTACAGCGCCTCAAGGAGCGAGGCCTATCGGGCGAAGAGATCGCGGAGGTACTCGAGGATGTGCGGGTGGAGCCCGTCCTCACCGCGCACCCGACGGAAGCCAAACGGGCAACTGTATTGGAGCATCACCGCCGGATATACCTGCTGCTCGTGGAGCGCGAAAACGACATGTGGACGCCGTCCGAGCGCCGCGAAATTCGGGAGTCGATGAAGTTGGAGCTCGAGCGCCTCTGGCGGACCGGCGAGATTTATTTGGAAAAGCCAGATCTGGCGTCGGAGCGGCGCAACGTCATTCATTACCTCCGCAATGTCTTCCCCGACGCCCTCCCGGAGTTGGATCGCCGGCTGAGGGTGGCGTGGGACGAGATGGATTTCGATGCGGACCTTCTGGATCGTCCGGATGGTCAGCCGAGTCTCCGCTTCGGCAACTGGGTGGGAGGCGACCGGGACGGACACCCGCTCGTCACGTCCGACACCACGCGCGAAACGCTCGCTGAGCTTCGGATCAACGCGCTGCAGCTTCTCAAGGAAAAGCTGACGGACCTAACGCGGCGGCTCAGCCTGTCGGAGTTCCTGCAAGATCCGCCGGAGCCTCTCCACGCAAAGGTCGAGGCGGTCGCCAATGCCCTTGGGAAAAGAGGGCGGCATGCGGTGGAGCGGAATCCGGACGAACCGTGGCGTCAGTTCGTCAACCTGATGATCGCACGTCTTCCGATCGAGGATGGGGCGCTGTCCGATCATCCGCAGGCCTACGACGCAGCCGATGCACTCGAAGACGACCTGTCTTTTCTGCGGGAGCAGCTTCTGGCCGTCAAGGCAGATCGCATCGCGCACCGTGATCTTGATCCTGTCTTGCGAACCGTTCAGACGTTTGGGTTCCATCTGGCCGCACTCGACATCCGGCAGAACAGCCAGTTTCACGATGAGGCCGTCGCCCAGCTCATGTCGGCGGCTGGCATGGACGGTGAGGCGTTTCTCGAGTGGGATGAGGCTCAGCGCCTCAACTTTCTAAATGAGGAGCTGTCCTCGCCGCGCCCGCTGACGCACCCGGACATGGAGCTCGGGCCGCAGGCGCAGGCGGTTCTCGATGCCTATCGAGAGGTGTCGTGGTACATCAAACAGTACGGTCCGCATGGAATTGGGGCGCTCATCATAAGTATGACGCGGAGCCTTTCGGATCTCCTCGTGGTGTACCTCCTGGCGCGTGAGACCGGTCTGACAGCGCAGACGGAGGACGGGCTCGTGTGTCGCCTCCCGGTTGTGCCACTCTTCGAGACAATCGACGACCTGCACAACGCGCCGGACATCCTGGACGATTTCCTATCGCACTCGCTTACGCAGCGGAGTCTCGCCCACCTTCAGGAGGAGCAAGGCACCACCGAGCCCGTGCAGCAGGTGATGATCGGGTACAGTGACAGCAACAAGGACGGCGGCATCGTCTCGAGTCTGTGGAATCTCTATCGTGGGCAGGATGCCCTCGCCAGTGTCGGAAGAGAGCACGGCGTGCGTGTTCGTTTCTTCCACGGACGCGGAGGAACGATCAGCCGGGGCGCCGGACCGACGCACCGATTCATTAACGCGCTCCCGCACTCCTCGCTTCAGGGAGATCTGCGACTCACCGAACAGGGCGAAACGATTGCACAGAAGTATGCGAACCGGCTGAATGCCGCCTACCACCTCGAGTTGCTGATCGCCGGCACCACCGGCGCCACGGCTCGGCAGCGTCATACTCGAAAAAAGAAGCACGCACTGGAGTCGACGCTCGACGACATGGCAGCGAAGAGCCGCGCGGCATACCAGCGTCTCATCCATACAGATGGATTCGTCCCGTTCTTCCGGAAGGCGACGCCGATCGACGCAATCGAAGCCAGCCGGATCGGGTCGCGTCCGGCACGCCGAACAGGCAAGCAGACCATCGCCGACCTGCGGGCGATTCCGTGGGTGTTCAGCTGGAGTCAGGCCCGCTTTTACCTGTCGGGTTGGTACGGCACCGGGACGGCACTGGAGTGGCTGCAGAACGAACACCCGGATGCATTCGAGACGGTGAAGGAGCAGAACTTCATCTGGTCGCCGCTGCACTACATCATCAGCAACGTCGCGACGAGCCTGGCCACGGCGAATCCAGAGATTATGCGGCAGTATGCCGGACTCGTGGAAGACCACGACCTCCGCAGGCGTGTCATGACAAAGGTCGAAGACGAGTACGATCGGACGCGCCGAATGCTTGAGTGCATCTACTCCGGTTCGCTGGCGGAGAAGCGGCCCAATGTGCAGCAGTTTTTGAACCTGCGCCAGGAAGGGCTCAACCGGCTTCACCATCAGCAGGTCGATCTGCTTCGAGAATGGCGAGCGGGTCGGGGGGCCGAGAATGAGGATCTGCTATTGAAGCTGTTGCTGACCGTCAATGCTATCGCCAACGGGCTCGGTACGACCGGGTAGGAAGAGTAGACCGGACCAGGGGACGCCGGTGATGCGACGGTGTGTCCGTTCCGGATCAAAAGCCATGTTACCTTCTTCGGTGATGAAGCGGCTAAGAAAGTGAAAGATCTGACGCCTTCCCATCTCGCGAACTTTTGGGAAAACAAATGCGTCTAAGCATTAACTAAGAAAAACGGATCGCGGCTCACATGCGAGGCCCCATCATGACACGATTACCGACTCCCACATTTCGAGGACTTCGCCACCTGGCGGGTGTTCTTGCTATTCTCGTAGCTGCGACGAGTCTGACGGGGTGTTATACGCAACTCGCCACGGTCGAGGAGGAGCGCCGCGACGATCGGGTGTACGCGGATCGAGGATATGCAGATGAATACCGTCGCGAATATGACCGCCGGTACGACCGACATGATGCCTACGATCGGTATCGCGTCCGCCATTATCGGTATCTGACGCTGTATGACCCGATCTACTACGACCCGTTTTACGACCCCTTCGTCTACGATCCGTTTTATTCCGGGGTAAGCTTCTCCGTGTCGTTCCGCTGGGGCGATCCGTACTACAATTATTACCGCCGGCCGTACCATCGATATTCCCCCTACTACTCCTATTCGCGCTACTACTACGGCTCCGGTCGCTATTACTGGAACGGCCTGTACTATCAGCGGAATCGGTACCGCTGGTATCGACCGTCCGATTACTACTATAGCGGGTACCGCGACGGCTATTACAACTACCGCCGCGATCGCGACCGATACACGGTTCCGCGCAATACGAACACGGGTCGCACCGGGCGAAGCGCAACGGCGGGCCGCCAGACGGACAACAACGTCCGAACCGCACGTATTGGCCGCACCGCGACATCGGGCCGGACGGGTCGCTCCTCAGCATCGAGCGCGCGAAGTGAACAACGATCTGCAACATCCCGCTCCGGTAGCAGCGGTCGCGTAGGACGAAGTGCGCGCGGCGGCGACGACGGTCAATCCGCCGGCACCACCCGCAGCCGTTCCGGCAGTAACGGACGATCTGCCCGCTCGAGCTCCCGCTCGGGTGATGATCGGAGCGCTGCTCGCACGGGTCGCTCGTCGAACTCTGGCCGCGCGGGTCGATCCGCCAACCGAGGCAGCGACCGCGGTGATGCTGGCCGCTCGGGTAATGCCCGCTCGTCTCGCGACGACGGCAACAACTCACGCGCTCGTACTGGGCGTAGTGGACGCTCGGACGATGGATCGCGCTCTGCACGATCTCGGCGAAGCGACGACAAGCGTGGGATCGTCCGAACAGGATCCGGCCGCGTCGGACGGGGCGCATCCTCGGAGACACGCTATGACCGGAGCTACGACCGGTCCCGGAGCTCCGATGCCCGCTCACGTAGTTATGATCGGTCTCGACGTTACGATCGCTCGAGCAGCTACGACCGAAGTTACGACCGCTCCCGTCGAAGCGACGATAAGAGGAGCTATGATCGCAGCCGCTCCCGCGACCGTTCCCGTAGCTACGACCGGACGCGGCGCTCGCGCTCCGATGGTTCGGCCCGGACGACCCGCGAGTCCCGGCGCTCCGACGATGCCGTGAAAAGTCGTTCGTCTCGCCGCGTGCGGAGCCGGGCAACGAAGTCGCGTAGCCGAGCCACAAAAACACGCAGCCGTTCTGCTCGAACCCGTTCAACGCGAGATCGCAGCCGCGCGTCAAAGTCACGGAGTCGTCGAACCCGTAGCCGGGCGACATCGCGTACCTCTCGCAGCCGGAGCAAGGCAAAATCGTCGCGCCGGACGCGCTCGAAAAGTCGAGCGTCCTCCAGTCGCAGTCGCCGCTCCTCCGACCGCTCATCGAAGCGTCGGTCCTCCAGTCGCGATAACGACAATTAGTCCCGCACAGTGAACACTGGTTCGCACGGTCAGCGGACCGCTACGTGACGCTTCATCCGGGCCCGTGTACTCGTGCCACGGGCCCTTTCTATGCCCTTGGCTTTCAACTCCCCTTGTCTGTAACCCACCGGTTTCAATCGACTTATGAAAACCGACACACAGTACTCCGATGATTCAGGCTCTTGCCGCTCGCAGTGGTTTTGGTGCACGAGTCTAACGCTCGTCCTTCTCCTGTTCGCGGTGGCCGATGTGGCACCGGCCGTCGGGCAGGTGCGCGATCGCGGCCTGATAAACGCACGGACCGACGTACCGGATGCGGATGACATCTTTCGCTTTTCGGAACGTCTTCCGGGTGTGACGGCTCGGTCGATCGGGCGCGCCGGTGCAGGTGTCGCCGGTACGGGCGACGCCAGCGCGCTGTACACGAACCCGGCTGGACTTGGTTGGGCGTCGTCGTCGCAGGCCGGCGGAGGATTCAGCATTCTGACGGCGCAGACCAACGCGGCCTATCAACCTCCGGGGTCGGGTTCCGGCTTCGATCTGGAGGCCAGCACTCCGAACACGACACTTTCGAACTTCGATGCCGTCTACAAGGTGCCGACGGTTCGCGGCAGTCTGACCTTTGCGGCGTCCTATCACCGCTCGGCAGACTTTACACAGGAGGTGGAGTACGAGGGGCAGGCCGAAGGGACGTCGGTCACCGGTTCGCTGTTGCCTAACATTCAGGACGTTGGCTTCCCGACGGGCGAAATCGACTTCTTCGAGTCGCCGAGGGCGTTCATCGCTTATGAGGGTGGGGCCATCGAGTTTTTCAACGGAGCCTTTCAAAACGGCGACTATCCCTTCGAACCAGCGGTCTTTCCAGGGACGCAAATCCGTCAGATCGGCGAAGTGAACCGGGATGGAAGCATCAACGAGGTAGCTTTTGGTGCGGCATTCGAGGCGGCCGAAAACGTTATGGTCGGTGGAGGTGCGAACGTTATCTTCGGCTCCTACGAATTTCGACAGGAGCTGATCGAGATCGATCAGGGCGGCAACGACAACTACGAGGTCATCCGCGGGAATACGGTCTACACGGGACTCGACCAGATCCTCTATCGGGACGGATATCAGGACGATATCGTTGGATTCAACATGCGCCTGGGCGTCTCAGCAAAACTCGCCGACGCGATCAAGTTCGGGGTGTCGTTCGAGTCTCCGACATGGACCTCGGTGGATCGGACGTACACGCTGGCAGCCGTCCAGACGACGTTCGACCAGGGCGGCGTGCTGTCCTATGGGATGGACAACACGTTTCAGTCGGAAGGACGAGGGCGGATCGAGTATGAAACGCGAACGCCCCTCCGCCTGAGTGCAGGTATGGAGTATGACACCGACAACCTTCTGCTGAGCGCTGATGTCGAGTTTGTGGACTGGTCGCAACTCGATGTCGATGAGGCGACGACGGGTCCTGCGTTTGGCGTTGCCTCGATCCAGGACGCTATCGACGACAACTACTCGTACGTCTTTAACCTGCGCGGTGGCGTGGAGTACCGACTGGAGCAGGGGTTGGCCCTTCGAGGTGGACTGGCCTACCGTCCGGATCCGCGCGAAGGACGTGCGGTCGCTAACTCGACGGAACGGGACCGGCTGTATGTGTCCGGCGGACTCGGCTACGCGGTCAACGATCAGTTTCGCATTGATGTGGGCTGGATGCAGGAGCGGATGGACGATTCGTTTCAACCGTACAATACGACCGCGACTGGTAATCTCGGCAACGTCCAGCCGCCGCTCGACACTGCAGTGTATGCGCCGCCGACCATTCAGCAAGACCTGGTGCGCAACCTGTTCATGCTCGGCATGACGTTTAAATTCTAGCGACACGCCTCAGAAGCAAACAACCGATACACGTCGCGGCACCGTCGTCCTGGTCAGGGGCGGCGGTGCTTTTGATTGGGGTGCGCGCACGTTTCGACACTTGTAGCCACGGATTGCGCGCAGTGGGGGGTCGACTATTCTTCCTGTTCTTCCCGCTCGCGCTCCCACTCGTCCAGCTTCCTGTGGTATTCTCGGGCCGCCTGGTTGTGCTCGCGGAGCGTTCGGCTGAACCGGTGTCCGCCCGAGCCGTCCGCAGCAAAGAAGTAGTAGTTGTGCGATTCCGGGCTGGCCGCCGCCCGAAGGGTAGATCGTGCCGGATTGGTGATCGGTCCGGGCGGCAGGCCGCCGTTGATGTATGTGTTGTACGGGTGCTCAATTTCGAGGTGTTCGTACAGCACGCGGCTCGTGCGGCTTCCCTTCGTATCGATGAGCACGTACTGAATCGTCGGGTCGGCCTGCAGCGGCCATTGATCCTCGAGACGATTCATGTAGACGCCGGCGATCGTTTTCTTTTCCTCCTCGACGTACGCCTCCCATTCCACGATGGATGCGAGCGTTAGCACCTCGAGCTTCGTGAGTCCGACATCGGCTGCGGCATCGGCCAGCTCGCGTTGGTAGAACGCGTCGAAGTGTTGTTTGACGCGCCGGACGATCTCATCTGCGGGCGTCTGCCAGTAGAACTCGTAGGTCGCCGGAAGCATGTATCCGAAGAGATGACCCGGGTCTACGTCGAGCTCGCGCGCAAGGGTGCTGTCGTGAAGCGTGGAGAGGAAGTCATCCTTCGAGAACTTCAGGTTGCGCCCCATCACCGCGGCCACGATGCGGGGACCACGCCCGGGCGGAATGGTTACGCGGACCGGCGTTTGCAGTCCTTTCCGGATCGTGTCGAGGATGTCGTACGATGAGACGCCCGAGGCGAAGGCGTAGTGGCCCGGCTTGATCTGCTGGTCCCAGCCGGTAGCGTTCGCAACCAGGCGAAACGTCGACTCCGACGCTAGCAGACCGGCGGCATCGAGGGAGTCCACGGCTGCGTCGAAATCCCGCTGGGGAATTGTGACCGTGCGTTCGCCCTCGTATGCCGGGGTGTTCGGGCCGAAGACGATCCACGCGCCGATTCCGGCAAGGAGAGCGGCGAGCCCAACGAGCCCGGCCGCAACGTAAATAAGGCGCTTGCTAACGGTCATTCAGAAAAGAGCAACTGGCAAAATAGAGGGAGATTCCGCACAGTGATTACGCAAGATTCAGGCCTCGCGTTCTGTTCTTTATGGTCGACTGTGAATGGTGGATTGTGGATTGTGAGTTGAGATGTTGGGTCGTTAAGACGTTGTACCGTTGAACCGTTGGACGTGACGTTAACTCGTTGGTTGGTGAGAATCTGTTTGGCGGACAGTTGCCGGCCACCCAAGGGAACGGACGTCCCGACGGTCGGTCCTCTCGACGATCACAACAGTGAGACGTCGTGGATGTCGCTCACCGTGTCGACTGCGTCCGTGGCGAACGATGACCTGGGACGTGAACCTTAGCACTCAGTTTTTCTCGTGATCCATCCGCCAAGCAGATTATGAACGTATCAAACCACCGTCGCACGGCCGTGCGACGGTGGTTTGTCTTGAACGTTGAACCCTGAACGTTGAACCCTGAACCCTAAGGAAGTCCTGGCTCGACGAGGAGCACCTCTTCCCGATCAACCCGTACCGCCCCCGGTGCGGCACCTTTGGGGCTGCGGACGTACTTGCGTCGCGTCATCATGACCGGCACGAGGCCGCTGCCGCGCGCCTTGCTATAGTAGGCGGCGATCGATGCGGCGACGTGCTTTCGGCGCCGTCCGGGTTCGGCATCGCGGTTGGGTAGGTGCAAGACCGTGTGGGAGCCCGGAACGCCGCGAGCGTGCATCCACAGGTCGTATTTCTGCGCCACGTGGAAGGTGAGTTCGTCGTTTTGCCGTGCATTTTTGCCCACCCACACCTCGAAGCCGTCGCCCAGATCAAAGCGCCGAAAGGGAAAGGTATCGACGTTCGTGTCCTGGCGATCGACGAACGGCGCGACATCCGCCTCCCGCTCCTTGCGAAAGTCCTTTATGCCGCTGAGCGTGTCGATCTCCGAAATCTCATCGTGGAGGGCCTTCGCCTGCTCGGCCCGCTCCATCGTCTCCTCCAGACGGGACTCGGCTTCCTCTCGAGATCGCCGGGTTCGCCGGGCGCGAGCGTAGTAATATTGGGCGTTCTCGACGACCGACTTCGCGGGGTCGAGCGGAATGGTGACCGGTTGTCCATCCTCGAACAGATCCGGCAGAGTGACCTCCTCGTCGCCCGGATCGACGGCGTTCTGCTGCGCCATCAGAAGGTGTCCCCAGCGCTCATAGCGGTCGGCTCGGCTTTCATTCGAGAGCTCCTCCAGCATGCGGTCCGCGCTCTCGCGGTAATGCTCGGCGGCTTCGCGGAGTGCGTTCTCGAGCGAGTCGTACAGCCGGTGGTAGTGCCGTTCGGCCAGCTTCCGTTTCACGAACGAAGCCACCGCGTGATCGACGGTGTCGAAGGTCTCCGATTTGGCGCCATTCGCGTCTAGATGGTGCATCGGGGCGAGGGCGAACGCGTCGGGGAACTGTCCGCTGCCGTAGATGACGGGCAACGGGTTCTCGAAGTCGGCAATCAGGTCCTGCGACGCGTCGAAGAGAGCCCGGCGTTCGTCTTCGGTTGTGTCGGCCGGGTCGTCTGTCTCGACGCCCGCGCGGAAAACCGTTTCCTGCGCTGGGAGCCGGCCGAAGAGAGGCACGGCCGACTGGATCGCCTGCCGCGTCGAGTTTCTATTGGTGCGCCAGCGATCCTCGAAGTCGGCGAACGTCTCCGGCATGGGAGCGGCTCGTGGACTGGGTGCCTCGTCCCCCGAATATTTCTCGTCATTCTGGAAGGCTTCGGCGGTCCTGTCGTTTTCGTCGATCAGAAACGCGTTGGCGCGGGCCCCGAAGAGTTGCCACTGAAACCGGTATCCACCCTCCAGGTCGAGGTAGAGCATCCGGTCGCGATCGGCGATTCTGACATCCGTGATCTTCCGGTCGGAGGCGTCTGGGAAGAGGGTGGCGACGTTCCTGCGCGCTTTGGAGTAGCGGTCCGTGCGGAAGATGAAGATCATCGGCCGCTGGATCGAGCTTCGCAGCATCCACTCGTTTTTTCCATCGGCCATGGCGAGCGTCAGCTCATTTTTCGACTGCGAGTACGCGTCGATGATGGTCGTGCCGATGAGGTCCGTTTGCCATTCACGGACGAGGGCGCGCAACGTAAAGTAGCTATCGACCACAGGGAGAAGGAAGCGTCCGGGAGGCAGAGCAGGAGAGGCATCCACCTCGCACGCCTCATGCGTCAATTCGTTCGCCAGAGCGAATGAGGGCTGCGGTGCGGAGCGTAGATGCTAGAGAATGGAAATCAACGCTGCAACTCTTAAGCGTCAGAGTCGGTCATAGGGTACAGCGGGCCCGCGACGTTGTCTATGTGACACAGATCACAGATCGTGGCGTCGAAAGCCTCGTATAATGACGGTGTGATACGAGTCCATCTTTTCTCACCCACGGAAGGCCGATTGTTATGAAAAAGAACATGGGTACCCTCGACCGAATCATTCGCGTGAGCATCGCCGTGCTGATCGGTGTGCTCTACGTTACCGGTCAGATCTCCGGTCTGACCGCCACCATCCTCGGCATTATCGCGATTGCCTTCATACTGACCAGCAGCGTCGGTTCCTGCCCGATCTACCTGCCCTTTGGTCTTTCGACGCGCCGAAAGAAAGCATCGAGTGGATGACGGGAGGATTCGTCTTCGACCGGATGGCGTTCTGCTCCGTTCGAGCAGCGTGCCGCTGTTGGAAAATGCATGATCAGGCCGAAACCGTCTCGAGGATGGTTTCCCGCGCCGGCGTACGGAGGTTGTAGTGGTTGCTCATGCTCGCGCCGTAGGCTCCGGCCGTTGCGATGAGGATGATGTCGCCCGGCATGGTGTCTGGTAGTCGGCGGCTGCGGCCGAGGACATCGCCACTCTCGCAGATAGGTCCCACCACGTCCGCGGTCATAGAGAGCGGTTCGCCCAGGCGCGACAGGTTCACGATCTCGTGGTACGAGCCGTAGAGTGCCGGACGGATGAGGCTGTTCATGCCCGTTCCGAGTCCGACGTAGTGGACTGAACCTTTCGATTTCGTCTGGGTCACCGGCGCGAGCATGACGCCCGCCTCGGCAACGAGGAAGCGACCGGGTTCCATCCAGAGATCGTACGCATGCTGCTGTTTGAACTCGCTGAGGCGCTTGTCCAGAATGCCGAGGTCGAGCGGGGTTGCGTTCGGGCGTTCGGGTACGCCGAGCCCGCCGCCCACGTTGAGCGTCCGTACATTGGGGAAGTCGGCGGCAAGCGACGCCAGGAAACCGGCGATATCCGGCCACGTGCCGGCATCTGTGATGCCGCTGCCGACGTGAACGTGCAGTCCGCGGACCGTGCAGTTGCATTGGTTGGCGAGGCGGCGGAGGCGGGGCAGTTCGTCTGGGACGATGCCGAATTTGGACTGGGCCCCGGCCGTTCGGACGTGGCGATGATGCCCGTGACCCCGGCCGGGATCAACGCGCACGAACAGATCCTGCTCGGCAAAGACCTCCGGGTGCCGCGCGAGCGGCTCGACATTGTCGAGCGTCACGTGGACGCCTTCGTCGAATGCGTCCGCGTATTCGTGGATCGCCGCAAAGTTGGGCTGAAAGAGGATGCGATCCGCCGGTAGATCGGGCAGTACCTCACGTACCCGCTGCACTTCACCAGGCGAGACACACTCGAAGGCGATGCCCTCGTTAGCCAGAATTTCCAGCACACGCGGGTGCGGGTTGGCCTTGACCGCGTAGTAGGTCCGGTCGAGTGCGCCGAGGCGTCGGACGTGGCGTGCGTTTCGTCGCAGCGTGTCCTCGTCGTAGACGTACGACGGCTCTCCGGATGCTTTCACGATCGAGAGCAGCTCATCGCGACGATCGCGCCACCAGGCGCCGCTCGTCTTCGAGGGCTCGGCGTCAAAGAGTTCCTGCCAGCTCGGTCCAAACGTCGCGTCCGGGGCTCGAGTGGCGAAGAGCTGCCTGTGGAGTTGTCGCACGAGGCGTTCGGCCTGGTCCTCGTCGACGACGAAGCCGAAGTTGAGATCCGAGGCAGCCTGCGATACGAGATGTACGTTCTGTTCGTCAAAGACCTCGAAGGCCGGGCCGAGCTCGTGCAGCATCGAACGAATGTGACGGCCGACGAGGCTCACCACCGCACACGACTCGATGATTTTCGGCTCGCAGTACGCGCTGAGGTCGTGAAGGAGCCGGTCGAGCACGTCCGGGTCGAGCGCATTCGCCATCGGATCGAGCGTGACCGTGACGTTGGCCTCGGATGTGGCCACGAGGTCGACCGAGAGTCCGTGGTGCTTGAAAATCTGGAAGACGTCGGCCAGAAATCCGACCTGTTGCCACATGCCAAGCGTCTCCATCGAGACGACGGTGACTCCATCTTTCGACGAGATGGCTTTGACTTCAGGACCGTCGTGCGGCACGGCATCTGAAACGACCGTTCCCTCCAGGTCTGGTGCGTCCGTCGAGCGGACGTGGAGCGGGATCTGATATCGCCGAACGGGCGCGAGGCAGCGCGGGTGGAGGACCGTCGCTCCCATCGTCGCCAGCTCCTGGGCTTCGGCGTACGTGAGTTGCCTCAGGAGGCGAGCCGACGGGATGTCGCGCGGGTTCGAGGTGAACATGCCCGGGACATCCGTCCAGATTTCGAGCCGCTCTGCTTCGAGCTTGGCGGCGAAATACGCGGCGGATGTATCCGACCCTCCGCGGCCGAGGAGAACCGTTTCGCCCACGGGATTGCTCGCGATAAAGCCCTGCGTGATGAAAACGTCGGCGTCCTGGCCGTCGAGGTGGTTCTGGAGGACACCGTCGGGATACGCGGCGCAGGTTGCCGACAAATAGCGTCGGGCCGGAGCCACGTGGGCTTCATCCTCAGCCCGCAGGACCTCTCGCGCATCCATCCAGTGCGGTGTGAGGCCCTGCGTAGCGAGGAAGGCGCTTCCGAGTCGCGTGGACATGAGCTCGCCCATGGCCAAAATCTCCGCGTGCTGCTGCGGGTGGATTCGGCCGGACGCGTTCACTGCCTCAACTCGTTCCTCGAGCACAGCGAAACTAGCACCGAGCGTGGTCTCGCCATCCACGCCGATGCGCTCCGCCAATTCCAGGTGTTGAGTTCGGATGGCAGCCAGTACATCGTCCGGCGCCGCCTCCGCATCGGGATCGGCAAGCATCTCCAGCTTGTCGGAAATACCGGACAATGCCGAGCACACGAGGAGAGGGCGGACTCCATCATCGCGATAGCGTCGAGCAATGTGGGCGATGGTTTTCCAGCGGTCCGGCGTGGAAACGCTCGTACCACCGAACTTCAGAACAATCCAGGATGAGGCGTCGGGCATGAAGCAGACAGGTCGAGGGAAGCAAATACGACGCTGTCCTTACCTTAGCCCCCGTACCACGGGTCCGAACTCGCGGCGTGTTGTCGAGACACGTGTCGGGTTCGTCAGAAATCCGCAGGCCGGATCCAGGGCGAGCATCTGATTATGCCTTTAAGCGGCTTGTGAAATGGTGGCGGATCGCGAGTGATAGCCCGTTCACGTCGGTGTGTTCAAAGACGGCCGAGATGCCGACGCGATGTCCCACAACGTGAAAGCCTTTCGGCGTCCGACTCCGAACGATGACCCAGCGGGGATCGTCCTGCGGTAAGAGGTCGGTGAATTGATCTTCTACGAATCCGATGGCTCGAAGGACGGTGTCGCGTGTGCTGCTATCCCAGATGCCGGCGAATTGAACGGTCACCTCGGAGGAGCCGCGACGCGGCGTGATCGATGGCGACGTTGACCGTGCTCCGGTGAGTCGCAGGTCCGAGACGATCCGGGCACGAGAAGTACGGGGCGAAGGATTTACGTGTAGGCTCATGATCTGTGTCTCATGTAGGGGAATGTGAGAACAACCATCGCGGTGACCCGCGGACGATGCAGATAAAAAACGCCCGGTCGGAGACTGGTAACGGCCCTCTCTCCAGTAGCCGTTACCCGATACTCCAGACCGGGCGACGTACGGACGCTAAGCCGAAGATGCGTGAGCTAACGCATCAAGCCGGCGTCCGCAAGGGATTGACGATCGACGGCGATGCTGCCGATGACGGCATCGGTCGTGTCTGTCGTGTCTTTCTCCGTGGTGTCTTTTTCGGTCGTGTCTATCCGTACAGCTGGCATCCGAAGGTCGCTCATCATCGGCGGAGTCCCAGCGGTGGACGTGTCTTCTTCGGGCTTCTCCGGTTTATCCATCGGAGGTTTCTCGGACGGACGACGCACCTGCTCTCCGCCTTCGTTCGCCGCCGGCATCAGGACCTTATCGATACCGTGCGCGACGCCGTTGGTCGCTTTGATGTCGGGCGTTTCAATGCGGGCGTCTCCGACCGTCGCACCGTTTTCACCGATAGCAAGCTGATCGCCCGTCGTCACGCGAAGCGTCGACTGCCCATTGAGCTTACCGGATGGTACGTTGCCGACCACGATGTGTCGACGAAGAATCGTGACAAGCTCCTGGTCGCTCAGGCTGGACAGGTCTGTATCGAGCGATTGGAACGCCTGGTTAGTCGGTGCAAAGATGGTGTACGGGCCGCCGGAGCTGAGCGCGTTGGCAAGACCGGTCGATTTCATCGCATCGACGAACGTGCTGTAGGACTGCTTCTCTTCAAGCGTTTCAAGCAATGGCTTGGTACCCGATTGTGCTGCATCTTGCATGCGAGCATCGGATGTGGCTTGATTCGACCGGTCCTTACGAGGCTCGTCTTCGTTCTGTGCATGAGCCATGACGGGCAGCAGGACGAGCGCAGCTACGATCGTCGCGATCAGTGACGCGGTGAATAAAGTGAGTCGGGACTGCAATGCGGAATGTGCAGGCATGACGGTCGCTATAAGCGGTACGGTAGAAGGACGGAACGAGTGTTGCAGGTATATCTCGTTTGATGTCGCTCATTGCAACCGGGCCGTTCGCGGATATGCTCTTAGGATGGCCGAATGGTTTGCCGTAATTCGCCTGATGATTCGTTTTTCGCCGACCTAAGACTTTTGCGATCTGACATCCTAAATCTGCGCTCAGTAGATTCAGTAGCAATCCTCATGAACCTAAAGGTTCTAAGGAAAGAGTAAGCGCGGGTTAGAATGTTGGAATAAAGAAACGGTCGCGGAGAAAGAGGAAACCGCGAGCCGGTCGCAATCGGGTCAAAAAGGGCGAGCTGTTCTACTCGTCCGAGTCCATATCGAGGTAGACGATATCACTCTCCCGCTGGTCGTGACGGGAAAGAAGTACCCATCGCGCGTCGGGTGATACCGCCAGAGCCGGGTGTTCAGGGACGTGACCCAGCACGTGGAGGACGATGCCTTCACCTCCGCCTGGAGGATACCGCCGCACGGTGATCTGATCGCGGGAACGATCGAGCGCAACGACCCCGACATTCGTAGCGCGCCAGTTAGCGTATTCGCGTGGCGAAAAATCCGGGACGACACGGATCGGTGCTGCAGACGTGTCGAGAATGGAGGAGGGGACCGCGAGAGAATCGGAGCTCGCCGTGTCGACAACGGTCTCGCGAAGCGGATAGCGCCAGATGCCAAGAGTGTCGGGGCGAACGACGTACAGCGAAGAACCGTCCGGATGCTCTTGCGCGGCGAGTGCCGGAAAGGGAGTCACCCGCTGGATCGTTCCGTCCTCGACGCGAATCCGCCAGACGGACCATGCACCCTTGCGTGCGGAACTGAAGTAGATGTGCCGGCCATCTTGACCCCAGTGCGGCATCCGGTCCACCGTTTCAGCCGAGGTAAGACGCGTTACAGGTCCTCCCTCAGCATCAACGAGGAAGAGACTCGACCGACCGTTTTCCCTCGCTACGAAACAGATCTTCTCTCCGGAAGGCGACCACCGTGGTGTGCTGATGGCGGTCGAACGCATTGAGGTGAGTTGAGACGGGCTCTCGCCGTCGGCCGCCACCGTCCAGACCTGCGGACTCCCGGATCGTTGGGATACGAACGCGACGTGCTCGTCGTCCGGTGAAATGTCAGGGTGCGAGTCCCACTGCGTTGACGAGATCAGGGCCTCGGCCGACGTGCCACGAAGCGACCAGATGTTGGTATGCAGCATCTGTCGCGCGTACGCAATCTGGCCGACATCCCGTGCGATCGATGGATGCAGAATATCGACCCCTTCGCCGGCGTCGGTGAGCCAGGCCGGATCGTCGCCGTCCAGCGGAACGCGCCAGAGGGCGGACGAACCACCCCGGCGGGAAGCGATGACGAGCTCATCTGTGGTCAGCCAGTCCAGTCCCGTGATGACCGAGCTATCCTGCGTGACGCGCGAAATGGTCGTGTCCGACAGCGACAGCAGGTAGGTGTCCTGCGTCTGCGTGGAAAGGCTACGCGTGAAGGCGACGCGCTTACCGTCGGGAGAAAAGGCAGGGTGCCGGTCCCCGAGGCTCTGCGCTGGGGGCGACGTTAACTGAACGAGGGTATCGCGGTCGAGGGGGGCCAGAAAGAGTGCGTACGGGCGAAACGGGCCGATCTGAGCGGAAATAACGAGATGATTGGCCGAGGTGTCCGGCGACCACGCCACACGGTCGATCTCCCGAACGCCGAGATCCGCAATCTGGCGCGCGCTACCACCGATGGATGGGACCACGAACACGCCGTTTCGACCGCTTTCTTCCCGGGCAAAGGCGAGGAACCGTCGGTTGGGTGACCATGCGGGTGACCAGTCGAGTGGACCGTTTGTCAGCTGAAGGGGTGTTTCCGCGCCGGCCTGACGAAGGAAGAGGGCGGTCGGCTCGTCATCACGATTCCAGGCGAAGATCGTCCGTTCGCCGTCGGCGGAGAGCGCCGGGTATAGCTCCTGTCCGGGGAAGCTCGTCAGCGGCGTCGGCTGCGGCGGCGGGCCGGCTGGCGGGGCGGGGAGCAGCACGCGCCATGCGATCACGCCGGCAGCGATGAGGACGAGCACGAGGACAACCCACGTGTGCGGCGACGTGAGAATCGAGTCGCTCGACGCAAGTGGCCGGCTGATCGATGAGATGGTTCTCCGTGCTGTGTCCGTCGGTGTGTCGGGCTCTTCCACGCCCGATTCTTCCGTGCGAAACGAGGACGTGGCATCCGACGCATCCGACGGGAGCGGTTCGACCGGGGCAATCAGGCGATACCCGGTCTTTCGAATCGTTTCGACATACCTCGGATTTCGGGAATCATCGCCGAGGGTCTTGCGGAGCTCCGAGATGCAGCGCGAGAGGACGTCGGGCGTGACGACGGTGTCTGCCCAGACGACGTCCATGAACTCCTCTTTGGTAACCGTTTCTCCCACCTTGGAGGCCAGAAGGCACAGCACATCCATCACCTTCGGCTCCAGTCGATGCTTCTCTCCGTTGCGGGTCACCTGGTTGAGCAACGGCTCCACCGTCCAGTCTCCAACTTTAAATCGTTGACCGGGGAGAGAGGCGTCTAGCGAGTCGTGACGCATAAGGACAGTTGTACGAAAAGCGGGAACGAACCGGGGCCCGTCGGGGAGAGAGGGGGAAGGCCGACAGGTTCGTGTCCGCCAACCCGTGCGTCTTTCTGCCAGTTCCTGCCGGTATCCGAAGGCTGGATCAAGCTCGCGCAACCCGAACCCGTCCGGCAAGGAGAGCCTGTCGCCTCGACATAGTAAACTACGTAGAAGTCTACCCGGCGGGCAGTGATGATTGGATATTTTATTGTGCGCTAATGCTCTATTCAGAAATACATACAGTGTATGAGCTTAGCCGAAAGATTCTGTGGAACGTTTATATGGTATACTTGTCAGAAGGACTGCTGTGCTAATTGTGTTATTCAACTCGTCTCGAAATTGTGGGCGGGTCATGGCAGAGTATCGTTCGGCAGAAGTCTTGTCGATGTATAGCCTGCGTATTGACGACGGCGCGAGGGACGCTGTCCTGTGCGCATTCCCATCTTTACCCCCGTGTTGCCGCGTGAACGACCGATGCAAAGACGTACGTACGCAATCGGATTTTTGGTGCTTGTCCTGCTAGTCGGCGTTGGGTGGTGGACGGGCGACGAAGGTGTCGTGTCGAAGCCGTTAACTACGACGCCGGATGTGGGACCTTTTCGTGTGGAGGTGACGACGACCGGTGAGCTCCAGGCGAAGAACTCGGTTCAGATCAAGGGCCCGTCGGGGGCCAGTCGGGTTCGTATTTTTGAAATGGAGATTGCGAAGCTTGTAGATGAAGGAACGGAGGTTGATTCCGGAGATTTTGTGGCAGAGCTGGACCGTTCGCCCCTGCAGGAGAAAACGGAAGAGGCGCGGCTCAGTCTCCAGAAGTCAAGTTCGAAGTTCGAACAGGCGCAGTTGGATACGACGCTTACCCTCAGCGAGGCTCGTGATGCCATCGTCGACCTCCGGTTTGTGATGGAGGAGGCGAAGTTAAATAAAGAGCAGTCGCAGTACGAGGCCCCGTCCGTGCAGCGCCGGGCAGAGATCGAGTACGAGCGCGCGCAGCGCGATTATGAGAAGGCCCAGGTCAATTATAAGACGAAGGTTCGGCGAGCGGAGGCGACGATGCGCGAGGTGGAGGCGGAGTTGCTTGAAGACCGGCGGCAGATGGAGCAATTGAACGAGTTGAGCAACAAGTTCACGATCCGTGCGCCCACGTCTGGAATGGTTGTCTATCACCGTGATTGGAAGGGCGATAAGGTAACGGAGGGAAGCAGCACGCGCTACGGTGATCCGGTCGTGGCAACGCTGCCGGATTTGTCGGTGATGGAGTCGGTGACGTTCGTGAACGAGGTCGACGTTCAGAAGCTGCAGCCGGGGCAACAGGTCACGATCGGGCTCGATGCCGATCCGGACAAGAAGCTGTCCGGTCGGGTCTCGAAAGTAGCGAACATCGGTCAGCAGCGCCCAAACAGCGACGCGAAGGTGTTCGAGGTCATCGTTGAGATTGCCGGGTCGGACTCGACGCTTCGCCCAGCGATGACGACGAGCAACACGATCCTGGTCGCACAGCGGGAGCGCGCGCTTCACGTCCCAATCGAAACGCTGCATTCAGAGGGCGACTCGCTGACGTATGTTTTTCTCCGCGAAGGCAGCGGCGTCGTGCGCCAGGAAGTGAACGTCGGACTGATTAACGACAACAGCGCCATCGTCGAGCAGGGGGTGCAGCCGAAGGATCGAATTTTTCTTTCCATCCCACGGGATACGTCGGATTTGCCTCTTCACCGATTGAAGGCTGCGCAACCGCGTTCTGAGGACGCCCGTTCGGCGTCCGCCGATGGGTCTGGCAGCGGGGGGACCGGGGCGCTGTTTGTCAATTCTCCTCTGCCGCCCCCCGGCGGAAGCAGGTAGCGTGTCCCTCCCGAACTGAGTCAACGCTTCCCTCTTCGTCGTGCTAGAAAAACTGACGTACAACGTTACGAACGCGTTCGAGGCCATCGCGCAAAACAAGCTCCGCGCCGCTCTTACCTCGCTCGGTATCATCTTTGGGGTGGGCTCGGTCATCGCGATGCTCGCGATCGGTCATGGCGCAGAGCAGGAGATCCTGCGGCAGATTCGCATTCTCGGAGCGACGAACGTCATCGTCACGCCGATCGTCGAGCAGGAGCAGGGCACGGTATCGGAGGACGATGCAGAAGAAGACGGCTCGCGCCCCTACTCACCCGGACTCACGCTTGCGGATGCTCGAAGCATCGAGGACATCGTGCCAGGGGTGGAAAGCATCAGTCCGGAAACGGTCTTCGAGACGACCGCCATTCAGGCGGGGATTCGACGCACGACGAAGATCGTGGGCGTGACGCCGGCATACTTCCATTCGTCGGTTGACGTCGCGGAGGGAACGGCCATTACGGACGACCATCTTCGCACCGCAAAACCTGTCGCCGTCATCGGGCAGAAGGTCAAAGCCCGGTTTTTCCCCAAAGAGGAAGCGATCGGCGGACGAATCAAGGTGGGTGACATCTGGCTGACCGTGATCGGGGTCATGCAGCCGCGGGGATTGTCAAAAGAGAGTCGGCAGTCGCTGGGGTTGCGCGACTACGACTACGATATCTACACGCCGTTGTCGACGCTACTTACCCGGTATGTCGACCGGTCGCGCCTGAGTCGTCGCGATCTTGAGGCGGCCGCTCGCGATGCCAACTCGACCCGTTTCGCGCAACGGCGCGGCTACCGAGGGGCGGAGATGGAGGTCGGCCATCAGATCGACCGGCTGGTTGTCCGCACGGCGGGATCGGGATACGTTCGCCCTGTAGCGGAGGTGGTCGATCGTATGTTGAAGCGAAGGCACAATGATGTCGTCGACTACCAGGTCGTCGTCCCCGAGCAACTACTTGCCCAGGAGCGTCGCACGCAAACCGTTTTCAACGTTGTCCTCGCCGCCATTGCGTCGATTTCGCTCATCGTCGGTGGCATCGGCATCATGAACATCATGCTGGCGTCGGTGATGGAGCGCATCCGTGAGATCGGAGTTCGTCGGGCCGTCGGGGCGACGCAGTGGGATATCACGGTTCAGTTCGTGGTCGAGGCGCTGTCGATTTCGAGCATTGGCGGCGTGGTGGGCATTTGCCTCGGAATCGCTATTAGCGTTGGCATCGAGGCTGCGACCGACATCCCGACGATCGTAACGCTACCCGCGGTGCTTCTCGCCTTCGTGGTGTCTGCTGGCGTCGGGCTCCTGTTCGGCTACTTGCCTGCCAAGCGGGCCGCGGAGCGTGACCCGGTGGTCGCTCTTCGCCACGAATAATACGTCGGCACGCGAAACCATCCGCGCATGCCCGAACGTCCCGTGTTTACCCGTATTCGCTTCGTCCCGGTTCATATGAGAGTGTCTGTTCTCATCTTCGTCTGTCTTCTCCCCGGCGTAGTGAACGGGTGGGCACAGCAGCCCTCCCTCCGCTCGGAGATACGTCCGGCATCGTCCGACTCCCTTTCGCTGCAGGCGGCCATCGCCCGCGCACAGTCGGAGAGCCCCGCTGCCGCCTCGGCTCGACTGGCATACCGATCAGATGAAGCGCAATTCAACGCGACGCAGGCTGCCTATCTTCCGTCACTTGCGTTAACCGGAAGCGCACCGGGACTTGAGCGATCCATTACGGACGTCGTTCAGGATGATGGTTCCGTCCGCTACGTTGAGCAGAGCCGGACTTTTTCGAGAGCAAACCTGAGCCTGGAGCAGGTCCTCCCGTGGACCGGAACGGAAATCAACGTTCGGTCCGGGCTCAGCCGCGTAAATCAGTTTGGGGACCGTGCCAATTTCCAGCAGTGGCAGACATCGCCATTCTCGATTGGGTTGGAGCAACCGCTTTTTCAGTACAATAGCGACCGCTGGGGTCGCCGCCTCGCTCCGCTCCAGCTTGAGGTCGCGAATAAGACGCTCAATGAGGATCTCGCTCGCGTAGCCGTGACCACGGCCGACCGCTACTTCGCGCTCTACATCGCGCAAATCAACGCAGAGATTGCGGACTTCAACGTGGCGGTCAACGACACGATCTACACGCTGTCGCAGGGACGATTCGACATCGGACGCATTGCCGAGAACGAGCTGCTACAGACGGAGCTGGAGTTGCTGAATGCGAAGACCGCCCGGCAGGAGGCTCAGATCGAGCTCGAGCAGGCGCGTCAGGCTCTTCAGCGCACGCTTGGAAGGGAGGCGCGAAGTCTAGCACATGCTCGGCCGCCCGAAAAATTGCCCCCGGTTGAGATTTCGCCGGACGTGGCCGTGGAGCGGGCACGCTCACGACGCCCGGATTTCGCCGAACTCGAACGGGGGATGGTGCTGGCGCAGAGCGACGTCGCCGAGGCGAAGGGACGCACCGGATTCTCGGCAACGCTCATCGCGCGATACGGGCTCAACCAGTCGGCGCCATCCCTTGACGATGCGTACCGGAATCCGCTGGATCAGCAGCAATTCGGCATCAGTTTTCGCATGCCGCTGTACCGCTGGGGGCGGGGCAGCGAGGGCGTGGAAGCGGCGGAGGCTGAGCTGGAGCGCACGCGCATCGATAACGAACGGAAGCGCGAGGAGCTGGAGGACGAGGTGTACTTCCAGGTGCTCCGCGTGAAGCAGCTTCGCGATCAGGTGCAGACGGCGGAACGGGCGGCGACCGTCGCGCGCCGCCGATTTGAGGTGTCTCGGAATCGCTACACGGTCGGTAAAATCAGCATCACGGACCTGTTCAACGCGCAGCGTGAGAAAGACCAGGCCCGGCGCGCATATGCGCAAACGCTCCGTAATTTCTGGGTCGAGTATTACACCCTTCGTCGACTGACACTTTCAGATCTGGCGATGCAGAACTAACGGGTCGATGTGGTACAACACCTGCAATTCAGGAAAAGAAGCGGTATGTTCGCGAAACCACTCGTTTTCGCGTGAGCCCCGGACGATGCCGAAAAATGTCTATGCTTCGAGTTGCTGCGTACGTCGTTTCCGTCCTTCTGCTTCTGGCTGTCATCGGGTTTTTCTTCGTCGTCGCGCCGCTCGTCGATGCGCGGTACAACGATACAAGTGTTGAGCCACCGTTTCGGGCGTCGGATGCCGGTAAGGCATTGCACGAGCGTCTCATGGTGGCGGACCTCCACAACGATTTTCTACTCTGGAATCGAGATCTGCTGTCGTCGTACGAGCGGGGCCACTCAGATCTGGATCGGCTTCAAACCGGAAATGTCGGACTCCAGACCTTTTCGGTCGTGACGAAGGTGCCGACGGGAAGCTACCAGGGCACGCCGTCCGATTCGGATCAAATCACCTACCTCGTGGCCGCCCAGCGGTGGCCGATCGGGACGTGGACGAGTCTACTGCAGCGCGCGCTCTATCAGTCCAAGCGCCTGCATGACTTTGCCGACCGCTCTGGCGATAAGCTCACCATCGTTCGCACGCAGGCAGATCTGGAGAACGCCATGATGGCCCGGGTTGATGAGCCGAACCGGGTTGCTGGTATCCTCGCGATCGAGGGATTGCACGCGCTGGAGGGAGATATCGACAACGTGGACGTGCTGGCCGATGCCGGCTTCCGGATGATGGGCCTGCTTCACCTGCACGACAATGGACTTGGCGGATCGGCGACCGGAATGGAGAAGGGAGGACTGACGCCGTTCGGCCGCTCGGTCGTGCGGAGGCTGGAGGAGCGGAAGCTTCTCATCGACCTGGCGCATGCCTCGACAGAGGTGATCGACGAGGTTCTGGCGATGACCGATCGCCCGGTTGTTGTGTCACATACCGGCGTCCGTGCCACGTGCGATACGCCGCGCAACCTGTCGGATCGGCAGATTCGCGCCATCGCCGCCCGAGATGGTGTGATTGGCGTCGGGACGTGGCCGTCGGTCGTGTGCAGCACCGATCCATCTGCGATTGCGCGAGCAATGCGTCATGTTGCCGATCTCGTCGGCGTGGAGCATGTCGCCCTCGGAAGCGACTTCGATGGGACGGTCACTCCCCCATTCGATGCGGGCGGACTCTCTGTATTGACGGACGCATTACTGGAAGAAGGGTTTTCCGAAAGCGAAATCCGTCGGATTATGGGCGGCAACGTCGTTCGGCTGCTCCGACGTACGTTGCCGGTTCGGTGAAAAGCAGCGTGCGCCGTTGGCAATGACAAAACGAATCGACCCTCGGCGCTGGGTTGGGAAGGAACTTTATCGCGTGGCGGGAGCGGTCCTCTGTGGCGCTATCCAGTGTGTTCATTTCCGGGGGGCCTTTCTTTTAGAGAATGGTCCAGAAAGACCCGGGTTGATCCTCCACACCTTTACGGGCGACCTGGATCCCTCAAAGCTTGATCGTGTTCATCCGTGCTCCATCTAAACGCCCATCATCGTGGCAAAACGAATGGTGGTCGTGCTCGGACACCGGGAGAATCTTCACGTTTCTTTGATTGTGGAGTTCTCATTTCGTACATAGAGTTGTCGCCGTCACTAAGATTGTGTCGTGCGGTCGCATGGTGAATTACGCATTTCATTCGCTTCCCTACATACCCACGTCTGCCCGTTTCCTGTAGCGATATTTCCGAATCGAAACGTCAGCAGGAAGCGCTTTTCTCCACAATCCGGATTCGTTGATTGACCCCTCGATACTAGCAAACATGAACGCACGCGTGAGTTTGACCCCCTTCGTCCCCCCGTGGCTCGCAGCGTTGGTGCTGCTCCTCTGGATGGCCGGTGCCCCTGACATCGCTTATGCCCAGCAAACCGGAATCGAGGGCATGGTTCGTGACGCCGACGACCGATCGCCGCTGGTTGGCGCCAACATTGCCGTTCGAGCAGAAGGTTCGCCCGACATCGTCCGCGGCACCGCCACCAATCCCGATGGCACCTACTCGATCTCCGGTATCGATCCCGGTCGGTACCTGGTGGAGTTTCGTTTCGTGGGCTACCAGTCGCAGGAGCTGCCGGTGACAGTCGAAGAGGGCGAGATGGCCGAGCTCGCTGTGGCGCTCAAGATTCAGACGGCCAGCCTGGATCAGGTCGTCGTCTCGGCGTCGCGTCGTCAGGAGAAGATACTGGATGCGCCGGCCTCTATTTCGGTGCTGCAGCCGGATGAGATCGAGGCGACGGTGTCGACCTCGTCGGTGGAAGTGCTCCGCGCCACGCCAGGTGTCGACATGGCGCAGACCGGCATCGACCGGCGCGAGGTGGTGCTTCGTGGATTCAACGAGGCGTTCAGCGGCTCCGCGTTCGTGCTGACCGACTATCGGCAGGCGTCGGTTCCCTCGCTCGGCGTGAACGTGCACAGCATCATGCCCAATATGACGGTCGACGTCGAGCGCGTGGAGGTCGTGCGCGGACCGGGGTCAGCGCTGTACGGACCAGGCGTCGACAGCGGCGTGATTCACTACTTCACGAAGGACCCGTTCAACTATCCCGGCACGACCGTCGCGGTATCGGGTGGGTCGCGTCAGTTCTTCGGGGGGCAGTTCCGCCACGCCGGTACGTTCAGCGATAACTGGGGCTATAAGGTCACGGGGCAGTACGCCCGCGCCGAGGACTGGGAGCTTGACATCAACGATCGCCCAGACTCGCTCGAGATTTCCCGCTACCGCGTGTACCAGGACCTGGATGATCCGGCACTCGAGGGGCGCAGCTTCGATCGCATCGATACGGATGGCGACGGTCAGGCAGACGCAGCCCGGCTCCGTCGCGAGGACATCTACAGCAAGGTCAATGTGAACGGCCTGCTGCAGTACCAGCCGGGCGACAATACGACGATCTCGCTCAATGGTGGCTACGCCGAACTGACGGGTGCTGTGCAGTCCGGGATCGGTACGCTGCAGGCGGAAGGATTCGGCTACTACTATGGCCAGTTGCGCGTACAGTCGGGCGGGCTCTTCGCGCAGTCGTACATCAACGTCAACGACGGCGGCCCCGACACCTACGTGTACGGTGGCGGCAACCTGGTGCGCGACCAGAGCGTGCAGTATAACAACCAGATTCAGTATGACTTCAGCGCCTCATCGATCAGCACGCAGGTTATTATTGGTGCCGACAGTGACATCACGGTGCCGCGAACGAACAGTCAGATCGTCGGGCGAAACGAAGACGACGATCTGATTCAGGAGTACGGCGCATATACGCAGACGACGACGGATCTGAGCGAGAAATTTGCACTCACGCTCGCCGCTCGCGCCGATTACAACAACGTGGTGGAGGAGGTGCAACTGTCGCCGCGTGTCGCGCTGGTCTACAAGGCGACGCCGACGAACACGTTGCGAGGAAGCTACAACCGTTCGTTTTCCTCGCCCGGTACCAACTCGCTTTTCCTCGACGTAGAAGCACAGCGGCAGCCGCTGCCCGGTGGGTTTGACCTTGTTTTCCGGGGGCTCGGCGCGGCAGACGGGTACACGTTCGACAATTTCCGCCAGTCGAATGAGATCAAGTACTCGTTTCCAGTTCAGGGATTCTTCGGGCTGAATCTGGACGTGAATAATCTGCCTCTCCTGCCGTATTATGCTGCAGTTGCGCAGGGATCCCTGAATCCGCAGACGGGGCAGTTTACACAGGGAGTGCAGCAACAGCTATCCGGTGCGGGTCTGACGTCACAGCAAATTGGTCTTCTCGGATCGCTCTTCGGCTACATGGCCCAGGAGCCCAACCGACTTGGCTTCTTCGGCGGTCGCACGGTGAACGAAAACGGCGAGGCCGTAGTGTTTGGAATTCCGGATGCCAGTGCACAGGGCTACTCGGTCGTCGATGGGCCGGTTGATATCGCTCCGATTGAACAGACGACGACGCAGACCTTTGAGGTCGGCTACAAGGGTATTGTCTCTGATCGACTCATCGTGCAGATCGACGGGTACTACGAGACGAAAAAAGACTTCGTCGGTCCGCTGGTGATCGAAAGCCCGCTCGCGTACCTGCAGGCACAGGGACTGACGGCTGATGTTGCCGGCGAACTGGATGAGATTTTTGGCACGACGAGCGATGGTACGGTGCAAAGCCTACTAAACGATTTGGCGAATAGTGGCCTTGCTCCCGGGGACGTTGCCGACCTTCTGGGTGGGGTCGTTGGAAATGGTTTGGGTGACACGCCGACCGGCATCATCCAACCGGATCAGGAAGTCCTTCCCGGCGGCGGTGCGGGCAATGAGGTGGGTGGCTTCCTCAGCTACCGCAACTTCGGTGAGGTGTCGTACTACGGTACCGATATCTCCGTGACACTGCAGGCAACGGATGCGTTCGCCATTTTCGCGAACACGTCGTTCCTGAGCGATGACTTCTTCGACAACGAAGAGCTCGACGAGACCAACACGTCGTTGAGCCTCGCGCTCAATGCTCCGGCGTTCAAATTCAAGAGCGGGTTCGATTACCGCTTCGACAACGGCTTCTCGTTTGGGATGACCGGTAACTACGTCGAAGGCTTCCCGGTGGAAACCGGACCGTACGTCGGGTCCGTGGACTCGTATTTCCTGCTCGACGCCCGCATGGGCTACAAGGTGCAGTCGATCCCGGGTCTGCGCGTCGACGTCACAGGCAAGAATATCCTCAACAATGAGCACAGAGAATTCGCCGGTGCACCGGAGCTCGGCCTGGCCGTCTTCGGCCGGATGCAATACAGCTTCTAGTGCGAAGTGCGAAATTTGAAGTGCGAAGGGATTGCCAGGTCCGGTCGGGGGTGCCCCGGTCGGGCCTGGCATTTTTGCGTTACAACGTTAGAACGTTGATTCGTTGAGACGTTGGGGATTGCGAATTAAGGATTGGGGATTTTGGGTTAGGGGTTACGGATTAAGGATTGAGGATTACGTATTTGGGATTGCGGATTAGGGATTGAGAGTTACGGCGATCTGGTGGAGGCACGATCGGGTGGCAAACGTTCAAACGTATCTGCGCGCTTAGAAGCCAATCCCATAGACCACGAACCACCGACGACAAACAATCAAGACTCCGGAGGCGGAGGACTGCATCACGCCCGAAAGATCGGTCCAATTCACTATCCTCAATCCACAATCGACCATTCACATTCTCCTTTTCGCACTTAGCCCTTCGCATTGCCAGACTCCCATTTCATGTGCTCTTCGGAATGCAGAGAGGTGCGGCTTTTGCACCCGTGGAAGCAGATGCGTACCATGCATACCTGCCTATCGCATCCTTGCGTCACGGAACGCCTGCTCCGATCCTGCCTGACTGGGCGGGGCGCACGATGGGTGCGATTATCCGATGGACCTTCCTGGTTTTCTGCCCGCTCCGAGTCATGTTTGGAGATTTCATCCCGCTGTACATCACCATTGCGATTGCCACCGGCCTCGCCCTCACACTGCTGAAGGCGGCCGAGCTCGTGGGGCCGAAGCGTCCCAATCGCATCAAGCAGTCGCCGTATGAGAGTGGGATGGATCCGATCGGCAGTGCCCGCGAACGGTACTCCGTGAAGTTTTACCTCGTCGCAATGATTTTTATCGTCTTTGACGTCGAGGTCGTCTTCATGTATCCGTGGGCGGTGAGTTTCCACGACTTCATCGCAGGTGGAGCAGCCCTCGGCGTGATGATTGTCGTTACGATCTTTGCGGCCATCCTCGCGATCGGGCTCGTCTACGATATCAAGAAAGGTGGGCTGGACTTCGAGCAGTAGGCGGAAGGCCGGCGCGTCTTACGGCCGCCCGGATCGGCAGCAGTCCGTGAATAGGCCGTGTAATGGCCGATCTCGTTTCACTCTTGGCTGAAACAGGGAAACGGCACTGACCATACCAGCAGTGCTCAGGGCCGGAAGCGGTCTGGCGCAACGGATCCCCTCGTTTTCCAACGGCGCCCCCTTCGCTTTCACCCCCCACGCCGAGATTTTCATCGCCGCACCCGGCCCGTCCGCCGGGAACCGAACGCATCGCACGGTTGCCCCGAATTCGACCTGCTCATGCATCTTCGGGTCATGCGGTGTCGTACAAGCAGGCGCCGATATTTACACCAATGCAGATATTATCATGGCTGGAATGACTCCGTCCGGTGGTGAGGGCTTTTTCACCACACGCGTCGATGCGGTTCTCAACTGGGCGCGCTCCAACTCGCTGATGCCGATGCCTATGGGGTTGGCCTGTTGCGCGATCGAGATGATGGCGTTTGCCGGACCGAAGTACGATGCGGCACGCTTCGGGAGTGAGGCCATGCGGTTCTCTCCCCGTCAGGCCGACCTGATGATCGTCGCCGGCTGGTGCTCCTACAAAATGAGCCACGCGATCCGCCGCGTCTGGGACCAGATGCCGGATCCGAAGTGGTGCATCGCGATGGGAGCCTGCGCGTCGACGGGCGGGATGCACCGCTGCTACGGCGTCGTTCAGGGTATCGACAACTTCCTGCCGGTCGATGTCTACATCCCCGGATGTCCGCCGCGGCCGGAAGCCGTCCTGCACGCACTAATGGACATCCAGGAGAAAATCCGTAACGAGTACTCGGTGCTGCAGGATTACACCGACGGCCCGCTGGTCGAGCGCGCACCGATCGTGCACGAGAACAGCAGCAAGTTCCCCGGTCAGCTTGAGAAGCCGAAGACGCCGAATTTCATCGTAGAAGCGCCCGGTGCCAAAGCCGACGACGCGACCCGCAAGTCGAAAACGGCGCCGATGAAGGCGTAGCACAGCGGATCCGACGCTGCCCCCTTTCGCACCATTTTCCATTCGCGCCCGCACCCGTTCATGCGCGACGACGAACGCAACGCACAGCCGAAACAAGAGAAGCGCGAGCACGAAGCGCTGAAGTTCTACTACACCCCGATGGATGAGGCCCGGGCCGACGACTCGGAGTCGAATCCACATGCCAAGGGGGCAACCCGGATCCCGGACGTCATCAAGGCCCTCGTCGACGAGTTTGGCGATGTCGTCTGGAACGTGGAAACCTACGCGGGCGAAGACACGGTCTTCGTTGAGAAGGAGAAAATACGCGAGGTCTGCCAGTTCCTCCGCGACGATCTGGGGTTTAACTACTTCTCCGATTGTGGCGGCATCGACCGCTTCACCGAGGACGAGCGCTACGAGATGTTCTACAACCTCGTCTCGCTGGAGCGTGGCAAACGAATTCGTGTCAAGATCCGCATCGAGGAGGACGATCTGAGCGTGCCGAGCGTCACGCAGGTGTACCGCGCCGCGAACTGGAACGAGCGCGAAGCCTACGACATGCTCGGCATCAAATTCGACGGGCATCCGGACCTGCGGCGCATGTACATGCCGGAGGACTTCGAGTATCACCCACTCCGCAAGGAATTTCCGCTTCTCGGCGTTCCGGGTTCGCTTCCGCTTCCACCGCAGACGCCGGAGGGCGAGCTCACGATGGACCCCTTCGCCGCAGCACACGGCTCGAAGCCCACGAAAAGTTACCTGGAGCCGAAGTCGGACTACGCCGACGACACGGATAACGAATAACGAACGTTCGAGACGCGCTACCGTCTGAGCGTTGAAACGCACCACACGCCAATAGCAACTCCCCATGGCCACGGCCCCTCAATTTCCCGGTCTCGACTTCGGCGACAAGTTCCGCTTCTGGCCGAAGCATAACGAGAAGATCTACGAGCGCCTCGACGCCAAGCACGCGTGGATCGAGGAAAAACGCGCGGCGGAGGGTGACGGTGGGATGGCCGCGACCGAATGGTCGGAGGTCGATCCGCTCGAGCACGAGATGATCCTCAACATGGGACCGCAGCACCCGGCCACCCACGGTGTGCTCCGCTGCGTCGTCAAGCTCGACGGCGAAACCATCGAGAAGGCGGTCCTCGACATCGGCTACCTGCACCGCGGGATCGAGAAGCTGGCCGAGTCGAAGACGTATCAGGAGTTCATGCCGTACACCGACCGCATGGACTACCTGTCGCCCTACTCCAACAACGTCGCCTGGTGCCTGGCGGTGGAGAAACTCGCGGGCATCGAAATCCCGGAGCGCGCCGAATGGATTCGCATGATCATGTGCGAGCTGGCGCGAATCTCGTCGCACTGCCTCTGGCTCGGTGTGGGTCTGATGGACGCGGGCGCGGTGTCCGGCTTCCTCTGGACCTTCCAGCAGCGGGAGGACATCTACTCGATCTTTGACGAGGTTGCCGGTGCACGGTTTACCGTCAGCCACTCTCGCATTGGCGGGGTGGCGTCGGATTTGACGCCGCGTTCGTTCGAGCTTATCCGCGCCTTCTGCGACAGCTTCAAGGAGGAGCTCGCCCGCTGGCAGAAATTCCTGAACCGAAACCGCATCTGGATCGAGCGGAATAAGGACGTCGGCCGGATCACGAAGGAGGAGGCCATCGAGCTTGGTATGACCGGGCCGAACCTGCGCGGCTCCGGCGTTGAGTACGACATTCGCCGCTTCGAGCCGTACCTCAAGTACGACGAAGTCGACTTCACCATCCCGATCCGCGAGGAAGGCGATTGCCTCGCCCGGTACTTCCTCCGCCTGGAGGAGATGGAGCAGAGCATTCGAATCATCGAGCAGTGCCTCGACCGGATGCCGGAGGGCCCGGTCCGCGCCGACGACGCCAAGCAGGCGTATCCATCGAAGGACGAGGTTTATTACTCGATGGAAGGCATGATTCACGACTTCATGTACACCGATGTGGGCACGCAGGCGCCGAAGGGGGCCAACGCGTACCACGCGGTCGAGAGTCCGAAAGGCGAACTCGGCTTTTACCTGACGAGCGACGGCACCGGCCGCCCCTTCCGCGTACGGATCAATGCGCCCTCGTTTACCAACCTGCAGGGCATGGAGTACATTATGGAGGGCTCCCTCGTCGCAGATACCGTCGTCATTATCGGCTCGATTGACCCCGTGATGGGCGAAGCCGACAAATAAGTCCGCATGTGTGAGTGTCTGAAGGAGTGGAGGGCCTTCACGTTCACACGTTCACACATTCGTTCTTCCCAACCTTCGCGCGTACAACATGAGTCAATTCGACATTCAGCGGCCGGTCGTCGAGCTTCCGGACCAGAATCCAGATCCCGTCTTTTCTGAAGACGAGCTCGTCTGGACGGATGAGGAGAAAGAGCAGATCGATCGCTACAAGGCCCAGTACCCGGAGCCGGACGCGGCGATTATGCGGGTTCTCTGGATCGCGCAGGAGAAGTTTGGTTTCCTCCCGCCGGAGGTGATCCAGCTCTGCGCGGACACGCTCGACATGCCGTTCTCGAAGGCATTCGGCGTTGCCACGTTCTACACGCAGTACTACAAGGAGGAGCAGGGCAAATTCGTCCTTGACGTCTGCACGTGCTTCACCTGCCAGTTTACCGGTGGCTACGACATTCTCCACTACCTGGAGGAGAAACTGGACATCCACGCCGGCGAAACGACCGACGACGGCATGTTCACGCTGCAGGAGGTCGAATGCCTCGGCTGCTGCGGTTCCGCCCCGATGATGCAGGTCACGAACGGCCCGTACGTCCACAACCTCACGAAGGAAAAGGTGGACGAACTGGTGGACAAACTGAAGAAAGGCGAGATGCCGAAGTTTACGTCTGTAACCCTGCCGCAGGACGAAGACGAGATGGGCGGCAACCGCCGTTCCGATGCTGAGACGACGGAGACGTACAAGACGCAGCCGCGCTCGGAAGCGATCAAGTAGACACCGACGCCGTCGCCGTACCTGATCCGGTATGCTCATGGACGCATCTGACGCTGGCGCATTCTCCGATCCTTCGGGTGCACCTGACCTCGACGACTGCGCATCAGCACGCGTGAGATTGGTCGATGCGCTGGGGGCGGATGAAGACACGGCCGACCGACTTCGTGGGGGCGACGTACCCTACGCTAAGAGACGCTTCCGGTCGCTGGAGGACAGCAAGACGTACGTGTACGCGCTCGGCATCATCATGACGGTGATGTCCGTCGTGCTCCCGACCGCAGGGCTCTACGAGTTCTTTCGCCGCGTAAACAACCTCGAACCGATCGAACTCATCGGCGTGATTGCAGCGGCCTGTGCTATTGCCGCGGTTCACATGGCCATTGCCGCCTACGTGTACATCGACTGGCGCAAGAAGCGACTCTGCTACAGCGTCCTCGCCGACCTGCCAGCGCCCCCTAATTCCACCCCGGCCGACACTGCGGACACCGCAGCCTGACCTAGCGGGACGACGGCCACACCGACCTTCCGACCTTTACCGACATTCCCCACCCGAGACTCAACCTCTGATCCATGGAAGCCACCAACGGGAGTCCGCAATCAAAAGCCGGGGACTGGCGCAATTACGAACGCGTCCTCCTGCCCCCAGTCCGTGACCTGCACAAGCTGGAGGTCTACAAAAACGAGGGCGGCTACGACCGTCTCCGCAAGGTTCTTGAGGAGAAAGCGATCGAGCCGGGCGATGTCACCAATGCGGTCAAGGAATCCGGTCTCCGCGGTCGCGGTGGCGCCGGCTTCTCCACGGGCATGAAGTGGAGCTTTATGCCGGAGCCCGACGATCGCCCCCGCTACCTCGCCTGTAATGCGGACGAGAGCGAGCCGGGCACGTTCAAGGACCGGCAGCTCATGGAGTACAACCCGCACCTCATGTTTGAGGGCATCCTGATTGCGGGGTACGCCATGTCGATCGACGCCTGCTACGTGTACGTCCGCGGCGAGTACGCCGACTGGATCCAGCACATGGAGAAGGAACTGGAGAAGCTCTACGACCAGAACCTGGTTGGCGACAACATCATGGGGACAGACTTCTCCATGGACATCGTCATCCACAAGGGCGCCGGTGCGTACATCTGCGGCGAGGAGACCAGCCTGCTGAACTCGCTCGAAGGCAAGCGTGGCTATCCTCGCTACAAGCCCCCGTTCCCCGCACAGGTTGGCGCGTGGAGCAAGCCGACGACGATCAACAACGTCGAAACGCTCGCCTGCGTCCCGCTCATCATCGAGAAGGGCGCGGACTGGTTCGCCAACACCGGTGCGGAGAAGCACCCGGGACCGGTGCTGTACGGTATCAGTGGTCACGTCAACCGGCCGGGCGTCTACGAATACCCGACCGGCATGCTGATCTCCGACCTCATCGATGAGGTCTGCGGCGGGATGCGCAACGGCAAGAAGTTCAAGGCTCTGGTCCCGGGCGGAAGCTCGACGCCGCCCCTTCGCGCGGATCAGTGCGACGGCGTGACGATGGACGCTGAGAGCCTTCGAGAAGCCGGATCGATGATGGGTACGGCTGGCATGCTCGTGCTCGACGAGGATACCGACATGGTGTCCTACCTGCGCCGTGTGACCCATTTCTACTCGCACGAGAGCTGCGGGCAGTGCACGCCGTGCCGTGAAGGAACGGGCTGGCTGGAGAATATCGTGACGCGGATCGATGAGGGCGAAGGGCAGATGCGCGACCTCGACCTGCTGCTCGATCTCTGCGGGCAGATGGAAGGCCGGACGATCTGCGCCTTCGCTGATGCCGCCGCGTGGCCGGTGCAATACACGCTCAAGCGCTTCCGCGAAGAGTTTGAAGCGAAGTGCAAAGCGTCCGTTCACCCGGTCAGCGCGGATGTGTCGTCCGGAACGGAAAGTGCTGCACCCGCGACCGAAGCGTAACTGACGTTGATAGCGGACTCTACGTGCTGTTCTATCACAGCGATGCACGAGAGACTCGACCGACAATTCCACTCGACCGGTATTCGCTGATGAAGCTTCGTGTTGCCTCTGGCCTGTATGCTACGATCCTGACGGTGTCGGTATTACTGGTGCTTGCTGGCTGCCGGAGTGAACCGGAGGCGACGGATCCGGACGACCCGGGGCCGATCCCTGTGGACAAAACGTTCGGTGAGAGCGTTGACCCGGATGCGGCGGTGGATGTTGCGAGCATCGCAGAACGACCCACCGCGTACGACGGTGAGTCCGTGACCACGCGGGGCCGTATCGCACAGGTATGTCAGAAGAAAGGGTGCTGGATGGCCATGGATGCTGGCGATAAGCCGCCGGTTCGTGTGTTTGTCCCGCACCGTGATAGCGGCGGATACGCGTTCACACTTCCGACCGAGGCGACGGGTACCGCGGTCGTGAAGGGCACAGTGCGTGTTCACACACTCCCCGAACGGGAACGCGATCATTACGAGGCCGACGGTGCGCCGCGCCCCGACAGCGTTGAGGTTCAGATCGCCGCCCGAGGTATCGCCTTAACTGATCGTTAGCCCGCGCATTCGCACTGCTTTTCGTTCCGAACGGAACGCACGGTGCGAGACGGAACCGGCAGTTGCAACGCCTGGAAAAACGGAACATCCTTTGAATCCGTAACGAAATGGTGGAGCGTTAACCCGTCTCTGCCGTACGTTACCGTATCCCACATTATCGACCCCGGCTGGGGCATTGTCCCGGCACAACGAACCGACTGGACCGACTATGCCTACCGTAACCATCGACGGAACGACGTACGAGTATGAAGGGGAGCACAAGCTGCTCCAGTTCTGTCTGGACCAGGGCATCGAGTTGCCGCACTTCTGCTACCACCCGGCGATGTCGATCCCGGCCAACTGCCGCCAGTGCCTGGTGAAGGTTGGCATGCCGAAGAAAGACCGCTCCACGGGAGAGGTCGAAACAGACGAAAACGGGGAGCCGGTCATCCAGTTCTTCCCCAAGATGCAGGCCAGCTGCACGGTTGATGTGCAGGACGGGATGGTCGTCAAGACCCAGCGGAGCAACGAGGAGGTCGAGGAGGCGCAAAAGGACACGCTCGAGTTTCTCCTGATCAACCACCCGCTCGATTGCCCCATCTGCGACCAGGCCGGGCACTGTCCGCTGCAGATTCAGGCGTACAAGTACGGCCCCGAAGGGTCGCGCTTTGAATTCCGCAAGGTCCACAAGCCCAAGCGCGTCAAGCTCGGTCCGCGCGTCACGCTCGATGCGGAGCGTTGCATCAACTGCACGCGCTGCACGCGCTTTACCGAAGAGGTCTCGGGCTCTTGCCAGCTGACGATCAACCAGCGCGGCGTCAAGAACTACCCGGTTACGGCTCCGGGCGAAGAGTTCGACGATCCGTACTCGATGAACACGATCGATATCTGCCCGGTCGGCGCGCTTACCGCGACGGATTTCCGCTTTAAGGCGCGGATTTGGGAGATGAGTTCGACGCCGTCCATTGTGACGACGAACGCGACGGGTGCCAACTGCCACTACTGGGTCCGCGACAACCTGGTGCTGCGCATTACGCCTCGCCAGAACCTGAACGTCAACGAGTACTGGCTGCCGGATGAAGACCGCCTCATCTACGATCGCTTCAACGAGGATCGTCCCGAAGGGCCGGAAGTGCGTCAGGAGGGCGAGCTACAGTCGGTGTCCTGGCAACAGGCCTACGCACGCGCAGCGGCCATGCTCGGCCAAGCCGATCCGGAGCGCACGCTGTTGCTTGGCTCGGCCAACGCCACAGTCGAGGACAACTATCTGCTGGTTCAGCTCGCGGAGGCGCTCGGCGTCGATACGCCGCAGTATATTCCGCACGTCGAAAAAGGCGCCGGCGACGACTGGCTCATCACGGATGACAAGACGCCAAACGCTCAGGGTTGTGAACGCCTCGGAATGACGGCTGTCGATACGGAGCTGCTCGGCACGCAACTGGCGAATGGCGAGTACGATGCGGTCTATGTTCTCGAAGATGATCTCGTCGGCTCGGGGCTCTGCTCGGTCGACGAGCTTGCGGATGTCGACGTCATCCTCCATTACTACAACACGACGAACGAGACGCTGCCGGCAACGAACGTAGCGATCCCGGCGGCCATGGTTGTCGAAACGGTTGGCACCTACATCAACCAGAATGGTCGCGCTCAGCGCGTGCGCCCGGCGAAGGAAATCCAGGGCGTCAACCGGACGCTGATGCTCGAGATGGGCAAGAGCCGCGAAGATGAACACGGCACGCCGTTCGACCGCTGGCACAATGAGAGCAATCGGGTGAATTGCAAGCCCGGCTGGGAGAGCCTCCCGGAGATTGCTCGCCGCCTCGGATCCGAGATGGACTACGAGAAGGGGCCGAAGCAGATCATGGACGAACTGCAGTCCACGAATCCCGCCTTCGAAGGAGCGACGTACGACGCAATGGGGCTTCAGGGCCTCCAGTTGGAAGACGTCGAAGCCGGACAAACGGCGTAGCAAATTGGAAGGTCGAAAGTCGAAGTGCGAAATGGTCGTTTTGAGCAGGACGCACTGCGGAATTCAGGCGCCTGTTGCCCTCGCGGCAGCAGGCGCTTTTTTCGTACGGTTCTCTGTCCCGGCTTCACTCGCAGCATGCTGAACGCGCCTGATCCTTTACCGGCAACGCTTCCGGCGTCTGTCCGTACGTGACTGCGCGACCTACCCTGACGCACACGCACCTTCATTTCCCCGCACGCCCCTTTTCCTACATGATCGCCTACGTATCTGGCACCCTCGTTGAGAAGAGTCCGGAGTCCGTCATTATCGATGTGAATGGTCTGGGGTATGAAGTCCAGATTCCGACGTCGACGTACGACTCTCTTCCCAAGAAAGGCGAGGACGTGAAGCTGCACACGTACCACTACCTGCGCGAGGATGCGGAGGCGCTGTACGGGTTCAGTTCGACCGCGGAGAAAGCCGTGTTCGAGACGATGCTGGGGGTCTCCCGCGTTGGGCCGAAACTCGCATTGTCGGCCCTGTCCGCGATGACGCCGACCGAGCTGCGGGATCACGTGGTCGAAGGCGACTCCAGCCGGCTCACCGAAATCTCGGGTGTGGGCCGCAAGACCGCGGATCGCCTAATCGTTGAGCTGCGCGACCGGTTCGAGGACCTCGATGTGTTCGACGGCAGCGCTCCGCTGACGGGGGGATCGGAAGCCCGCGCGAGCGCTCGGGCCGATGCATTAGAGGCGCTCCGTGAGCTAGGCTTCAGCCGCGCGGACGCCGAGCGCGCGATCCGCAAGGCACTTCGCGACGATCCGGGCGTGCAGTCCGCGGATGCGCTGGTGCGGAAGGCGCTCAGTGCCAAGAACAGTTGAGACCGCACCACAGCACATTTAGAGTCGTTCCCGCCGCGCCGAGTTCAACCTTGAGCTCGGCGCTTTTCTGTGGCCTCGCGACTGACTCTGAGCAAGACGGCTCTGAGTAGATTAGATTCGGATAAGTCTAGCATCTCTTCTCTCTGTCGAGCCAGGTCGCTTGATCACCAAAGGCGCTTGCCGTCATCCGTGCTGAGGAAGAAGAACGTCCATCCGTAAGCAAGACCTACGGACAATCGTCGTTGATAGCCTGTGCGTCGAGTCACGAGCGTGCACACAGCTTCCCGAAGGAGCTGTGTGATTGCCTGCACCAAAGATTCTGAGAAGGCAGGCTGCCTGACAGCAGAGGTGCATAACGAGAGTGGCTCTATGGAAGACGAGGAAGGATAAAAATGGGATAACGGATCCGTTACATTTGTAGTGGGAGAGGTTTGATTGGCGCTACGCATTACCCATTGGAGGAGTACTTGCTAGATCAGGGCTCTCCTTCGATCTAGCCCCCGGCGCTACCCAGGTGGAACGCGAGCCTCTACGTGAGGCATGGTGCTCGTGCTCGTTCCGCTTCGGTGCCGCTCCGTTACCTCCTTCGAATTGCTCCGCCTGCCAATTATGACCTCCCTCGGGACCCGTCTGCCTTCTCGTCGTCTGCTCACCGATGGGCCCATTTGCGGTCCGCTGCTCGCCGTTCTAGCAATCGTTCTTCTTTGCTCGGTGCCCGCACAGGCGCAGAGTCCATCCCCTGTGACCACGATCCAGAATGACAACGGGGATACCCGTCTGCAGGTGAATGTTGACGGAGGTTTGCTTGTCCCCGGAGCATTTGGGTCAGCGACGCCGGCGGACTCGATTCCCACCACGGGCCAGGGGACGCGGCTGATGTGGTACCCGGCGAAGGCCGCCGTTCGAGCCGGACGGGTGTTCGACATCGATCCCCTCATTGCTCCGGACTACAATGTGTTTTGGGATCCGCCCAATGTCGGAGACTATTCTGCTGCGTTCGGGGTGAACACGAAGGCAAGTGGCATCGCCTCGATGGCCGCGGGCAACAGAACCGAAGCAACGGGCGAACACTCCGTTGCGATCGGTGGGCCCGGTCAGAGCGAAAGTGAAATCACGAGCGCGAGCGGAGAGGCTGCCATAGCGATGGGTAGCTTCGCGACGGCCAGCGGTGACTATTCCGTGGCGATGAACCGAGAAACGAGGGCAACGGCTGAGGCGGCGGTAGCTATGGGCAACTTTTCACGTGCCACGGCCTTCGCTGCGACAGCAGTGGGACTTCGAACGACCGCCGCGACGGCGAACTCACTCACAATCGGCGCGAGTAACGACAAAAACCGGGGAAATGATGACTCGGACCCGTTCACGGGTCCACTGTTCGTGGCCGGAAACGGCACTCCGGGCACGCCGTCGGACGCACTGGTGCTGTATCCAAGTGGCGATATGACGATCAGTGGTTCGCTCACCGAAAGCTCGGATCGCCGCCTCAAATCGTCGATTCAGCCACTCGGCGACGGCGCGCTGCAGAAGCTATCGCGGCTTCGTCCCGTTCGCTTTCAGTTTAAAAATCAGTCGACGCATCCCGCCGGTGACCAGATCGGTCTGATCGCGCAGGACGTACAGAAAGAGTTTCCTGCACTTGTCAGCGGCAAGGAAGACGATCATCTCTCTCTTTCGTATTCGAAGCTGACAGCTGTCCTCATAAAAGGCATGCAGGAGCAGCAGTCAACCATCGACTCGCTGGAACAGCGGCTTCAGCGCGTCGAGAAAGAACAGCAAGAACTCGCTCATCTGAAAGAACGGATGGCGCGCCTTGAGTCTGAAACAGGTCATTCGTTTCTCGCCGGCCTGACCAAATCTGGTACAGGTCTACTGGCTGTCCTCGTCGTCGGCCTGCTCGGTGCAGGATTGTTCGTGCGACGCCGTCTGTAAATCCGTCTCTCCGTCTTTCGCGTGCAAATCTTCTTCCACCTCCTTCCATACTATGCGCACGATTATACGCGCGACTCTACTGTTCGCATTTTCGCTGCTTCTGACGAGCGTGGCCTATGGGCAGACCCCGACAACGACCATTGAAAACGGTAACGGAGATACTCGTCTCCAGCTCAACGCTGACGGAGGGTTTTACATTCCGGGCACGTACGTTGACGACGGGACCGAGAATGATTCGATTCCGGCAGAAGGGGCCGGAACCCGCCTGATGTGGTATCCGGCAAAAGCTGCATTCCGTGCAGGAGAAATAACCGATCCCGGCGGTTCTGAATGGAATGCATCAAATGTTGGGCATCACTCCTTCGCGGTCGGATACGACACCGAGGCTAGCGCCTTTGCTTCCACCGCAATAGGGCAGCATGCGACGGCCAGTGCGTCCCACGCGTTCGCCATCGGTAATGCGTCGACCGCCAGCGGCGTGTTTGGCTCCATTGCAATGGGAAATTATGCGACGGCAAGCGGCGCGTACGGCGCGTTTGCGGTGGGAGATCGTGCGACTGCGAGTGGTACTGCATCTCTCTCGTCTGGTAGAGAAACGGAGGCCAGTGGCCAATTTGCCGTAGCAATGGGCGTGTCGACGATCGCGACCTCCGATCACTCTGTCTCGATCGGTTCATACAACAGTGCCAACACGTCAAGCGATGCCAGCTTACTCGTGGCTGGTAACGGATCCTCCGGTAGCCGCGCTGATGCTATGGTCCTGAAGAGGGATGGCGATCTCGCGGTCGGCCCCTCCGATCCGGAAGATCTTCGCCTCTACGTCGCGAAGGATAAGGGCAACGCGGGCGTTGGTGACAGCCCCAAGGCCAACATGGTGCTCTTCGAGAACACGAGCAGCGGCTCCAAACCCGACGTCCTCGGTCTGCAGGCGGGACCGCAGAATCCGGGGAGCGGCGTCACCTACGTTAGCTTCTACGACGGGTCGGGCACGACGGTCGGCACAGTCGAGGGCAATGGGTCTGGCGGTGTCAACTATACCTCTGCTGGCGCTGACTTCGCGGAGGAACTGCCCGTCGCCACAGGTGCGTCCCGTCCTGAAGCTGGAGATCTGGTGGCTGTTCGCGGCGGTCAGGTCAAGCTCAACACGAACGGTGCAGACCGACTCATGATCGTGAGCGACCAGGCGGCGATGACGGGGAATGTCAAGCCGGACGCCAGCGGCGATCGCGTTCCGGTGGCCTTCATCGGACAGGTCCCCGTGAAGGTGCGAGGTACGGTCTCCGTGGGAGATCTCCTTGTTGCCAGCGGTCAAGCAGACGGAACGGCCCGTGCCGTCGCGCCGGAAGCATACCGGATGGACGAACACGGTCCCGTGGCCGGCCGAGCGTGGGCGAAGAAAGCCACGGAGGGTACCGGTACCGTGGTGGCCGCTGTAGGCATGGGGCACGAAACAGCTCTTGAGCGACGATTCCAGACCAAACTTCAGAAGAAGCAGTCACAGCTCGACGCGCTCAAAGCGGAGAACGCCGCCATTCAACAGCGCCTCAACGCCTTGGAAGAACAGGTCGAGGCGCCGACGCCGGACCTAGCTGGAATGATGGGACCGTGGGGCGTTGCGATGCTTCTGGCCTGCGCGGTTGGTGGCATCGGCGGTCTCCTCCTGTCGCGCCGAACCGAACGTGTTCCCCAGGCCCGCTCCTGATTTGCCCGGTCTGCTCATCTCGATGTCCAACAGCTTTTGTATTTTCATTCCCAACGCTCTTATGGAATTTTTGCGTCGACACGTCTCTTCCGTCTTGTCGCTGACGCTCTCTACGGCGCTCACGATTCTGGCGCTCGGTCTCTTTCACATACGGCCAGCCACCGCTCAGACCCTGAACGTCGAAAGTGGTGCGACCCTGCAGGTTCAGAACGGTGCTGTCCTTGACCTGGAAGGAGGTGAAATGGATCTCGGTGGGGTCAACGCGACGGCTCGTCTGAATGAAGTCTCCGCGGGCCGCGTCGCAGGTGGGATCCTCATTGCAACACGCGACCTCTCGAACCCTGCGTCGGCGAATCCCGCGGGCCTGGGAGCGATCCTCACAGCCTCTACAGATCTTGGGGACGTCACCATCACGCGCGGTCACGCCGTGCAAACCGCCTCGAACGGCAACACGTCGATCCGCCGGTATTACGACGTCTCTTCGACACAGGGCGGCAGCGGACTCGATGCGACGCTCGCGTTTACCTACCACGATGCGGAGCTGAATGGCCTCGCAGAGCCGGACCTGGAGCTCTTTCGGTCGACCGATAGCGGAGCATCCTGGACGCCGGAAGGTGCGGACTCCCGTAGTACGGCATCGACGGGGGACAACACGGTCACCCTCTCGGGGATTACCACCTTCAGCCGGTGGACGCTCGGTGGTGCGTCGAGCCCGCTTCCCGTCGAACTCGCCGACTTCTCTGGCGTGCGCGATGGAGACGGGGTTCGTCTGACCTGGCGCACCCTGTCGGAGTCCGGAAACGCGGGCTTTCGGGTCCAGCGGCAATCGGACGGCATGGGGCCCTGGCGAGAGGTAGGCTTTGTGGAAAGCCGTGCGTCCGGCGGCACCACGACGGAGGCGCAGGCCTATCGCTTCGAGGATGCGACGTTTCCGTTCGCAGCAGACTCCGTGGCATATCGCCTTCAGCAGATCGACGTTGACGGTTCGAAGAGTGTGTCTGATCCGATTGTGATCGACCGATCAGCGGTGAACGAGGCACGGCTGCTGGGCACCTATCCCAATCCGGCCCGGACGCGCGCCACCGTCGAGTTTGCTATCCCGGAGCAGGCCGAAGAGGCCCGTCTCGACCTGTACGACGTGCTCGGACGCCGCGTCGCCTCTGTCGCTTCGGGAGTCGAAGCCGGCAGGCACAAGCGCACGCTCACCGTGTCTGACCTCGCAAGCGGCGTCTACTTCCTGCGGCTCAAGAGCGGCGGCGATGTGAAGACCACCAAACTGACGGTCGTGCGCTGACCGCGGACGCGTCTTTGTTCGAGAGCCTGGACGCGGGGCCGTCGAACCGTCTAAAAAGTCGTCCCCGCAAAAGCCGACAGCGGCGAAACTATTGACGCGCCGGAGGGAAGTTGTCGAGGTTGGGCGGGTCGGGGCGATTGAGCGCAATGTAGTCGGTCATGTGGGCGAGGGCCTCAACGTACGGGCGCACCGCCGGCCAGTCTCGGCGCGTAGGATCGATGTGCCGGGCCTGACGGATCGAGTCCATGCGTGCCATCTGAGCGCGCATCTCTTCCTTCTCGGACTCGGTCATGTGCTTCGACATCTCGATGCTTTTCAGGTCTCGCTCGCGTTCGGCCTGGTATTCAGCGGAGTCGGCAACCATCTCTAGGGCTGTTTCGGCACGCATGATTCGTTCTTCGAGCGCTTCGAAGCTCTTGCGCGTGCGGCCTCGCTCCTGAAGAAATTCGGACTGCCACTGAAAGAACGCGTGGATCACGCCGTCGTATTGATCAGCGTTAGCCTTCATCTCCTCCTGCTTCTGATGGATATCGATACGGAGGCGAATGTAGTCGCGCACATCGTGCCGGGTGAGGGCCCGCTCGCTTCGCTGTCCCAACGCATCTTGCGCGGGGGCGAGGGCGGCAGCAAAAAGCAAGATGCATACAACGCGTACGAGGCCGCGTCGGACCGCTACAGAAGACGTAAGGTTGAACATGTAGGGGAAGAGGGGAAGTGAGGGAAGCGTGCTGTGGTAGGGACCAGGCGGGTCGCTTGATTCCCGTGGTCTGTACCGCTTTTGCAGCGGCAGCCGTCGATCGGTTGTCAGCCCGTGCCTTGCGTGTCGAGTTTAAACGTACAGGAATCTGATGTCGAATCCATAATTCCGTGAGAGATGACCGATCCATCGGTCCAGGCTGTACGGCCTTCGCCTCCTGTTGGGCGTACGGATCACAAAAGCCAGAGGCAGAATATCACGTCCTTGGTCAAAGGCCATTCCTCGGCACGGTCGCGCTTTGTCAAGCAGGTTCGTAGACCGCGACATGCCTCTGGTTAATGCGCGAAAAAGCGATCGCTTCTCCCACTCGGTTTGTGAACATACCGAGAAGCCGTAGTGGGAGGTTGATGTACGAAGGAGTAACGAGGTGTTTGTAGACATCGACTCTCCATTGGACGAGGTCGTTATGAAGGTCTCCAGTCGGCGCATGACTCCTTTAAGCAGGACGGTGCGGGGGCTGAAAGCGGTGAAGACCTGTCAATTACCGATGTCTTCCCGTCCATTCGTCCACGGTCTACAGCGCATATCAAGGTGTTCTATGAGCGATAAATCCCGTGATGTCACCGAGCTTCTTCAACTACTTGGTGGTGGCGACGTGGATGCTCTGGATGATCTCATGAAGGCTGTGTACGATCAGCTCCGACGGATCGCGCATAATCAGCTTCACGGCGAGCGACACGATCACCCGTTTCAGACCACCGAACTGGTGCACGAGGCGTACGAGAAGCTCGTCGATCATCATGCGGTCGAGTGGAAGGATCGCCAGCATTTTTATGCCGTGGCGGCGCGCGCCATGCGGCAAGTTTTGGTGGATGTCGCCCGGCGTCGGACAGCCGACAAACGGGGCGGCAGCCGTACGCGCATCGATCTGGAGCAGGCAACACTGCGGGACGACCTTGGGCCGGAGGATGTCGTACTTGTTGATGATCTCCTCAACCGTCTTGCAGAGCAGGATGAGCGGATGGCGAAGGTGGTCGAGTGCCGTTTCTTCGGCGGCTACACGATCGCAGAGACCGCCGATGTTCTTGGTGTGTCGTCGTCCACGGTCAATCGTGACTGGCGCACCGCACGTGCGTGGCTGAACCGAGAGATGGACGCACATGCAAGCGGTAAACCAACGTCACGAGACGCTAACTCGGGAAGCGCCACCAGACACGGCTGATTCCGCATCTAAACCTGTGTTCGTCTGTTTGCTGTAACCAGTCTCACCGTACCGATCCAATGACCGAAACGCAGTGGGAGCGTGCGAAGGAGATTCTGAATGACCTTCTGGATGCGGCCCCGGATGATGTAGGGGGATGGCTGGATAGTCGCTGCTCGGGGGAGCCGGCACTCCGGTCCGAGGTGGAAAGCCTCTACTACGCACTCCGAGATGGGAAAATCGACGAGGAGGCAGGGGCGGCCGCCTGGCTGGGTACATCCCAACCGGGCGACGACGCCCACCGACAAGGCCTTTTTCCATTCGTCGGCTTGGGTGCACGAACGGTGGCGGAGAATCAACCCGTCGTCGGACGCTACCGACTTCTTGAGGAGATCGGCGCCGGTGGAATGGGCGTCGTCTATCGTGCCGAGCGAGCGGACGGCGCGTTCGAGCGTCCCGTTGCTGTAAAGCTCCTTCGCCGGCGCATCGTCTCCCCTGATACGGAGACGCGCTTCCGGACGGAGCGACAGGTCCTCGCCAGCCTCGATCATCCGCACATCGCTGGCCTCATCGATGGAGGGGTGACCGAAGACGGTCGTCCATACCTCGTGATGGAGTTTGTCGACGGTACGCCCATCACCGATTATGCGGATGACAACGCGTTAACAATGAGCGAGCGGGTAGACTTGCTCACGCAAGTCATCACTGCTGTCTACGCAGCTCACCAGAACCTGATTGTTCACCGTGACCTGAAGCCGTCGAACGTGCTCGTGACCGAGACGGAGACGGGGCCACGCGTCAAGCTACTGGACTTCGGAATCGCCAAAATTCTCGGTGGCGACCTGCCGGTAACGCGACCTGTGACGCAGACCGGGCGCGCCCTGATGACGCCGGCCTATGCGGCGCCAGAGCAAATCACGGAACGTGAGATCTCAACTGCCACCGATACCTACCAGCTCGGCGTGCTCGCCTACGAGCTCTTTACGGGTACTCCGCCGTTCGGTCAAGGAGACAAAAGCCGGGGTCAGGTTGACAAAGAGATTCTGGAGACGCCTCCGGAGGCACCCTCGTCGCGGGGAGCAGCGACAGGAGGCGATGCCCATCGCCTCAAAGGGGACCTCGACACCATCGTTCTGAAGGCGCTACGGAAGGAACCTGACCGCCGTTATGCCTCTCCAGATGCAATGCGGCGCGACCTGCAGCGTTATCAAGACGCGGAACCGATTGAAGCCCGCCCGGCAACATGGGGATATCGAACGCGAAAGTTCGTTCGGCGAAATCGATGGGGCGTGGCAACGGGTGTGGCGGTCATCTGTCTCGCCCTCGCCTTTGCCAGTGTCATCGTTCAGGAACGGAATGCAGCCCAGCGCCAGGCGGAGAAAGCGGAGCAGGTATCTGCCTTTCTCGTGCGGCTTTTTGAAGCAGCCGACCCCAATCTGGCACCCGGTGATACGGTGTCCGTTCGTATGCTCCTCGAGCGGGGACAAAAGAGGCTTGAGACGCTGGATGACCCGTCCGTAAAAGGTCAGATGGCGCACGTTCTCGGGCAGACCTACCGTCGCCTTGGCGAATTTGAGAAGGCTCGAGCCCTTTTACAGACGTCTGTCCGGCTTCGGACCCGTCTGCGGGGCGACGACCACCCGGCCACACTCAAGAGTATGTCGGCACTCGGTCTGCTCGAACGCGATCAGGGTCGATACGAGGCGGCCGATACGTTGATGGAGCGCGTCGTAGCCGGTCGTCGTGCCGTCCGCGGGCGATCGGACTCGACCGTCGTTCAGGCACTCATGTTTCACGGATTCATTCTCCGGAAGCTGGGAGATACCCCGGCAGCCGAGCAGCGCCTTCGAACGGCTCTCCGCGCGCATCGGAGCCGGCAGGACACAGCGAATATCTTGACCGCGGAGCTTCTTTTTAATCTGGCTGCACTTCTCAAGACACAGGGAAAAATTGACGAGGCCCTGCCCGTGCAGCGCCGGTCTTTCCATCTCGTCGATTCACTCACAGACGGTCCACATCCGGGGCGGATCGCAAACCTGAACAACCTTGCGATCCTGCAAGCCAAGCGAGGAGCCTATCCTGCGGCAGAAAGCCTGTACATTCGGCTTCTGGATGAGGGAACCGCGCTGTACGGCCGAGATCATCCGAGGCGAGCTCGATGGATGAGCAACCTGGGTAGCCTGTACACGAATCAGTTCGAATATAAATCGGCGGATTCGCTGCTTTTGCGTGCGCTCGACATGGAGAAACAAACAAGAGATGGCCCACATCCTCAGACCGCTCTCATACTGCACAATCTGGCGGTGAACGCGCATCAACAAGGCGACCTCGCCCGGGCCCGTAGACGGTTTGCGGAAGCGTTGGAGATGATGCAGGTCGTTCACGATGCCCCAGACCAAAGAATAGCCCGTCTGCAGGCAGAGTATGGATCCACCCTTTTGCATCTCGGCCGTCTGAGTGATGCAGAAGGTGTCCTGACGCAAAGTAGAGACGCCTTTCGGTCTCTGAACCAGAAGCCGAACGCGGACTGTGGAGATGTCCTTCTTCGGATGGGGCGACTACGGCTGGAGCAAGGGCGTCATGAGGATGCTGATTCCCTAGCCACGGTGGCTCTAGGTCACTTCCGCACAGAGGACGACACGTCGGAGGTCGAACTCTTTCGGGGGCGTCTCCTTCGGGCAGACATTGCTACGGCCGTCGGGGATCTCGATCGTGCCGCTTCTATTGCAGGTCGTGCGCGCTTGTACGCCAAAGATCTCCCTGCCCAGGAGCACTGGCGTCGATATGTGCTCCAGAGGATCCGCGGTGAAATTGCTCTGGAACGCGATTCGCTTGAGCACGCGCACCGACTCTTGCAGGAGGCTCACACATCACTTCAAGAAATTCGCGGCGCGAGCAGTGTGGCGACAGAGGCAACGCAAAAGGCACTTCAAGCCGTAAACATGCGTGCCGAGGCCGACGCATAACGCGTACCCTGAGGTGTCTTGCGTCGCTCAATCCCGGTTCCGAAACCGCTGCTCGGCGATTCGCGATTCGATCGTCCGCCGACAATGCGAGGCGATTGCGGAACGAGAATCATCGTCTTCAGTGAAGCCTGATCGACACTTACACCAAATCCAAATGACAATGTCGGGGTCAAGATCATCTGTGGAAGCGTTTCGCAGACGTGAGAACCTGTTTGGCGGACAGCCTTCGGCGATCCAACAGTACGGACCTCCCGCCGGTCGGTCCTCGCTCCGTTTGCAATACGAGGCTTGGTTGATCTCGCGAGCCGGGTCGACTACGTCATTGTGAAAGGCTCCCCGTTTCAGGCCTGCGAATCACCATAAAAGACGGCGCTCACGTTTTCGCGATCCATCCGCCAAACAGGTTGTGAAAGTGTCAGAAGACGTTGATTCCTGCGTCTCTTCCCCTTTTTCGATCGAATCGACCCTACATCCGAGGCACGGAATCCGGACACGATCATTTGGATTCAGTATTACCGCGGCGGGTTGTACACTGTGGACGTGCGTGCTTCGCCCTCATTTTGCTTTCAAACGTTACTGATGACGGACGACCTCTGCCTGTTTGCCCTCAGTGAAACCCGTGCATTCGGTCGCTCGGTTGCTACGTCCCTTGGCACCGAGCTTTCAGACCACGCAGAAGATAATTTTGACGACGGAGAGCACGCGACGCGTCCGCTCACGAATGTGCGTGATAAAGACGTGTATGTCGTGCAGTCCATGTACGACGCGCCCGAGTTGAGCGTGAATGACAAGCTCTGTCGGCTTGCTTTTTTCTGCGGGGCTCTGCGCGATGCGGCCGCGGCACGCGTGACGGCGGTGCTCCCGTATCTCAGCTATCAGCGAAAAGACCGAAAGTCGAAGCCACGTGATCCCGTCACGACCCGTTATTTGGCGGCGATGGTCGAAGCGGTCGGGGTCGACCGGGTGCTGGCGATGGATGTCCACAATCTAGCTGCCTTTCAGAATGCCTTCCGCGTCCGTACCGATCACCTGGAGGCTCGTCCGTTGCTCGTCGACCATGTGCTTCGGGAGGTTGGGGAACGAGGGGTTGTCGTGATTTCACCGGATGAGGGCGGAGTAAAGCGGGCTCACCGTTTTGCAAAGGCCCTGCGTGTGCGGGGTGATCGTGCGGTGACGGTTGCATTCGTAGAAAAAGTTCGCCAGGACAATCGGCTGACGGGCGGAAGTCTGGTCGGCGACGTGGACGGACGTGTGGCGGTCATCGTGGATGACCTGATCAGCACGGGGACAACCATTCACCGCGCGACGGAGGCCTGTGCGAGAGAGGGAGCGGAGGAGATCTATGCGGTCGCGACGCACGGCGTCTTCGTCGGGAACGCGGCGAAAAATATCGGCACTGATCTGTTGAGTCGCACCTTCGTGACCAACACGATCCCACCGTTTCGTCTGGAAGGCACAAAAGCTCACGCCAAGCTCGAGGTGTGCGATGCATCGGGACGGGTAGCGCGGGCGATCGCAGCGATCCATACGGGAGGTTCGGTCGCAGCGCTCAATACGATCGAAGAAGAGCCCACGTCTACGTGACGTGCAAGAGGGAGCTGATCGAGCCTACGACTCCTCCGAGGCTGACGCGTCCGATCGGGTGCGCGCTTGCTGTACGGGTGCCGTGACCGTGATGGTCGTACCGTCGCCGGGAGTGGTCTCGATTTCGCAGTGGCCCCCGGCAAGCTCCAGACGCTTGCGGACATTCGCGAGGCCCTGTCCGATGGGAGACTGGCTCTGCGGGTCGAAGCCCGTCCCTCTATCCTCGACGACAATCCGGATGTGTTGTTGATGTTCGTTCAGTTGAGTCTGTAGCTCCCTAGGACCTGTATCGTGCCCCAACGGCGCCTGAAGGCGCACGTCTCCAGCCGGAATCATTTGGGCGCGAACGGTGGCCTCCTCCACGCCGGCGTGCTTGACCACGTTGAAGAGCAACTCGCGCGTGAGTTGAAAGAGAAGGTTCTGTATGTTGCTGTCGGGCACGTCTACGTCCTCGCCGAGTTCTACGTGAACGGTGAGACCATGTCGGTTTTTGAACCGGTCGGATAACCAGCGGAGAGCCGCAGCGAGTCCCTTTTTTTCGAGCACTGGCGGGTTCAGGTCGACGGTGAGAGACCGCGTGGTGTCGAGCGCTTCGCCGAGTAGATTTACAATACGCGGAAGGCTCTCATCACGCGTTTCGGGCTCCGAAATAGCCAGTTCCGCCCACATCTTCGCGCTGTGGATGATTTGCTGCAGGTGGTCATGCAGGATGTGGGAGATCCGGTTGCGTTCTCGCTGCTCAGCGGAGGTGACCGCCATGGCCAACTCGCGGACCTGCTCTGTGCGGTGCATGACCCGTTGCTCCAGCGTGCGATTCGCTTCTCTCAGGGCCTCCTCGCTGGCTTCGAGTGCTGCGTTCTTTTCCTCCAACCACTCAAGTAAATCGCGGACCTGATACTGACGTCTTCGGGCGCGGAGCGCGGACTGTACGACGGATGTGAGTGTAACGGGGTGCACCGGGTATTCCAGAACGGTCAGGTTGCCTCCCGTTTCAGACGTGAACAGGTCGAGTGTGCCCAGCCCGGGAAGCGACTGAGGCTGCCGCTGGGTGAGCACGATGATCGGCAAATTGGACCACGGCGGTCGGCGACTGAGCGTGCGCAGTAAGAGCTGGACGGCATGTTCCGTCACCGCTTCGTCTGTTACGATGACCGCTCCGGCCCCATGCCGTAGTTCCGCGTACAACTCCTCGATGGACTCGACGCTCTCCGTTGAAATTCTAGCGTCATCGAGCGTCGATTGGATTGAAGGTGTTCGAGATACGCCCGGCAGCAATAGCAGTACGCGTTCGCTGACGGTTGCATCACCAGCGAATGGACTGGACGACGAATGCGGAGCGGTCATGGACAAAGAGAGCCAGAGGGCGAGAGGGAGTAACTCAAGTGTAACCGTCGGCTATCCGCGCGTTATCATCCACGGGCGCATGATCGATTGTCTTCTCTTCGATGGCGTCACACAATGCGTGTTTAGCGGACACGGTGTTTGATATGATGACACAACACCCCGTACTCGGGTAGCGATCACAATAAATCACATAATGTGTGAGATTGATCATTAAATACACATGTTCGGGCGAAGGCGAGATGCACCTCACGCGGGCTGGATGAATCCAAATTCGTCCTCGTCGCCTCCAAAAGACGATTTTCGTGGGTCGTACCGTCTGGTCTGGGAAGAATGACCGCGTTACTCAGGCGGTGTGGTTCAAGATGAAACGCCAATGCCTGCATGGCGACTAGTACGTAACTTCACGTTGTCGACTCTGGTGGCACAGAGTTTGGAGAAATGGATGGAGAACGCAGTTCTAATTTTATGGCGCTGATGCCGGGAAGACGAAAATATGGCGCGCAGGATTTACATCATTGAGCCGCATCCAGCGGTCCGCGAGAGCTTTCGATTTCTTGTGGGACCAATGGCAAATTTAACCATTGTGGGGACGGCTGCTACATACAAGTCCGCGATGCACGATCTGTCCAGGAAGAAGCCGGACATTGTGCTGATGGGTCTTGCCGGAGCGAGCGATGCCCCGATTCGAGCCCTCCGCTCTCAGTGTCCGGATGCCCGAATTCTCGTGGCAACCGCCTTTCAGACTGGTCTAACGCCTTCCGTCGCACAGGAGGCCGGGGCCGACATTTGCGTCTCTCGTGCGTACGGAGCTCCATCGTTACTGCCAAGTCTGCGCAAGATTGCAGGCACGCTCAACCGACCTGCGCTGCACCCGATGGAGCGCGATGTCTCTTTTGCTGACTCCCCACGCGTTCCCCCGACGTGCGCGGCAGATTCGATCTCTGCATCTGAGCGACTTCATCCGGCCGACTAATCTGTTCCGCGATTGCCGCGACGCCGGTTGCGCACATCGCACTCGGAGGGGGCTGGGGCCGCAGTACGGGATGCCTCCACACAACAGAAAACGGCGGATCCGACCCGGGTCCGCCGTTTTGCATTTGAAATGTCACTGGGAGGTTCGTCAAATCCGTTCCAGGCGGACGAAGACACGTTCTTGCGGGGCGTCCAGTCGGTTCAGGGCCGTTGCTCTATACCACCGCCACCGGCCGGTCCCCGTTCGAAGGCGAAGAAGCCAGCGAGCATGCTGTTTCCGTTGGCAGACCATGTGCGCGAGGTCCTGCATGACGCGCCTTAAGTTGCGTCCGTGGACGTGCGTGAAAAAATAAGGGTCAAAGGTCTGAGACGGTCCGTATTCCAGGAGAGACCGTGCCGAGCGAGTTATCGACTGAACTGTACCCTCAGAATCGAGGGTAAGAAGAGGTACGAATTGGGTTAACTTCTCGTCGTCCTGGAAGCGCTTCCAAAATGCGTCCGAAAAAACAGGATTTGAATCAGGGGGGGCAATCGGTTGCACAGCGGACGTAGCCATCATCGGTAGATCATCTGATGAGGAAATGGCAAAACAAAGGCTCGGGCGGATGGTCTTGCATTTCGTCTCCCGCAGAAGACCACGTAGAAAGAAGGCAAGATCGGTCCGTAGGCCCTACGTGGCCGTCGGTGTAGACGACATCGTCAGGCAGGTACACGATACACATGGGTCGCGTGACCGTCAAGCCGGATGGACACGTACGACGTGCGGCTTTCCGCATGATTGACGTGATAGATTCTCCCACGCGGGGCGTGACCTCTGGATACATTGCGCTCCACCGTCATCGTACGCGATCACGCCCGGAAATTGAAGGCGTCCAGGATGACCATTCTTGTACGTTCACAACCCGTTTGCCGGACAGCCTTCGGCCATCCAACGGTACGGACCGCCCGAGCTCCCTTTCTCCCGCGCTCCATCCGAGGCGCTGTAAAGCTGCTTGGCCGCTATTCTCGCTACCGAGATGAATGTGAGTAGCCGGCCTCCTATATTACCGAGCCAACCGAAGAAGTCCGTACGGACGACCGTTCGGGGGTTTGTATTCGTGAGAAAAGACTCTATGGTCGTTGAATCCGCGGTCAGGATCGTGCGGCACCTTCCCGAATCTCTGCGTCGTCTCCTCTTCTGGAAGCTGTGACTCATGGACGGCCGTTCTTGGATGGACGATATCGATTGGTATAGCGTCGTGGCGTCCATGTCCGACGGTGTGCTGGTCTGTGCGTCGGATGGACGTATCCTTGAGTGCAGCGATGGAGCGGCCGCCATGTTCGGCTGCGTACCGGAAGAGGCCGTCGGGCGTCCGGTGCACGAGCTGGTCGGTCCGTGTTTGTGCCCGGACGGCCGAGCCGTTTCCCCCGATGATCCGATTGGGTTCAGCGGCGAGAGCGGCTCCTTCATCCGAGGACTGATGCGTCCCAATCGACCGCTTCAGTGGGTGGAATTCGATCCACACCGGCCATCAACGCACAATGCGTCGACCGAGCGGGCGCCCGCCGTCGTTTTCGTTCTGACGCGGACCTCTTTTCCGTTTGTCTCTCGGGATGACGATCGGATTGAGACGTCGGAGGAGCAGGTGGTTGGGCCCAATCGTTCTGTCGAGCGGGCATCCCAGCGAACGAGTGAAGTCGGCGAACCGGTCGATACGGTCGGGGATCTTGGTCAGACGGTTGGCCGCTATCGTAGCACTTCCGAGCACGGCGTCTTCGCGGCGGACGCCGGGATGGTCAGTCTGTTCGGGTATTCGGCGGAAACACTGCGTACGACCGATGCGGATCAGTTACTGGTAAACCCTTCGCACGCAAAAACGCTTCGTGAGAAGCGCCGCGAGAAAGGGCTCTTGCATCGGGAGGAGGTCCACTTTCGACGCCGTAACGGCACGTCGTTCTGGGGGCTTCTTACGAGTCTTCCGGCGTACGGTGAAGATGCCAATGTACGGTTCTACGACAACATCATTGTCGACATCACAGACCTCAAGGAGACGCAGTTTGCGCTGGAAGCGAGTGAGGAACTCTATCGCGTTCTGGCTGAGCATTCCGTCGATATCGTCACGCGCCATGCGATGGACTCGACGTACCACTACGTTTCTCCCTCGGTCGAGTCCGTACTGGGCTACACGCCGGAGGAGTTGATGGGGACGCGTGCTATCGACATCACGCATCCGGAGGATCTGGGACTGTATCAACAGATCGGGCGTGCCCTTGATGAAGATGCACGCATCAAGGAGCGTGTCCGCTTCCTGCACAAGGATGGGCACTACGTGTGGCTGGAGGTGACCGGTCGTCTCGTTCGTGATCCTGAGACGGATGCGGGAATCGAGTACGTAGCATCCTCTCGTGACGTGACATTGCAGGTCGAGTCGGAGAATGTACTGCGGTTTGCGGCCCAGCGACTACGAATTCTGAGCGACATCAGCCAGGCTACGCTTCAAACGACGGATCTTGAAACCGTCTGCCAGGTCGCGCTCGATACGCTCGCCCGCGCAGTTTCGCAGACACGGTCATCCATCCTCGCGTTTCATGAAGAGAAAGGGTATGCGGAGGTGCTGGCCGTACGCAGTCCCGGTGATGAGGAGATCGATGAGGGTACCGTGCTGTCGTTGGAGTGGCTTCACACCTACGATGACCTTCGGCACGGTCGGGACGGTTGGGTGTCTGATCTCAACACACTGTCGACGTCGTCCCCGCTCCTGAATCGATTGGAGAAAATGGGCATTCAGTCCTTCATTTCCGTTCCCGCGATCGTGGAAAATCGCACGGTCGGTGCCCTGAATATCGCACATGATGAACCGGATGCCTTTACCTTCGACGATGTCGCCATTGCCCGCGAGGTGGGCCGATTGATTGCCCTGGCCATGCGGCAGAAGCAGTATCAAGAGGATCTCGTCGAAGCCAAGGAGGAGGCGGAAGAGATGAGCCGGCTGAAGTCTGCGTTCCTTGCGAATATGAGTCACGAGATCCGAACGCCGCTAACGGCCATTCTTGGCTTCGCGGATGTACTTGCGACGGAGGCGCAATCGCCGCACGATGAGCTTGCCCGCCTCATCTCTCGGAGCGGGCACCGTCTTATGGAGACGCTCGACTCCGTGCTCCAGTTGTCGCGTTTGGAGGCCGGGAATCTTCAACTCAACCCGGAGCCCGTAAACATCATCGAGGAAGTCCGCGAGGTGATTACCCTGATGGAGCCTCGGGCCGAGGAGGAAGAAGTCGATTTGCATGTCGAGATGCCGGACCATGCAGTCGAAGGCCAGCTCGACGCCATGGCCTTTTTCCGCGTATTGGGCAACCTGGTGAACAATGCGATCAAGTTCACAGAGCGAGGCGGAAGCGTCAACGTCTCTGTGCGCGCCGAGAATGACATGGTCGTTGTAGTCGTTCAGGATACGGGGATCGGGATGGTTCCGTCAGCGATCCCTCAACTTTTTGGCGCCTTCCGACAGGAGTCCACCGGAACGGAACGCTCACATGAGGGGAGCGGGCTGGGATTGACGATTGTGCGCCGGTTGGTCGATCTCATGGGTGGGACAATCGACGTGGAAAGTACGAAAGGAGAAGGAAGCACCTTTACGATCCAGCTTCCGGCGGGGCCGGTGCGTCGGGGAGGTGTGGCTCTGAACTCTTGATGTGGTTCCCGGCGGCGGGAGCACGGAGACAACCGGTGCTGTGAATCAACGGATCGGAGCGCGCACAGCATTTCTAACAGTCATTCAACGACTTGGGCGGACGGGAAACCGCATGGTCGGCGAAGAATACCGCGCACAAACGGACACGAACGGTATTCTTCGAACGGATGGACGATCAGTTATGAAATCCTTCCTCCGCGCTACGCATCAGTGGACCCGCACGAGGTTCTTTCGGATCGTCGCGTTTGCGGCGATGGGTGTTTTTCTCATGAGCGCGCTGCAGCCAGCACAAGCGCAGCAGTGGCGTCAACGGGCGACGGTCATGACGGACGTGAATCCGGGGCAGTCGACTCGCGCATTCATCGATACGGTCGCGGCACGACTGCGGAATAGCGACACACTGCAGGTGCGGCGCACCAAGGAGGGAGAGTTGATGGACATCCAGACGCTGACGGATTCTCTCCTGGAGGAAGGCGTTGGTCTCTACAGCGCGAATCGGCTGTTTATCGACTACGAGTTTGAGGTCGTCGACAATGAGTTCATCGAGGAGATCCAGGACATCAAGCTGATCTACCGACCGGCGTCTTCAGGCGAAGGGGATATTCCGATCCTCTACCTGGACGCGGAACGCGAGTTGGTTGCGAATGTGCTGCGGAATTCGGGGATCCCGGACGAGCGAAACCTGGATACCGTCCATTACTTCGTGAATGAGATTTCTTTTCCTTCTCTCGCACTCGATCAGAATGTCCGCGTCATCAGCGTGGCTGAACGGAAACTGCGAGAGGGGTTTGATCAGCGTCGGAAAGTGCTCATGCGCCAACTTAAAGCGTTTATTTACGACAAGGACAAGGTCTATCACACCCGCATCCTTGCCGATCAACAATAGGTGGATGGCACGGGTGGAATCATTCACCTCATATCGGGTCGAGACGGCAGAGGGCGGACCGCTCTCTGCCGATTCTTTTTGCATGCGCCTGAGGATGATACCGTCAGCGGCAATAGGACGAAGTGGTGGGAAGAAAAAGGAATCGGTCACTCCGGTCGATACGAGCACGCGGTACGGTGTGAGTTTACGTATCGTTATCCTGCACCCCTCCACGCCGACCCAAATTGCCACCCCGCACTATGTCAACATTCTTTCGCGAGATCAGCATCCGCCGACAGCTGCCCATAGCTCTCGTGGCCGGCATATTGGTCCTCTGGGCGACCGCTCTTCCGGCTCAGGCCCAGCGCTGGAGCCAGCGAGTGGAGGTATTGAAGCCCATCGAGGAGGACGGGCCCGCATATGCCCTCCTCGACTCTCTCGTCCTGGCGTTCGAGTCGGCCAGTGACACGGTTACCGTCCGCCGAGAGCCCGGCGACTCCACGCAATCGCTCCGCGAACTGGAGGACGACCTGTACGAGGCAGGGCTTGGTCTCGTCAGCGCGACGCATGTGTTTATCCAGTATGAGTTTGCCGTCGTCGAGGATGACTTCATCGAGACGATCGAGGAGCTACACTTCATTTACCGGTCGCCCAATGCAAATGAGGAGGACATCTCCATCTTCACGGTGCGAACCGACAATCCGATCGCCAGAGACGTGCTCATGAACGGCGGATTGCCCCGCCGGGAAAATCTGAACACGATCGACACCTTCGCCTCTCTGCTATCGTTTCCGAGGCTGGCTGAAGCCGGAGATGCTGTGGTCGTCAGCCTGAACAATCAAACGATCCGAGAGAACTTTGGCGAACGGCGAGAAGATCTCGCATCCCGACTCGTAGATCTGGTGTACGACGACGCGATGCCGGTCATCACGCGCACGAGGAAGCCACGCAACTAAGAGGCCCTAACCAGCCCTCATTGGAACTGCGTGCGGCACCCCAAGGGCACTTCCTCCGGGGCGCTGCACCGACTGGTTTCGGCGTTGAGCCGCATCGCTCGCTCTCGCTCATCGAAGCACGTTTTGTTATAGCCAATAAGCCCTTTCAACAGTAGACGCATCCGATCCTGGACGGTCCGTCCACACGATCTGGCCTGCCATCTTCGTAACAAACGCGCATCTCGGTTGGAAACATCGAGTAGGGCGGACGTTGACATAGGCTGTACGCAATCTTCGCCCCTCGTGTCTCGTCCCCATGCAGCAACAGAATCTTCGCGACATCGCTATTGTCGCTCACGTCGATCACGGCAAAACCACGCTGGTCGACGCCATGCTCTGGCAGAGCGGTACCTTTCGTGACAATGAGGAGGTCCAGGAGCGCGTGATGGACTCCATGGATCTGGAGCGAGAGAAAGGCATCACCATCATGGCGAAGAATACGGCGCTTCGCTACGAGGACTTCAAGATCAATGTTGTCGACACGCCGGGGCACGCCGACTTCGGCGGTGAGGTTGAGCGCACGCTTCGGCTCGTCGACGGGATCATGCTCCTGGTGGATGCTGCTGAAGGTCCGCTGCCGCAGACGCGCTTCGTTCTGCAAAAAGCGCTGGAGCTGGATTTGCCTGCCATCGTGGTTCTGAACAAGATCGACCGGAAGGATGCACGTCCGGACGAGACGCTGGACGCGATCTACGACCTGTTCATTGATCTCGGTGCAACGGAGGAGCAGATCAACTTCCCGGTGCTCTACACCGTCGCGACGGAGGGACAGTGTGCCACCGAACCGGATGGCGAGCTCACGGATCTGCGCCCGCTGTTCGAAACGATCATCGACACGGTCCCCGCTCCGTCGGGGGTTGCCGATGAGACGCTTCAGGTGCTTGTAACGAGCGTTCAGCGTGACAACTACCTCGGTCCGGTCGCCGTCGGGCGCGTCGAGCAGGGCACGCTCAAGAACCGGCAAAAGATTAGCCTATGCCATCGCGACGGCTCCTTCGAGCAGGCGGAAGTCACCGCTCTGTTTACCTACGAGGGCCTGTCTCGGGTCGAAGCCGAAGAAGCCGGTCCCGGCCACATCGTTGCCATCGCCGGGGTGGAGGGCATTGGTCTCGGCGAGAGTCTATCGACCGCGGAGGATCCGGAGCCGATGGAGCCGCTCCACGTCGACGAGCCCACGATGTCGATGGAGTTCCGCGTGAACGATGGTCCGTTCAGCGGCCAGGAGGGTGACTACGTCACATCTCGCCAGCTCCGCGATCGCCTGTTCGATGAGGCACGCAACAACCTCGCGATTCGTGTGGAGGACACCAACACGCCGGAGCGCCTCCTCGTGTACGGCCGCGGCGAGCTGCAGATGGCGATCCTGATCGAGCAGATGCGGCGCGAAGGGTATGAGATGTGCGTCGGTATGCCGCAGGTTATTACCAAGCAGATCGACGGCACGAAGCACGAGCCCTACGAGCGGACGGAGATCGACGTGCCAGACGAGTACGTCGGCGTCGTGATGGAGCGCCTCGGCGAACGGAAGGGGCAGGTCCAGCACATGGAGCACCAGGAAAGTGGGCGAGTGCGCCTCGTCTTTGAGGTGCCGAGCCGTGGCTTGATCGGCTACCGGTCCAAGTTCCTCACGGACACGAAGGGCACCGGTCTCCTTACGCATCGCTTCGAGCGCTTTGGCGAGTGGGCAGGAGAGATTCCGCATCGCACCACCGGGGCTCTCGTCGCCGATCGGAAAGGGAAGGTGACAGCCTATGCGCTCCTCAATCTGCAGGATCGGGGCGAGTTCTTCGTCGCGCCGGGCGAACGGGTTTACGAAGGCATGATCGTGGGCGAAAACAATCGTCCGCAGAACCTCGATGTCAACATGACGAAGGAGAAGAAGCTGACGAACATGCGGGCCGCTGCCGGTGAAGAGCTCGAGCGACTGGCCCCGCCGCGCGACATGTCGCTGGAGGAAGCGATCGAGTTTATCCGTGACGACGAACTGATCGAAATCACGCCGGAGTCGTTTCGTCTGCGCAAGCGTCACCGCGATCCGAAGGAGCGCAAGCGCGCGAATACGGCAGCGTAGCAACGTTGATGCGTTTGAGCGTTCGTACGTTTGTATGTTGGGCGAATTTCTCTTTCGGTTGGCTCAACACAAACGACCGACAACAAACGACTTAGCACTTCGAATTTAGTGCTTCGCCTTATCCTTCTCCCATTCGATGCGGTGTTGATAGCGCCACCACAGATCGGCGAAGTATGCGCCCGTTCCCTCCTCAGGGTTCGGGCGTTCGTCGTTATGGACGAGGTCGACGAACTGCTCCTGGTCCTCCGATTCCGGCTGAATGGTGCCATCGGCGAGTGCCTGCAACCAGTGGCCGTACCGCTTCAGGTCGCGTCGCTCGGACCGGTCGAAGATACGCAGGCTGCATTCCGGTTTGAAGCCGCGTTGCTCGAGGTATGTGTCGTGGTTGGAGTCAGGCACGGCACGAGGGAGGAGGTCAATTTGAACGCGAGTCGTTGTATCACTGTGATGACCCGCAGGGACACCGAAGTCGCACAGGCGAAACCACGTCATTTTGACGCGGATCCGCACGCGCTAAATGACTACACCGCCCGGTTTCTTCAGGAGCGATCGGGAATGTAGAGGGCCGGACGATCTGAGGCCGTCTTTATCCTAGTGCCCCGTCCTTATTTCGGTTCATGCAGCGCGAGGCCCAGGGCGGTCCCTCCAACGACGGCGACAGGCATCACCACCAGGTTCAGAAGCGGGATCCAGAACAGCAGGCTCGTGCTCAGGCCAAAGCCCAGCGCCAGCGGACGGTGGCGATTGAGCAGATCGAGTTTTTCTTTCCACCGGAGTCCGTAGCGGGCCAGGGCGACATCGGCGTACTCGAGGCCGAGAAAGAACGCCGCAAGTCCGGCGTGCAGGACCGCTGCGACGGGCGGGCCGATCCATGGAATGATGTTGAGGGCCAGCACCGGGACCGCACACAGGACGTAGACGACCGTCACAGCCGTCGTGCTCACGAGGGAGCGTCCGAGACCGGTCCACATCGAGACCTCATCGGGAGAAGGCGAATCGCCGGTGAGGATGTCTTCGGCGCGGATGGAGAGGGCATCGTTGAACGGACTGGCGACGATGCCGCCGAGGAGGAGGGCCGTCAGGTAGGCACCGGCTACACCAAGCAGCATCAAGATCACATAGAGGATGATCCATCCGAGGAGAAGGATGCCGCCCCAGAGCCCTTCGGAGGTCGGCTGAGTCCACCACAGGGCGAGCAGGTCGTCGGAGTAGGCGACGGCGGCCACGGCCACGCCGGTAAAAAGGAGGATACCGATGATTGCCGGCGCCGCAGCCCAGTTCCAGAGCGATCGATGTCGCCAGAGCAGAGCGACGGATCGGAAGGGCAGTGAAAGTCCCCGCATCCACTGCACGAGAACGGTGCCCGAACGCGCATTACGAAGATCCGATACCAGCGAAGACATAGCGCGACGGAGAGGGGAAGAAAAATCGAGCGGTGTACCGAGGCGGCCGTCAACATACGACGTAGCACATGATCCCACAAAAAACCGCGCACATCCCAGTAGGACGTGCGCGGTGCATGCTACGTACAACGTGGACTTATCAAGGATGCACAGTCATGCCTCACTGAGGCACACTCATGCCTCACTGAGGCACACTCATGCCTCGCAGAGGCACACTCATACATCAAAGATGTATATTCATCCATCGAAGATGTATATTCACGCATCCATTGAAGCCACCTCCGGTTCGGCTGTCGACTTCTCCATTTCCTCCTCAGAGACCCCGTTGCCGTCGGGGCCAAGGTCATACTGCTCTTTGATGTTCGGGTACGCGGTCTGGAACATGTCGTTGACCTCGTCGACCTCGTTGTTGTGCTCCTCGCGCGCCTTGTGAAGCCGGACGCATGCCTTCCAGACGGCTCGACGAAGGTTCCACTTGCGGACGGAGTAGGCCGCGCTGCGTCGCGTGCCGTCGCCTTCCAGCCAGCTCAGCTGAACGTACGGCTTCGGCGTCCCGCTGCCGTCATCCTTCCAGCAAAAGTTGAGACCAATCACGCCGGTCTTTGAGCGGGCTTCGGCCGAGCGGCGAACGGGGTCCATTGGATCCGGCAACGTTTCGAGCAACTCATCCCGGTATGCCACTGCCTTCGAGAGTGCCTCCTCGCGTCCCCCGAATCGTTTGTCCGAAAAGTACTTCGTGTGCTGTTTTTTCTGGCGTTTGATGCGAACCTGCCAGCCGTGCGTCGGATGCCTATCCGGATGCTCGTCCGTAGGCTCAATGTCAATACGAAAAACGTTCTTGGGTTTATCAGTCATGGTGGAGAAGATGCCGTGTCGTAGCGGGGAAGAAGCGATCAAAAGAAGATCATGGCCTATCCCAGCGCGATGGATGCGCGAGAAGGCGAAAGAAAAGAACAGGTGCAGACGGGCAAGACAATCCGAATAGAGAACGATGACGTGCGGCTTCGCAGTCCGTGGCCAGAGTGCCCATGATGCGAGGGCGGAAGCCCCGGACGACCGTCGTTCGTGCCCGACACAAATGAGCACACGAAAGAGAGAGGAGGCGTCGAATGCGGATCCCGACACGCGTAAACATGTCCGCGGTACGACGCATACGCCGCTCAAATATGAGGGGCAGCTAAGGTGAATGCAAGTGATTGACTAGAAGGTGTCCAAGTTTGCGAAAAAAGCCCACGACCCGTTGCGAGTTTAGATGAACTACAGGCAGTAACAATCGATTGCGCTGCGAGGAAGGGAAAGTAACGGGTCATGCAATCCGGTCGTGCGGTGTGGTGATGAACCGGGTAAAATGGTCCAGCAAGCTCTGTGCGAGGGTGGTACTCAATTGGAAAAGCGAATCTCTGGGTTTCTGCTCCATTTCAATGGCACAAAAAGAAGCCGCCCGGATGAGTCCGGACGGCCTTCGTTTGAGCGAACGGCGCACCGCTAGAGTACGCCCGCATCCTTGGCAGCTGCACGCAATGCCTCTTTCTGTTTGTCGGTCAGGTCTTCCGGAATGCGGATGTCGATCTCGACGTACAGGTCTCCCTGCCCACTGTCGGTCTTGACGCCTTGTCCCTTGAGACGAAGTTTTTCTCCCGGTTGCGAGCCCGGTGGGATGGTCACCTTGATCTTCTGCCCATAGGGAGTAGGGATTTGACGCGTGGTGCCGAGCATAGCATCGAACGCGGGTACAGACTCCGTCAGGTGGATGTCGTCGCCTTTGCGGTGGAACCGCGGGTGATCGCCAACGCGGAACGTCACGTACAGGTCGCCCTGCCCGCCGGGCCCTTGTTGGCCACGGCCGCGCAGACGCACCTTGTAGCCGTCCTTCACACCCTGCGGCACCTTTAGACGGATGGTCTCGCCCGTCGGCAGTTTGACCTGCCGCTTGCCTCCTTGCAGGGCCTCACGGAACGAGAGGCGAAGCGTCGTTTCAACGTCGTGTCCTCGTGACGCCTGCTGCCGACGTTGCTGCTGAAACGGGTCGCGGGCTCGGGCCTGAGATCGGCCGCCCCCTCCGAAGAAGCTCTCAAAGATATCTCCGAAGCCGCCGCCACGGCCGCCAGGTCCACCGCGCCCACCGAAGATATCCTCGAAGTCGCCTTGCTCGAAGCGAACGTCCGCTCCGCCACGTCCCGCGCCGAAGCCATTGCCACCGAAGCCACCGAACTTCCGGCGCTGATCGTACTGCTGGCGTTTCTCCTCGTCTGAGAGCACCGAGTACGCTTCCTGAATTTCCTTGAAACGTTCCTCGGCGGCGGCGTCATCCGGGTTGCGATCCGGATGATGCTTGCGTGCGAGGGAGCGATATGCTTTCTTGATCTCCGACTGGCTTGCGTCCTCGCTGACGCCCAGTATGTCGTAGTAGTCTTTAGTCTGAGGCATATCTGTGCGACACGCCTTGATGAGCGAAGAAACAGGTTTTCCAGCGTGGCTGGAACGTGCAGACTGCCAGATTGGCTGCCAGTCTGACGAATGATGCAGCAGACGACGACAGAAATCCGCCGATTCTGCAGACGAATCGTCGATCTTGGCCTGCTTTCCGGGATACAAGCCCGTCACCATTACTTGAACACAATCCATGCCACTGCGCAGTTCGAGACGAAATGACTGATTCGCCGGTTGAAGCCCGCAAGATTCGCAAGGTCCTCGTCGCAAATCGCGGCGAGATTGCCGTCCGTGTCATGCGCACGTGTCGTGAGCTTGGCATTGAGACGGTTGCCGTATACTCTGATCCGGATCGCCCGTCGCCCCACGTGCGGATGGCGGACGAAGCCTACAACATCGGGCCCGCCGCGGCGAACCAGTCGTATCTGGTCCAGAGCAAAATCCTGGAGGTCGCGCAGCGCAGCGACGCAGATGCCATCCATCCCGGTTACGGCTTTCTGTCGGAGAACGCCGACTTCGCAGAAGCCTGTGAGGAGGCGGGCGTTATTTTCATCGGGCCGGGGCCACAGGCCATCCGGGCCATGGGAGATAAGACGGCGGCGCGTCAACTCATGGAAGACGCGGGCGTGCCGATGGCGCCAGGCACCACAGATGCGGTGACCGATGCGGAGGAGGGTGCACGAGTGGCGGAAGAGATTGGGTATCCGGTGCTGATCAAAGCTGCGGCGGGCGGCGGTGGGAAAGGCATGCGCGTCGTGGAGGAGGCGGAAGGGTTCAAGCGCTCGATGGAAATGGCACAGAGCGAGGCCACCTCAGCGTTTGGCGACGGCCGTGTGTTCATCGAGAAGTATATTCAGCAGCCGCGTCACATCGAGTTTCAGATTCTGGCGGATGCGCACGGCAACACCATCCACCTCTTCGAGCGCGAGTGCTCGATCCAGCGTCGTCATCAAAAGGTGATCGAGGAAGCGCCGTCGTCGATTCTGTCGGAGGAATTGCGCGAGGAGATGGGAGGAGCCGCCGTCGCCGCTGCGAAGTCCTGCGGGTATCGAAATGCCGGCACCGTCGAGTTTCTCGTAGACGCGGACGCGAACTTTTACTTCATGGAGATGAACACGCGTCTACAGGTGGAGCACCCGGTGACGGAATGGATCACGGGTATCGATCTCGTCGAACAGCAGATTCGCGTCGCAGAAGGGCGCGAACTGGACATCCAGCAGGACGATCTGTCGATCCACGGCCACTCCGTTGAGTGTCGTGTGTATGCGGAGGATCCGGCATCCAACTTTCTGCCGGACCCCGGACCGCTGCATCGCCACGCCGCTCCGTCCGGCTTCGGTGTGCGCGTCGATTCGGGGGTTGAGGAAGGCGGGGACGTCCTGATTCACTACGACCCGATGATCTCGAAGCTCACATCCTGGGGCAAAGACCGGGAATCGGCCATCCGCCGGATGGTGCGTGCGCTCGACGAGTACGAGGTCGCTGGCGTTCAGACGACGATCCCGTTCTGTCGATTTGCGATGGAGCACGACGCCTTCCGAAGTGGGCAGTTCTCAACCCACTTCGTTGACCAGCACTTTACGCCGGACGCGCTGTCGGTCGACGCCGATTCGAAGGATGACCTGGCCGCCCTCGCTGCGACGCTGTATGAGGCCGTGAGCGACGACAAGCCGACGGAAGTGGCTGCTGCGACCGGGGACGGTGCGCCTGCGCGCAGCCCGTGGCGAAATCGTAGAGAACTGTAAAGACGGTGTTTTTGTGTTGGTTCGTTCGATTCGGGATTACGGATTCAGGATTGGCGATTGTGACGTGGACTTGTTGACTGGGGTTTGGATTATTCCCTCGGAATAGAATGCAATCCACCGCACACCACTCACGACGCATCACTTCGCATTTCGACCTTCACCCTTCAACCTAGAAACGGCCCGGTCGCTGTTGCCAGCGCCGGGCCGTTTGTTATTGCATCGGCCTCGTGGCCGACGGGTGGTTCTCAGGGACCGCTAGTTAAAGATGTAGCGGACGCCCAGCTGCATGCGCCAGCGCGAATCCAGGATCGGATTCGGCTGGAAGGTTTTGTTCGTCCCGACGTACTGGAAGACCGGGCCGTTGGCATCGTTGTCGACGACGCTGACGGGTGCATTGCTCTGCACGGTCTCTCGCACGCCCCAGTCCGAGTTCAGCAGGTTCGGGACGTTGAGGATATCCAGGGAGACGCGGACGCGGTTGGGTGTGTCGCCAACATTCAGGCGAAACTCCTGTGCGACGCGAAGATCCATGCTGAAGTACCACGGGCTCAGCGCGCCGTTACGCTCCGCGATTGAGCCGCGGTTTTCGCTCAGGTAGTCGTCCTGGGCGATGTACGCGTCGAAGGCTGCGGCCTGCTCGGAGGGCGTCATCGAAGAGGTCGGCGCGAACGTCATTTCGCTCGCCGGGTTCTCCGGGATGTAGAGCAGGTCGTTGTTGCCGACACCGTCGCCGTTGAAGTCGCCGCCGTAGATGTAGCTGAAGCGGTCGCCCTTGGCGATCTCGGCGAACATGCCGATCGTCGTCGCGACGCCCGAGCCACCGAAGTCGTAGTCGAAGCGATAATTCGCCGCGGCCACGAAGCGGTGCTTCAGGCCGAACTCGGAGAAGCCGAGCCCGGGGTTGTTAGGGTCGCCGGCGATCGGGTTGCCCTGAAAGAGCACCTGGGCGATCTCTGTCGACGTCAGTTTGTTTTTCGCCTTCGTGTACGTGTAGGAAGCCTGCGCGTCGAGACCGAAGTCGAACGACTTCTTGAGTTCACCGGTGAAGGTGACTTCGTAGCCCTCGTCGCTGTTGTCCAGCACGTAGGCGCCCTGCACACGGGAGTTGACCGCCGTGGGATCGCCGGTTGCGTTGCCGAAGACGGGGCGGCCGTCAAGCGTGGACGTGCCCGTCGAATTCGGCAAGTTGATGTTCTTCGCGATGACGGCGTTGATGTCGTTGCTGTAGAGAAACTCAGCCGTCGCGATCACACCACCCGGAAGGCGCTGGTCGACCGCGAGGTTTGTCTTCCAAACCTGCGGCCAGGTGAAGTCCTCGTCGAGGCCATTCACGATGCCGAGGCATCCGTCACCTGTGCAGCCCGGGGCATCGAAGCCCTGGTTTGTGACCTGATTGCCGATCCAGACGAACGGAAGGCGTCCCGTAAAGATACCGGTGCCGCCGCGGACTTGCGTGCTACGGTCACCGAACACGTCCCAGTTGACGCCGAGGCGCGGCGAGAGCAGGGGCGCGACATCCGGCAGGTCGCCGGTATCAAGGCGCTGTCCGTTACGGAAGGTCAGGTCTGCAATCGCCTGGTTCGTGGGGATGTCCATGTAGTAGAGTGGAAGGTCGACGCGCAGGCCGGCCGTGAGCTTCAGGTCCTCGGTCGGACGGTATTCGTCCTGCACGTATAGCGCTGCTTGTGCCACGTTGGTTTCGTCGAGGGCAAAGTCACCAGACGCGCGGTCGGCGAAGCCATTCAGATCGAGGTAGCACGCGTTCCGATTCTCAACAAAACCGTCCGAGCCGATGGCCGGATCGTTGGGATACTGGATCAGGTTGCCGTCGTCGTCCAGGCAGGGACGTGTACCGGCGAGCGCTGGATCGGTGTAGTCGAAAAAATCATCGATCGAGAGGAAACGGGTGCCGCCCACCTGTGCCGGTGCTGCGAAGTTGCCGTAGGCAAACAGGTTGAATGAGTTATTGAAAATGAACTGCTCGTAGTTCACGCCGGCTGTGATCGTATGAGTGCCGGCAAAGATGCTCAGATTGTTCGTGAACTGGATGACATCTTGATCGAGCAGGTTGTTGACAGAAAACGGCTCAAAGCCGGCTGTTGTATAGTTTTGACCATCTTGCGCGATCTCCACGGTCGGGAACGGGCGCGGGCTGAACGCATCGCGGCTATCTCGGAAGGCGGTAAACCCGACGATGGTTTTGTTGGCAAATCGGTTTCCGATGGTGAGATTCGTCTCCCCGACGATCGAGTAGATCTTATTATTGATCGTGTAACCGGAATTGGAGAACGGGAGAGCGGTCGTGCTCGGCCCCCTCTGGAAGAAGGCCACCGGGTTCGCGTTCAGGTCGCGGGCCGCATTCAGGTAATTGAATCGGAGGCTCGCCGTGTTGCCCGGACTGATGTTGTAGTCGAGTTTCGCGAGGAACTTCTCGTTCTCGGTCGCAAGTTTGTAACCTTCACCGTACGTGCCGGGATCGTACCCAAATTCGTCGATCAGGCGGTCGCGGATCGCGTCCATTGTGCTGGCTTCCACGCGAGACACATTGGCACCGGACACGCCGGGAGCGGCTGCTCGGAACGTCGACCCTGGATCATCACGACGCACGATTTCAACGTTCGTGAAGAAAAAGAGCTTGTCTTCGATGATGGGTCCGCCGAGGCTCGCGCCGTACTGTCCAAACGACAGGTCGGACTCGAAGAGTTTGGTGTCGGCAACCTGGTCGCCGATAAAGTTCTCGTTGCGCGTGAAGTAGTAGGCGGTCCCTTTGAACTCGTTGGTCCCGCTCTTGGTGACGGTGTTCACGCCGGCACCGGTGAATCCGCCTTCGCGCACGTCGAATGGGGCGATCGAGACCTGTACCTGCTCCACCGCGTCCAGGCTGACGGGCTGCGCATTCGTCTGGCCGCCGGGCACGGGCGAGTCGAGGCCGTACGGGTTGTTAAAGATGGAGCCGTCGACGGAGAAGTTGTTGTACTGCGTGTTACGACCGCCGAAGCTCAGTCCGTCGGACTGCGGCGTGAGGCGCGTGAAGTCCTGCGTAGAGCGGCTGATCGTTGGCAGCGCATCGATCTGCTCTTGATTTACCGCCGTAGCGGCACCAGCGCGATCGGCATTCGGGTCGGACTCGCCGGATACGACGACTTCGTCCATCTCTTCGGTCTTGGGCGAGAGCGTGAACTCGAGCGAGCGCTCCTGACCCAGGCGGAGCTGCAAGCCGGTTTTGCGAACGCTTTCGTAGCCGACAAAAGTGACGGTCACGGTGTACGGACCGCCGACGCGGACCGAGGGGAATGCGAAGCGGCCGTCAGAGCGGGTCGACACGCCGTACTGTGTGCCGGAAGGTTCGTGAACGGCGACGACGTTCGCGCCGGGCAGGGATTCCCCGGTTTCGTCGACGACCAATCCATTGAGAGAGGCGGAGGTGACTCCCTGTGCGAGGACGGACGGTGCCATCCAAAGACAGGCTATGGCCAGACAGGCCAGAAATCGGTAGCGGAGGTTCATAAGGTGGATTCTTGAGGCGTCGTGAGATGTTATTTACTCCGCTGTAATAGTTAGCCAACAGTCACGTAACGCACATGTCGAATCGCCCAAATCCCTTGAAGTGAAGGGGAAGGAGAAGGAAAAATCATGTGACTCCATGTAATTTCAATCTTCCATGTTATCAAAACATGACATGAACCTTATTTGGAAGTAAAAAAGACGATCGCCGCCTGATCCGACGGGTATGAACGGGCCAGTCGAAACGGGCGGTTCGATGTGAGGCGATGATACGTTTGTGCGTTGAAGCGTTTGATCGTGGACGCGTTGGACGGATTGGGGGTTAAGGATTGAGGATTGAAGATTCGGGATTGGGCATTATGCCGGATGCCTACCGAGGATAATCCAACCAACCATGTACCATTTACAATCGACGAGGGCCCTGGGCATTGATCTGGCCCCCGAAGTCGTGGGCGCACTCGGTTGTCGGCTCCCCTCTCATTTTAATCGATTGCATTTTGTTTAGAACCAGTCTAAATTAACATCACAAGCCCATAATCATACGTCTGGCTGCTCACAATCGCTTGAGGCATGTCTGATTCCACGTTATTCACGACCGCGCACGGTTCGGCCATTCGTTGCGCCTGCTGCGACCGCATTGAGGTCACCTTTCGCGGCATTCCGTTCCTGCTAACAGAGGACGATTTGCCCGTCGTACAGTCCGTCTTCCAGTCAATCGGAGAAGCGGAGGCAGATCCGGGGGACGTGTGGGAGATGAGCGCGACAACCGGCAATGGCCCGGTGACCGTGCATTACCGACACCGAGACCTGCTGGAGTTCGGCAACCTGATCGACGGGACCGCTGCGATGCTGGAACTTGAAGAAATTATCGCCGACCTCACCCTCGACAGTGCGTGACGAACTTTCACACCTTGTATCTTAAACACGGTGCTGTAGCTCGATCACACCTGGGTCCTTGAGACCGTTTTTGAGCAAGGGTGCAGCATCTCCTTCCGTACTGAAGCCCAAACAGTTGATGAAGCCCGCGGCGCCGGATGTCGGGGAGCTCGGAGGTGACAAGGAGGGGCGTTCAGGACGGGCTTTCATGAACCGATCCGGAGCTTCGCTCTGGATCAACCGTCGGATACGGTATGCCATACTACGGACTGGATATCTCCAAGGATTACCTGGACCTCGTCACCGTGGACGGGGCGATCGGTCGATTCCCGTACACACCCGAAGGCATCGACGATGTGCTCGACCAACTGACGCCATCCACAGCCCAGCTTCTCGTGCTGGAGGCAACCGGCGGCTTGGAGCATGCGGTAGCTGCGGCTCTCGCAGCGGTGGGCTTCCCGGTGGCCGTGGTCAACCCCAGTTTTTGCCAGAACGTACATCACCCCAATATAAAAGTCAGGTGCCCACGCGACCTAGCATTCTGACTTGGAAGTGGGGTTCTTCGATGGTAAGTGTCAGTCGCGTACCTTCACATTGACTCATAGAAGCGTCAGAAGGATCCGTTAGGAGCAATAGCGTACTGCTGCCCTAACAGATCCCGATGGGTAGTAACTGAGTGACCAACAAGTGTAACGTGCCGGTTAGCGAATGACCGTCAGCCGACCACTGTCAGATGTCTGTTCGGTCTGAAGTCGATACAGATATGCGCCGCTAGACAGGCCAGTGACATCAACAGAGACTCGGTGGCTTCCTATTGGGTAAGATTTGTCTGTTACTGTGTAGACGCGTCGACCCATCATGTCGAATACGTCAATCCGTACAGGCCCTGCATTGCTGAGTTTAAACTCGATCGTTGAACGACTCTGTGTGGGATTCGGAAAATTTCCTACAATCATAGTCTGTTTCGGAGCGTTTCCTTTCCGTTTGATTTCAACTTGTTTTGTTCGGGCTGAAGAATCATCTGCCGATGGGCTTTTGCTGTACGTTTGTGTATTGCCAGAGTCGTACGCCTGGTAATTACCAGCGGCGATTTGTGTCGTTTTGAAAATCTCAACTGGAACGAAATCTGGAGAGGGGAGAGGGTCTGGGGTTACTGTCGCACGCACAACTTTCTTATAGCGCCCGATATTGCACTCATCGAGTTGATACGTTTCGCTACATCTAATATTGAAGTCGGTAGGGTCTGATGTATACCCATCTGATGGATAAGCCCCTCCTTCCCTGACGAAACCTGTGATTTCGTTCGTGATTGCGTACGACACATCCACTGTCGCACTACTGCTACCAACTAACTGCTGAGAGTTGACGTCAAAGCTGACGCTTTGTCCATAGATGTCAAGGTTAAAGGTACAGTAGTAGTATGAACAAATTGTCGAGAAGTCATGCTTAATTGGTTCTCCAGACAACGAGTACACGCCAAGAGGATCGTCAAATAGCGGAGCGCCTTGGTTGTTAGATCGCTGCGCGCCAGGGATACGATTCGTGAAGAAATTCAGGTTGCTACGGATCGACTGTGAAGTCCCCTTAAGTGTAATATCTCCACTTAATTGCGTGAGACGCGAACTAGAGGTTCCGCCAATGAAACTCCCAATAGCACCTGCAACTTGCCCGATTCCAGGAACATAGCTTTCAAGACCGGCAGCGGCGAGTTCGATAATCCTGTTCCTAGTGCTTTTCGGATCTTCGGGCGGTTCGACTTCACCTGTATTTTTGAACTGCCGAATGAAGTTTGCTGTTGGCTCTCCACCAATGGCACTAAGCAGGCTTCCTGCTTTACTGAAGAAATTGGTTGAGTTCCCGTCATTGGAATATGCAGCATTAAGCGTAATGCCGCCACTAAAGTCGAAGGAGGTATCCTGTATTCCATAAACCTCAAACACGAAAATAGCATCTGTAAATTTACTATCTCCAATATTCTTGATGTAGTCCTTGGCAAAAAAAGTAAAGTAAACCCATCGCTCGTTAACGTAGTTTATGGGGGCTACAACCTCCTTGGTGTTGTAGAAGTCGAGAAGTTGATAGGGCGGGATAGTATTTTGACTGCTCCCAGCGTTATCGATTTTGACAGAGGCTAGAGCGCGCGAATACGATCCAGAACTATTTGTGTTGAAGAGGAAAACTCGAACCTCGCCTGTGTAGCGATTGTAGAGGATGAATCTAGGCTCCGAGGACCTAGAACTACTCGTGCCGAAATCTCGATACATCAATCTCCAGCCGTCTGACGGTTCGACGTCGCCTGATGTGATATCGACAAATACAGGTGAGTCGTTGTTACAAAACGGCAGAAGAGGTTGGTATTTCGAGGTGCGGCTGGTGGCGTATATATCGATGCGCCTGCACTGGGTCCAATCCCACGATGAGTTGAGGTTCGGGTCACTCGTACTCATGGACCTTGCACCGGCTAACTGTGCAGAAGCAAGTCGCATCGACCCCAAACCGATACTTAGCAAAACGAAAAGCAGTAACACTTTAAACCAGTCTATCATGGATGAAATACATATATTATATGTTGCGATGGAATTAAGTATAATAAATGGATTCATACGAGTCAACTTATTGAAATTTAGTTTGATTAACGTTTATCAGCAGTATAGGTGCAAGTAGGTACTATGCTGCCGACGGCTCCGGCGACGAACCGCTCTGCGCGGCGTACGGACCGAACGAGTCGAGCGACCGCTCGCGTCCAAGCATCCGTTCGCTGACGAAGGCGGCGATCGTTTCCTGCAGCATGGCGAGGGCCGGGACGATAAACATTAGCACGAACGTGCCGAACAGGATGCCGAGGCCGAGGCTGACGGCCATCGGGATGAGAAACTGCGCCTGGACGCTCTGCTCGATGATGATGGGGAAGACGCCGAGGAAGGTCGTCACCGACGTGAGGAGGATCGGGCGGAAGCGAGCCTGCCCGGCGCGAATGAGTGCCTCTTCCCAGTCATGCCCATTTGCACGCTCCTCGTTGGCGAAGTCGAGCATCACGAGCGCGTCGTTCACAATAACGCCTGAAAGTCCGACGATGCCGAAGACGCTAAGGAGGCCGAGCGACAGTCCGAGGACCAGGTGACCAATGATGGCGCCGATCCAGGCAAACGGGATGGTGCTCATGATGATGAGCGGTTGCGCGTACGAGCGGAAGGGGATCGCAAGGAGTGCATAGATGAAGAACAGCGCGAGGAGAAATCCGATCGCAAGGGAGCTCTGCGCCTTCCGCTGCTCGCGTTGCTGACCGCCGAACTGGTACGTCATCCCCGGCAGCAACTCCTGCAGATTCGGCAGCACGCTGGCCGTGAGACTGCTCGTCACCTCCTGTCCGGTCGTCACAGACGGGTTGACATCAGCCGTGACGGTAATCACGCGCCGCCCATCTTGACGGTTGATCTGCGAGGGGCCAAATCCGAGCGAGGCGGTCGCGACTTCTTCCAGCGGGACCTCGGCCCCGTTTGGTGCACGGATCCGGAATTCGTCGAGGTCGCTGAGGGCGTTGCGTTCCTCGTCCGGCAGCCGAACGTAGACGCGAACTTCGTCGCGGCCGCGCTGCAGACGGTACGACTCGACGCCAAAGTACGCCGCGCGCACCTGCTGGGCTAAGTCACTGAGCGTCAATCCAAGCGTTCGAGCCGCGGGTTTGAGGCGAAGCTCCACCTCTTGTTTTCCCTGCTCCTGGTCCGACTGAATGTCGAAAACGCCTTCGTAGCGTTGGAGGGAATCTCGAACAGCGGCGACGGCCCGATCCAACTCGTCAGACGTGGACGCAGAGAGCTGCACGGATACCGGCTCGCCGACCTGAACGACGTTGGCGGTGAAGGCGAGCGACCGGACGCCCGCGAGCGTTCCGGTTCGTTCACGCCACTGGTCCTCAAACTGCGTCGACGTCACATCGCGCTCCTCCGGGTCGATGAGCTCGAAGCTGACCTCGGCGATATTGGCTTTCGTCGCGTTGAAGCCTGCGCTGTTGGGTCCGCTGTTCGCGCGGGGCTGCTGGCCAACCGTGACGTAGACATTGTCGCCCAGGCGCTGTCCGGATTCTTCCTCCAGTTCGCGGAGCACGGATCGCCCCGATTCTTCGAGTTCGCGTGTGACTCTCGCGGTTTCCTCCGCCGTCACACCCGCGGGCATCTCCAGCTGGGCGGTGACGAGCTTGCCCTGCACCTGCGGGAAAAAGTTGAACTTGATGTAGCCATTCGCGACGAAACTGAAGGAAACGATGAGAATGGCGATCGCGATGGAAAGCGTCAGTCCGTATCGCCGGGTTGCGAACGCGAGCCCTTTCGTTAGCGGACCGCGAATGAACAGCTTCAGGCGGGCGGCCACCCACAGGCGGGCCCGGTCCATGTACCGCGCGACCGGGTTCGACGGCTTGTCGTTTTTCTTCACGTGCGAGAGGTGGTTCGGCAGGATCAGCAGCACCTCCACGAGCGACAGCAGCAGCACGATAATGACGATCGTTGGGATGTCACCAAGAAACTTGCCGATCGTGCCGGACACAAAGAGAAGCGGCATGAACGCAGCAACCGTCGTCAACACCGCAAAAATCACGGGGACCCCGACCCGCTTTGTGCCCTTGATCGCCGCCTGCAATGGGTTTTGCCCGCTCTCTTGCTCGGAGAAGACGTTCTCCCCCACGACGATAGCGTCATCCACAACGATTCCGATGGAGAGGATGAAGCCGAAGAGAGACAGCAGGTTGATCGACACGTCCAGGTACTGCATCACCATGAACGTGCCGATGAACGACAGGAAGATACCGACCGACGTCCAGAACGCCAGGCGCGGAGCGAGGAACAGAGACAGCGCAATAATAACGAGGAAGAGACCCAGCAGACCGTTCTTGATCAGCAGGTTGAGTCGGCTCCGGAGGTTTTCCGCCTGGTTCTGCCAGATTGCGACGCCGAAGTTCGCCGGAAGTGCCGGGCGGACTTCCTCGTCGAGATGCTTCTTGATGAGGTCCTCGATAGCGAGCACCTGCTCGTCTCCCGTGCGGAAGATGTTCAGGATCGCCGTATTCTCGGAATTGAAGCGGGTAATCAGGTCCGAGTTCTGGTCGAAGCCGTCCTCCACCGAGGCAATGTCGCCGAGCCGAACCTGCGAGCCGTCGTTCTGGCTGACGATGATAATGTCCTCGAAGTCCTGCTTCGTGTAGTTTTGCCCTTTCGTCCGGATGGTGATCTCTTCCTCGCTCGTCTCGATGCTTCCGCCGGGAAGGTCGAGGCTGCCCTGTCGAACGAGCGCCGATACCTGTCCGAGCGTAAGGCCGTACTCCCGGAGCGCATCGCGCGGGACCTCGATCGAGACCTCGTAGTCCCGAACGCCAATGACCTGAATGAACGAGATCTCCGGATACTGGATCAGGTCGTCCTTCAGCTGTTCGGCCATCTCCTTCAAGACGCGCGCCTCGCCATCTCCGTACAACGCAATCTGCAGCGCCTGCTGGCGGTTCTCGAGTTGCGTTACGATCGGCTCCTCGGCTTCAGGCGGGAACGAGCTGATGCGGTCGACCTCCTGCTTGATGTCGTTCCTCGCCTTCGTGACATCGGTGCCCAGCTTGAGCTCCGCTGTCACAATGCCCGCGTTCTCCGATGCCGTGCCCAGAACCCGATCGATGCCCTCGACGCTCTCGATGCGATCCTCGATGCGGCGCACGATCGACTCCTCGACCTCTTGCGGCGAGCCGCCGGGATACGTCACGCGAATCTGTACCGCATCCAGGCTAAACTCGGGAAACGTTTCCTGGACGGTCGTCACCGCCGCGACGCCACCCCCGATCAGGAGGAATAGCATCAACAGGTTGGCGGCCACGCCGTTACGCGCAAACCATTCAATTGCTCGGTTCATGGGGGGACGGCAGACTCGTTAAGGTGTAACTCGTTCGGGCGTTCAGGTAAGGCCGCGTTGAGGCGTTAGGGCGTTGAAGCGTTAGGGCGTTGAAAACCTGCTTGGCGGATGGTTCGTGAGCTGATATGAGCGAAGGAAAGACCGAAAGCCGTGTCTCTGGAAGGAACGAAGTGATCCTCTAGTACGGTCGCACGAGACTCGATGAGCGAGGTCCACGAAGCCTCCGTGCTATTAGCGTCGCAAGGACCGATCGTCGGGAGGTTCGTACCCGTGGGTGGCCAGAGGCTGTACGCCAAACAGGTTCTGAAGCGTTTACGGCTCATGTTTGAGAGCGTCGGGTTTCAATTGGAACCCTCGTAGCCATTGATTCAGGTCTTTTTGTCAGCCAAGTGAACGTCGTCGATCTCGTACAGGACACCATCTTCGCGGACACGGGACTCGTTCGGGCGGGACTCCAGGTATTGGATAAATCGGAAAAGCTGTCTCGAGCATTTGTCCGCCAGATCGAATGCGACTTCAAACTCGTCTTGAGAGATATACTCGAGATCCAGGGCAACGTATAGTTGCGACTTCACCTCCGCTGCAGATCGCCTTGCATATCCGAGAAACTGGATAAACGTGGACTGCGTCCGGCGTCGAATCCTTCGGCAATGTTGCTCATCACCGAGACAGCGGCTCTCTCAATCTGATCCTTCAGCCCGAAGTCCTTAGAAAACGACCGTGTTTGGGTTAGCCGGTACACCGTCGTTGTGAGTGATCGGGCCGTTCTCCAGACTTCGAGTTCCTCAAAACGATGCACTGTAGCCATTTCTCAAAGTCAGATGTTCAATGGATGCACGAAGTCCTCGGATTAGCTCCAGCCACCACGCCTAAACGTTCACACGTTCCAACGTCTTAACGTTCAAACGTCACTGCTGAACCCTCACCCGCATACTATCCGCGTAGACGCGTAGGTCGGTGGTGATGACGGAGGTGCCGGGGGAGAGGGCCGGGTCGGCGGCGAGGTAGGTGGTGCTCTCGACGGTCTGGATCGGTCGGACGCCGCGTTCGACGAGCATGGTGTCGCCGACGACGGTCCAGACGACAGGTGACGCATCGGCCTCACGGGAGCGGAGTGCATTGCGCGGGATCACGACGTAGTTCGCGTCGCGCTGGGCCTGGATGTCGACGCTCACAAATTTGCCGATGGATAGGGGCGGCCGTCCCTTCGTCCCCGGGCCTTCGCTTCGCTGGGAGGCGACGGTCGGCATCGGGTCATACGGATTCTGCACCCGCACGACGACATCGATGGTGCGGGTCTGTGCGTCGACGGCACCTTCGACCCGGTCGACGTAGCCGTCCCAGGTGAAGCTCTGCCCACCGAAGTCGGAGGAGACCGTTGCGGGCAGCTTGGACGGGGAAAGCTGCTGATTCGCGGACCACAGCTCGTCAATTAGCTGAGCTTTGCTCGACGGGAGTGAGACGACGATTTCGACGGCGTCGGTTGCGTACACCGTGGCGATGGGGGTGCCGGGGCCGACGTACGATCCGCGCGTGGCCTGCCGGGAGCGCACGATGCCGTCGAAGGGTACGGTGATGCGCGTGCGGCTGAGCCGGGTTCGCGCGTCGTCGAGTGTGGCGCGAGCGCTCTCGAGGTTTGCCTCCGCGCGGCGGAGCTGCGGCTCCCGGAAGATCAGACGCCCGAGGTTCGTGCTATCCGGCTCCGGGGCGCGGCCCGTCCGCTCCTTGATGCGCCCGTATTCCTCCCGCGCGACGGCGACTTCCTCTTCCGCCTGGAGCACGGCAAACTCGGCCTGTGTGACCTGTGCCTCCGCCTGCCGAACGGCATTTCTGTAGTCGGACGGATCGATCTGCGCCAGCACATCGCCCGCGTCGAAGCGGCCCCCGCTAACGAGCGCCTTGCTCGTGGAGACGATGCGTCCCGCCACTTCGGCTGTGAGCGTGATCTCCTCGGTCGGTCGGACGGTGCCGGTGCCGTGGACGTACAAGCTACCGGTTCGAACGTCCACGGAGGCGGTGTTGACGAGCGGAGCCGTTGGCGGCGGAGCAGACTTCTTCGGGGCGGGCGCGAAGACGCCGAGCAGGACGGCCAGAAGAATCCCGCTACCGATGATGCCGGCGCCGACTAGATAGGTTTTCATAGGAACGCGGGTGTTGCGGAAAGGCAAGAATCAGAGGAGAGAACGAAGGCCAGGGCGTTACTGGAAGAAACGGGGATCCTCGGGGGGATCGGTCTCGGTCCATGGGCCGCCGAGGGCACGATAGAGCGTGAGGCGGGCAGCGATGCGTTGCTGCCGGGCTGCGGCGGCTCGCTGCTGGACGGTCAGAAGGTTTTGCTCGGCATCGAGCAGGGCGAGATAGTCGCCGATGCCGCGCTCGTAGCGGCTTCGCTGCGTTTCGAACGATGCGCGAGCCGCGTCCAGCTGTTGTTGCACGCGCTCGTATGCGATCTGCTGCTGATGGTCGGCTACGAGTGCGGACTTCACCTCCTGGAAAGCAGTTAACAGCGTCTTTTCGTATGCAGCGAGTTGCTGTCGGTACTGGGCCTTTGTGACGTCGACGCGGGCCCAGAGCGCTCCGCCCTGAAAGAGTGGAGCTGACAGGTTGGCGATGAGCGAACTGAACCGTTGGTCGATGTCGAGGAGGTCGTCGAGGCTGGCGCTCTGCAGGCCCCCTTCCGCAGTGAGCGAGAGGCGTGGGAGCATTTCCGCCCGTGCGACGCCGATTTGCTGTCGGGCGGCCTCGAGGCGAGCCGATGCCGCCATCACGTCCGGTCGCCGCGCGATCAGGTCTGATGGGAGACCGGCCGGGACGGCGTCAAGCTGCAGGGAGTCGCGAGATGGCGGGGAAAGTAGCTCTTGCTCTTCGCCGGCGAGTCGTCCGGTGAGTACGGCAAGGCGCGTCTGTGCGTCGTAGCGTTGAGCGCGAAGCGGTGGCTGGTCGGCGCGGGCCTGTTCGAGGCGCTGGTGAACAGAGTACAGCTCGAAGGAGGAGGCAATGCCGCGGTTGTAGCGATCCTGCGTCGTGGCCAATCGATCTTCGAGCAGGGCGATGGCATTGGCTGAGAGTTCTTCCTGACGTTGGAGCGTGACGTACTGCGTGTACGCCGAAATTGTCTGGCTTACCACAGCGATGCGCGTGTTCTGAAGGTCCGCGGCGCTCGCGAAGAACTGGCTCAGGGCGGCTTTCCGCTGGCTTCGGATACGTCCCCAGAAGTCGAGTTCGTAGCTCAGCCCGAGGGTTGCGCTGTACGTCGTGTAGCTCACGCGCTGGACCTCCTGGCCTCCGCCTTGCTGCCCACCGCCGAAGATGGCACCAAGGCCCGTGTTAAGCGGCTGCGACTGACGGTTCGCCGTTGCATTTGCGGTTGCACTCGGAAAGAGCGGGGCGCGAGCGATGCGGAAGCGGGCCTGCAACTCGTCCAGGCGAGCACGGGCGGTTCGGAGGTCAAGGTTGCCGACGAGGGCGGAGTCGACCAGCGCGTCGAGCGTCGGGTCGTTGAGGCTCGTCCACCATTCCGTCGGCACGGCGCGATTCGTGTCCGCCGTAGCAGCCGGGAGGAGCTCAGACGTCTCGTCCGTGGTGTACGTCTCCGGGAGCTCCGATTCTGCCTCGGGCGTGGGCATCGAGGGCGTCATGGAGCAGCCCGTGAGGAAGAGGGCTGCCACAGCAAGGGGAAGGAGGCCGTCGGCGAAGATGCGGCGAGATGCGTGCATGCCGGAAAAGAGCAGTGGGTGGAGCGGAGATAGCGTCAGGTCGGCTCAGTCGGCGTCGGCCGAGTTGTCGGTTGCCGTTTTGTCGGTTCGTGGGGCGAGGCCGTAGTAGATCAGCTTGTAAATATGGTCGACTCGGCTCGTCACGAACGACTCCCAGTCGGACGCATCATCATGTAATGCCTCGACGGTCGGGCGCATGGCGAAGAAGAAAATGCAGGTCGAGACGATAGACAGGATGGTGTGTTCGGGGTCAACCGGCCGAATTTCCCCCTCGTCAACGGCTGTTCGGATGCGTTGCACCATGACCTGCGGTGGCGTGCCTTCGGTCGTCTTCATTCGCTGCACGTTCTCCGCGACCAGCGTTCCGCCGGCCAGGTTCTCGTTTACAATCAGGCGGACGCACAGCTGATTGTCGCGAACGAAGGAAACGTAGCCCTCAATGAAGGCTCGGAGCGTCTCCGCGAACGTCGGCGCGTCGATAAGAGAGGCGCCGAACGACGCCATGAAGCGATGCATCGTATGCCGAAAAACATCCGCGTAGAGCTGGTCTTTCCCGCGGAAGTAGTAGTGCAGCATCGCCTTGTTGATGTCTGCGGCGTCGGCAATGGACTGCATGCGAGCGCCGTCTTTGCCCTTACGTGCGAACTCCTCGAGCGCTGCATCGAAGATTTTCTGTTCCGTGTCGGAGTATTCGCTCACTTCGAGCGGACTCTGCTGCGTTGCGTCGTCGCCGGACGAAGAGGCCGGGGAATCGTGGGACGGTGTGTCGGACGAGTCGGTCATAGGCGATGCCGGTTCAGTGGGATCTGCTATACACATAATGAATTGGGGTGAACGACTTCAACCATATGGTTAAACCGTATTGTTAAGAACTGGTAATATGGCGATTCTGTGCCGGGTTCGTTGCAAATATGCGTGCAGAATCAGAATCGGTTGGTCGATTTGGGCTGAGGGCTCCTGTTGCCCTGACGTTCCGGCGGTCCGCCTCCCACGGGCCTGGCCTTGCTACATCGTGAATCTGACTTTCTCACGCGCGGCGGATCTCACAGCGTGTCGGCATACCACGATCACAAACCGTCGCACGGCCGTGCGACGGTCGTTTCTCTGACGACCGAAATCTGGAGGATGGCGAAGAAACAAAAATTGGGGTCAGGGTACCGGGCGTGACCGGTCTCCTGACCCCAACTGGGTATCTAAATCGCGTGCTCGTCGTGCTGCTCGGCTACTCCTCGCCGCCAAGCTCCTGTTCGATAATCGTATCGAGATACGAAATGGCTGCCTTATCGTCTTCTGGAAGCTCGTCGTTGAACACCGCCTCCTTGACGGCGCCGGTTGCGCGGCGTTCGGGACCGCTCATCCGTTTGAGCATGGCCTCGAAGAGTTCGCCCCGCCGGAGTGCCTCATCCTTGATATCCATCAGGTACTGAAACGCCGGATCGTGGTCGTTCGGGATTTCTCCATCGAGAATGGCCTCGCGAATCCATTCCTTAGCAATCCCCACAGCGACGCCTTCGTCAATGCCGAGCGTTTCCATGATTTCGTAGCCGTCGACCGGCGGTTCGAAGTTGCGCAGACGGTCCTTTTCTTCGACCTCCTGCATTTTCTCCTCGACCTCGTCGAACGCCTGGAGGTAGCGTCGACGGCGTCGCGGATTCCCGCTCGTGACGTCGCTACGGACGAACGTCATGAGGTCGTCGACATCATCTCCGGCCTCGAAAAGCAGCCGGCGCACGGCTGAGTCGGTGACGTCGTCGTCGACCAGGGCGATCGGGCGGTGGTGGAGGCGGACCAGCTTCTCGACATAGCGCATGCGTTCGTCGGTCGGCAGCCGCAACTTCCGAAAAATGTTCGGTACCTTTCGGGCGCTCCGCTCCTCGTGGCCGTGAAAGGTCCAGCCGTTTTGCGGGTCGAAGCGCTTGGTCTCGGGCTTAGCGATGTCGTGCAGGATCGCCACCCAGCGGAGCCAGATCGTGTCTTCGCCGTCGCGGTCGGCGGTGCGCTCGGCGACGTTGTCCAACACCTTCAGCGTATGGTAAAAGTTGTCTTTGTGGCGCTGTCCATTCACTTCGTCGACGCCCTTCAAATTCTGAAGCTCGGGGAAGATGTGCTTCAGGATGCCCGTTGCCTCCAGGATCTTGAAACCAATCGACGGGGTGTCGGCGGCAATGATCTTCTGCAGTTCGGTCGTGATGCGCTCCTGACTCAGAATATCGACGCGGTGCGCTTTGGTATTCAGCGCTTCGAACACGCGATCGGATACTCGGAATTCCAGCTGCGTCGCGAACCGGGCGGCGCGGATCATGCGGAGCGGGTCGTCCTCGAACGTCTCCTCCGGGTCGAGCGGCGTGTCGATCGTTTCCCGCTGCAGGTCCGTTCGGCCATCGAAGGGATCGATGATTTCGCCAAAACGATCGGGGGTGAGGTGGACCGCCATCGCGTTGATCGTGAAGTCGCGGCGGTACTGGTCGTCTTCGAGGGTGCCGTCCTCGACGATCGGCTTCCGCGAGTCGGATCGATAGCTTTCCTTTCGCGCCGCGACGAACTCAAGAACCAGTGGCTCGTCGGTTTCGTCATCCGCCCATTGCTCGGCGGGAATACGGATCGCGGCGGTGCCGAAGTTGGGGTAGACGTGCGCGGTGTAGCCGCCGAGATCTTCGGCGACCGCTCGGGCGAGTTCGATGCCGGTGTCGGGGCCGACAGTGACAAAATCGAGGTCCGTGGTGGGTCGATCGAGCAGCACGTCCCGCACGAGTCCGCCGACGGCGTAGGCTTCGATGGACACGCTCTGGGCGACCTTGCCGATGCGCCGCAAGATGGGCGCGTACGAACGTTGGTCGAGGGCCTGAGCAATGGAGTCGGCGGTGAGGGATGGCACGGGCAACAGATGCGGCAATCGGACAAACGGCGATAAGGAAGCACAAGAATTCCGCTTCCCCGACCATTCGTAACGAGGCCAGCGCGTCCCCAGTTCGCCTTTCTGGTGCGGACGAGACCGAGATCGGCCGTTCTTCGTCCCGATTTAGACACGGGAATCCTGTTCACTGAGGCGGGATGAAGGGCCCGGTTGAGGTAAGCAGATGCCGGGATGTCAGTGCAGATGCGGCGCGATACCCGTTGGCGGAGTCAGGCTTCGTTTGCACGCCGCTCGATGATCAATTCGGCCTCCTCGACCGTCGCAGCGAACTCGACCTGGCCCTTGATGCCCAACTGTTGGACGAATGAGCGGAGGCCTGGATGGGGCGACCGTCCGCCATCGACGAGGATGAAGAGCCCAGGATTCGCATCGAAGACGCGGGCGACATAGTAGAACAGCGCGCCGATCGCGTCGGGTTGCAACATGACGAGGTTGGGATAAACCGTCATCAAAACGAAGCCGGGCTCGATGTCTTCCAGGAGGTCGCGCATCGGGGCCAGTTCACGTCGTACATCGGCGCCGGATACGCTTCCCTCGGCTTCCACGACAATCTCGGGAGACGTTTTCGAGTGGCGAAGCGATATCATAGATATGGATGCGGCGACCTATTGGAATCTGTATAGGAAACTGAAGCATCGCGGAAGAGGCTGGCGAATGATATGGTCATCGATCTCGCAACGGAGATTGCGATACTTGGGCCAGCTTACTGCTACGATTTCGAGCCGTTCGGCGGTGAGGATGTGCTTGTCTTACACTAAGACGATCTGGTTGATCTACATGCGGGGGAAAAGACGCCGACCATGGATCAAGCCAGTGTTCGTTTAGAATGCCGCGGAATATCCACAGCAACGGTTTAGGCGTCCGTTTGCGGCGTTTTATGTGCGACCGGCCACCGGTCGATGACTTCGTCGTCGTCCACAACGACGAGTTCGTGCTGGGTCGCAACGGTGACACAAGCATGATTTGGCACGAAGCGCACCCGGTCGCCAACCCCGAAGGTGGCGGCTCCCGGAATACTGAGCCAGCCGTGTTCTTCGCTCAACCCGGTGATATCCACGTGCGGGTGTTCGCGCATGTACGTGGCGTTGTAGAGCGCGATGCCGTAGCCATCGGTTCGTGCCCCCTTGTCGGTGGTGACAACCTTTTTGCCCGCATCGATATACGCACGTTCTGTTCCAGAGTCGTCGCGGCGTTTGCTGACGATCGTCCCCAGAACGGTAAGAGCGCAGTCGTCAAGGGGGCAGGCGCCGAGTCCGACCTGGATGGCGTCATGGAAAACGTAGTTGCCCGGACGAATTTCCGTGACCGTAAGTCCGTCGCGCTCCGTGTTTTCGAAGTAGGTGATTGTGGGCGTCGAGCCAATGCTGACCTCAAACGTGTCCCGGTCGATGGCGGACACGCCGGCGTCAAACAGGAGGGCAGCGACATCCAGAATGCGGTCTCGCTCCTGAAGACTTGCACGGCGTAGCGCGTGCTCGGGTGTTTCCCCGTCTCTCGGTCCGTGATAGCCCTGCCCTGCGTGGGTGAGCAGGCCGGCGAACTGGAGACCCGGTGCGTTCACAATCTGTTTGGCCAACTGTATGGCTTCATCGGGTTTGCCGAACGGCACACCGCATCGACCGTGGCCTACATCCACCTCCATCAGCACCTCGACCTCTCGTCCGGCATCGGCGAAAAACGAAGACGCCTGCTTTACCCCGGCGGGGGTGTCGACGCAGAACGAGATTCGAGCGTCATCCATCAGGTTCAGCAGGCGCTCGTACTTGTCGTTGCCGATAACTGGATACGCGACGCGGATATCGCTAAATCCGGCGTGAACGAACGTTTCCGCTTCGTCGATGGTCGCCACCGTCAGACCGTGTGCGCCCTGGTCGACCTGTAGCTGGGCAATGTCGACCGACTTGTGTGTCTTGATATGCGGACGGAGCGAGGCATGATTGTCTGATGCTTTGGCCTGCATCCGCGAGATATTTCGGTCCAGGCGCTGGGCGTCTACGAGAACGGCGGGCGTGGTGAGATCGTCGATTAGCATTCAGGTGCTCCGTACGAAGGGGATCGAGACGCGAGAAAGGTTCATCGGCAACCGGGACACCACCGTGAGCGGTATCTGGTCGTTCGTTGCCAGGCTACTAAGGATACGGCCTGGGATCGTTCACATCTCGTCATCGGGGAGAATGCGTGCCGAAATCACGCGGTCGTCCGGAAGCAGGGCATCGACAACGTCCATTCCGTCTATGACCCGCCCGAAGGCTGTGTAACGTCCGTCGAGATGTGGTTGCATGCTGTGTGTGATGAAGTACTGGCTGCCTTCAGTGTCTTTGCCCGCGCTTGCGATCCCGGCCGTTCCCCGGTGATAGGGAATGCGTGTAAACTCCGACCGGATCGTAAAGCCCGGTCCGCCCCAGCCATCGCCCCGGGCCACATCACCACCCTGGACGACGAAATTGGGGACAACGCGGTGGAACGGCACGCCCTCGTATTCGCCTGCTTGCGCGAGTTGGGCGAGGGTCGTAACGGTCTGTGGGGCCTGTTCGACATCCATTTCGATCACGACAACTCCCCGGTTCGTTTCCAGAACGAGGCGCGGGTGTCGTCCGAGTTCTTCAGCCGCTTTCCAATCGATAGGAGGTGTCTCAACCGTTCCGCCGTCGACGGGTACCGGGGCGCCCGTGTGGTTCTCAAGGGCGGATGCGGCTGTTTGCCGAATCACCGGGTGCGGGTGACCAGTCTGTTCGCGTAGAGCTGCGGCGACAGCGTCGCTCGTCGGAACGTCGCCGAGAGCGCGAAGAATGGCGGTGATTCCCTCGAGGTCGTCGGGGGTGGAGAGCTGGTCGAGGGTGCGAACGAGAATGCCACTGGCGCCCTGCGTCGTGAAAGCAGAGTCCGTGAGGGCCGGGGCGGCGGCATTGATCGTTGCAACATCCCCGCGAAAGACGCCGCTGGCCAGCGCGTCGAAGTAGCGCGAGACGCGGGCGGGGCTGAGGCGATCGGCAACAGCATGTCGTCGTTCCCATCGGTCGGCGATGGCCGTTAGCGCTGCCGCTGCAATGCGAGGGTCTTCGTGGGAGGCGGCCGCTACCAGTGCCTGATCGATACGGTCCGGTTTGAGGAAGCCGAGCGCGGGGAGTGCAGCTGCGTGGGCGACGGCGCTCCGCTGAGAGGCATACCGGCGGACGATGCCTCGCACAAAGGGACGGCCGACCGGGTCATCCGAGCTCCGGGCGATGCTTTGAAGAAGGGGCCCGACGACGCGCCATCGGTCTGGATGCGCTTTTACCCAGGCGATGAGAGCATCGGACTGCGAAGGCGCTATCGTCGCGTCAGACAGGACCGTGGCAGCCGTTCGTGCCACGTGGGGAATGCTGTCGTTAAGGCTCTGAGTGAGCGCTGCCACGACGGCCGGCCGTTCTGTTCGGGGTGTGAGGGCCCGCGCCGCATTAACCCGCGTCCGCCAGTCCGTTGCCATGCGCAGCCAGTCGAAGATCAGAGCGTCGTCTTCCGGCTCCCCGAGGCGACTGATCCCGAGAAGCAAATGCATGGCGGCAGCGTCGGACGGATCCGCTTCGGTGATAGCACGCCGAACATCGTTGGCTCGGTGCTGCCATGGCTTCGTCGTCTGTATGCGACCAAAGTAGTACGCGGCGTCCCGGCGGACGCTGGCGCTGTCGGACTCCGTGAGGAGGGTGATGAGTCGGTCGACCGCGAGGGAATCGTGCACCTCCCGAAGTCCAAAGCGGGCAATAGAGAGCGCCAGAGCATTCGTTTGTTCAGCGTCAACATCGAGTTCTGCGACCTGCCGGAGCGCCGCCCGGTCGCCCGTTTTTCCAAGGGCCTCAAGGGCCAGAGATCTAACCTCTGGTTCATCATTCGCAACGGCTTTCAGGAGAGGTCCACTGGGCACCGTGCCGGGCATCTGCCCGAGTGCGAACGCGGCGTTAGCGCGGACCTGTGTTTCGGCGTCAGATGTGAGAAGGTCAACGAGGGGGGCTATCGCAGTCGAGTCCTGAACGGAGGCGAGCGCGAAAGCTGCCCTCGCCTGGATGGCAGGATCGTCGCTGTCGAGAAAAGAGATGACGGCCTCTCCATCGCGCTTCACCTGTGCGTTCACGACCTTCTGCAGGTCGTACTCGTCCCGAAGATGATCTGACGGTCGCGACTGGGCGAGTGTACTGGGTGGGATGACGAGGGTAAGGAGGAGACAGCTGAAGATTGTGGAACGGAGCAGAACAGCCATACACGAAGGTCCAGAGGCAGAGGGAAGGAAGACACCTCAAACATAGGATGTCGCGATGGTCCCATGCAAGATCGGAGATCTGCGCCTCAGATCCGGAATCAACAAACAATGCCCGAGAGCTCGCGGGAGCCTCGGGCATCGGTTCAGATCGAGATGATTGGGGGATCTGTGTTCTTAGAGCGTATCTGCCGTGAGCATGTTGTCCTCGAAGAACGTGACCTCGCCCGACGTGACGTTGTGCATAGCGCCGACAACGATCAGTTCGCCTTTCTCCACGAGGTCACGGATTACCGGGCTGCGATCCACAATGTTTTGCACGGTGATGTCCACGTTCTCGTGAGCGACCGCATCGACGAACGCCTTATTCGACGAATTGCGTTCTCCCTCGACATCGGTGACGGAGTAGATCGCGGGGGCGATGTTGGCGAGCGTACTCGTCAGGTTGCCGAGTTCCACCTGATCACAGGCCCCTTTGACGGCTCCGCACTCGGAGTGGCCGAGGACGACGATCACTTTGGAGCCAGCAACGGCGGCCGCAAACTCAAGGCTACCGAGGATGTCCGTATTGATAAAGTTTCCTGCGACGCGAGCGGAGAAGATGTCGCCGACGCCTTTGTCGAAGATGATCTCGTGGGGGACGCGGCTATCGATGCAGCCGAGAACAGCGGCCATCGGGTATTGGCCCTCGGCCGTTTGCGCAACCTGCTCCAGGAAGTTGCGCTCAAGGGCTTCGTCATTTATAAACCGCTGGTTGCCATCCTTCAGTAGCTGGATGACATCCATCGGGGTTAGTGCCGCCTGCATTTCCTTCGTGAGCGCCTGCGTCAGATCCCGATCGGACACGTCGGGTTTTTCCTGAGCAACGGCGACGCCGGTCTGGATAACGAGGAGGAGGGAAAAGAGAAACAGAATTCGCCTCATTGTATCGACTGATCAATCGTATGGGATGGGTGATTCCGGCAGGGTGCCGGGTATGGGGATTCCGAACGCGTGGGACCATTGACGCGGTGTGGTTGGCCCGCTCGGGTCCGGCCCCGAGCCAGAATCATCGAGGTTCGGCCTCTACGGCGCGAACATAAACCTGGAGCGATTCTGGCTCAGACCCGGAGCGACATGTTCAGATGCTACGTCGTACCCATCCTCGTAATGAGGAACCTGTATCCTGCCCTGACACGAGGACTACAATTCAGTTGAGTGAATGTATTCATCTTCATTGTACGGGGGCGTCGACCACCCGTGCATCGCAAGATGGATGGTCTGTTCAGCATAGACACAGACCTTTCTTTCACTCGATTGGTTCCGGCAATCGAGGGGCACCTGTTGTGACAAATGTGATAACCATGACCTACGCGCAATAGCCTCTACGCTTGCGTCCACAGGAACAAGTAAACCGCTGATTACGCAAGTCGGGGCGCTGGATGTAGCGACACGAACCGTACGTGTCGATCATTGACCGGCTGGACGGGCCGACTGTTGTGCACGTTGATCTCCGCGTGGACGGCCGCCAGTTTCTCGATCTGAACGTCGGAGAGATATAGCGGCTCACTTAGCACCAGCCACGTCACGTCCTCGGTGCAGGGTGGCGTGGTCAGCGAGCCTTCGTATACATAGCCCGTCCGGCTGGGTGGCAGCAGGTCCGAGGGATCGAACGGTATGGGCGGGGCCGTCTCGACCTCGGGAAAGGTTGACCAGATGGGAGCAAGGGTGGAGTTGGTCTTCCCATTCTCGAGAAAAATGCCGATAACAACTAGATGACCGCTTTCGCTCACGTGGACGAGGTGCATCTCGCCGGGGAAGCTGCGCCCCCCGATTTGATGCTCGCTGGGCGTGTGGAAGTGGAATTGGACAAGTTCGTACGTCGTCCCGTCCAGCGTGAGCGTGCCCCCCTTCAGCTGCATCTTGACGCCGTAACTCGAATAACTCAGTGTACCATCAGCTTTGGTGTAGTCGATGGAGAGGGCGAGGGTCTCTTCCGCCGCCGCATGAACGGGTAGATCGATCGGAGACTGCCGATCTCCTCCGCATGCGCAGAACTCATTCGACAGGTCGGCCCAGTGGGTGGGACCTTCCTCGCCAACGTATCCCCATTCGGTGTCTGTTTTCATCGCGATCCTAGTGGCTGTAGGTGGGAGGTTATACGTGTGAATACCGACATGCCTACAGCGACCGCGCCCGCCAGCCCTTGTCCACGGATGAGCAAAGGCGTTCATGCCGGATACAAAAAAGTAGAACGAACTGCTATGCTCCGTTAACCGGTTTCAGCGTATTCCGTTCGCAGGAATCGGGTAGCTACGGGTTGCGCATTTTCTCGATTGGTATGTCAGGAAAACGGTATCTACCGTTGTCCGACCCGTAGGGCAGGGGCAAAAGAAAACGCCCCGGGGCGTGAGCCGTCGGGGCGTTTTTCGAATGCTGCTGTGGTCGAGGTCAATTACTTACCGACCTGACCCATGGATACTCGTACGCGGTTGCGGGCGCGCTCCAGGGCGGCCTCGGCTTCTTCGCGCTCGGAGCCTTCCAGACCACCTTCTTTCAGGCGTCGGGCAGCGCGTTCCTCAGCGGATTGCGCGCGCTCGACGTCGATTTCAGATGCAGGCTCAACCGTTTCCGCGAGCACCGTCACCTTGTTGTCGATGACTTCGAGGAAGCCGCCACTGGTCGCAAAGACCACGCGGTCGTCGTGCACATCGGCGAACCGGTGAGCGTCCTTCGTTTGCACCGAGAGCGTTCCGACACCGAATGCCGCGATCATCGGGGCGTGGTCGCGGAGCACCTCAAAGGAGCCTTCGACGCCGGGAGCGCGGACACCACTCGCCTGGCCCCGAAAGACCCGGTCATCGGGCGTCACGATGTCTACGTAAAGATCGTCAGGCATAGATCATTTCGAATTTCGAAGTTCGAATTGCGAAGTGTTTTAGAGGTCACTCCGCTTACTCTTCGGCCAGCATTTCTTCGCCGGTTTCGATCACTTCGTCGATGGTGCCTTTCAGGAGGAAGGCCCGCTCCGGAAGGTGGTCGAGTTCGCCGTCGAGGATCATGCGGAAGCCGCGAACGGTCTCTTCGATGTTCACGAACTTCCCTTCGAGGCCGGTGAACTGCTCAGCGACGAAGAACGGCTGCGAGAGGAAGCGCTGGACGCGGCGGGCGCGGTTCACGGCCTGCTTATCTTCGTCCGAGAGCTCGTCCATACCGAGGATCGCGATGATATCCTGCAGCTCTTTGTAGCGCTGGAGGATCTCCTTCACGTCCTGGGCGGTGCGATAGTGCTCTTTCCCGAGCGTCCGCTCGTTGAGCATCTGGCTCGTCGAGTCGAGCGGGTCGATGGCCGGGTAAATACCCTGCGTCGACAGCTGACGGGAGAGCACCGTGGTAGCGTCGAGGTGAGCAAAGGTCGTGGCCGGGGCCGGGTCGGTAAGGTCATCCGCCGGGACGTACACGGCCTGGAAGGACGTGACCGATCCGTTCTTGGTCGATGTAATGCGCTCCTGCAGGTCGCCCATTTCGGAGGCGAGCGTCGGCTGGTATCCCACAGCACTCGGCATACGACCCATCAGGGCGGATACCTCGGAGCCGGCCTGGACGAAGCGGAAGATGTTGTCGAGGAAGAACAGCACGTCACGGCCGCCGAGGTCGCGGAAGTATTCGGCGATCGTGAGGCCAGTCAGACCCACGCGGGCACGCGCTCCCGGGGGCTCGTTCATCTGGCCGAACACGAGCGAAATGTTGGAGGTCTTGATGGCCTCCATGTCGACCTTGTCGAGGTCCCATCCGCCTTCCTCCATCGCTTCGGCGAATTCCTCGCCGTAGGTCATCACGCCGGATTCGAGCATTTCGCGAAGGAGGTCATTCCCTTCACGTGTACGCTCACCCACGCCGGAGAACACCGACAGGCCTTCGTGCGCCTTCGCAATGTTGTTGATCAGCTCCTGAATGAGCACCGTTTTACCCACACCGGCACCACCGAAGAGGCCGACCTTACCGCCTTTCGGAACGGGCTGGATCAGGTCGATCACCTTAATTCCGGTCTCGAGGATTTCCTGCTCGGCAGCAAGATCCTCAAACTCCGGCGCCTTCTGGTGAATCGGGCGGTACTCGTCCACATCCGGTGCCGGGAGACCATCAATGGCCTGGCCGACCACGTTGAACAGGCGACCGCGAATCTCTTCACCGATCGGTACGGCGATCGGCTGGCCAGAGGCGAGGATTTCCTGGCCGCGTTGCAGGCCGTCGGTAGAGTCCATCGCGATGGCGCGAACACGGTGCTCGCCGAGGTGCTGTTGTACCTCAAGGATGAGGTCTTCCTTGCCGTCACGTTCGACGACGAGAGCGTCGAGAATGTCGGGGACCTCGTCCGCTTTGAACTCGGCGTCGACGACCGGTCCAACGATCTCGACGATCTTACCTTTCATTTGTGCTGATCCAACTTCCATGGGAGGTGGGCTCGATTAATTCGGGACAATGACGGGACCGGAGGCCGTCGGGAATACTGTATCAAGTCGGGAATGTCCTGCGGCAAGGAACGCTGTACGCCGAAAACGACGGTAGACGCGGAATCCGCACGTACCGCAGCCAGGGCATGCATTTGTGCGTGCCCATGTCTGAGAGCGATCCGCCGAAGGGGTGGCCGGGGCGTGAGCCTGTGCACTGGGCCCACTCAGACCAGTATGAACGTAAAACCCAGCGTACGCAATTGCTTATCACTGCATCGGGATTTCGATCCAGAGGCAGCAAAGAATCCGGGAATTTCGCCGCCCACAGCCACGGTTCGTCAAGTCTTGACGGTCTGGGGAAGTGTGGACGCACTATGGAAGGTCAATAGCGATCGACCGTCTCGCGTTTCCACCCCCTGGCCCCAGTTCTGTTGAAATTTGAGTCATCTCGGTCATCGGGGGCGTGGGACGTCTCCTCCATGAAGACACCCTTCTCGATTGTTTTCCATCGGCAAATGCCCCATCTGCTCCAATTCTTCCGGTGCGTCTGCGCCGCCGATCGATGCCGGAGGAGACGGGTCGCTGTACACTGTTTCCTGCTCGCGCCACCCATCGCGGCGGTGTGACTTCACTGCAGATCTCGTTGACTGGCTGTTATCATGGGAGGCCTCTGTGCCTGCATTCACTTCGATCGTCGCCCCGGGGCGCCGGACGCGGCACAGGCAATGGTCTCAGCGCTCGCGCACCGAGGACCGGATGGCGTGCAGGCTTCGATGGACGCGGACGCAGCTCTCGTGCAATTCGACCTGCACGTCACGCACGCGGATCACGCGACGAAAGAGCGCAGGATTAGAAAGCACGGTGATGCGTCGCGGCGTGGGGGCCTGATCGTCGTGGCCGATGCGAGAATCGACAACCGTGAGGATCTGGAGCATATACTGGCTAATGATCTGCGTCCCGACGCATCGGACACGGACCTGATCGCCGCGGCATTTCGACGATGGGGCACGGCTTGCCTCGAGCACCTGATTGGCGACTTTGCCTTCGCGGTCTGGGATCCAGCCCGACGCCGGCTCTTTGCGGCCCGCGACCCGATGGCCATGCGCGGCCTGTACTACCGGCAGGACGGCGATCGACTCCTGCTAGCATCCGAGGTTGGGGCGATCACGGCGGTCCCCGGCGTGTCGAGCGACCTGCACGAGCCTGCTATTGCCGCATATCTGGCTGGCGACTTCGAGCATCCCTCGCACACGTTCATTGAGGGCATCCACGCCGTGCCTCCGGCGCATGCTCTCATTGCATCGCCGGGATCGTCGGCCGTGCGCCGGGTCTGGGACATTGACCCCGGCCAAAGAATTCGCTATCGGCGGGACGAGGAGTACGTCGAGCATTTCCGCGAACTGTTTGCCGAGGCGGTTCGCTGTCGATTGCAAACGCCCGACCCGGTCGGCCTGCTGCTGAGTGGCGGTGTAGATTCAACCGCTATCGCCGTGACGGCCGGTTGGCTTGATGAGCAAGGCGTTTCGGTCGCGCCACTCCGAACGTATTCGTTCGACTTCCCGACGCTGCCCGTGTGTGATGAGCGGTTCGTCAGCGACGAAATCGTTTGCCGGTACGGATTTTCGTCGACGCTCATTGACGTTGATTCCGTACCGCTCGTCCGTCGCGACCCGGAGCCCAACCTGGAGGAGCCGTACGTCTCCGGGTTTCATCACCTTCTACTCAGGGGATACGAGCTGGCGGCGCGTGACTCGTGCTGCACGCTGATGAGCGGGCATCATGGCGATCTGATGGTGGGCGGCCGGCTATTCGACTATCTCGGCCTGTTGGGGTCGGGACAATGGTACCGTCTGGTGAGCGAGCTTCTCCAGCATGCGGAGCGGGAGAATCGGCCGTTGCGTGATGTCGTGCGTGAGCAAGTCATCGGGCCACTACGTGTCAGAGTCGGTCGTTGGCTTCGAGCGAGCGGCTTGCGTTCACCGGAAGATTCGCCCGTACCGCGAGTCGATTGTCCGCCCTGGGCGACCGATGCTCTGCGTCACTACCCGGCGCCGTCTGGTTCGTCCTCGCACATTCCGATCGGACTGAGCGGTGTTCGCCGCGAGCGGTACGAACTGGCTACGCTCGGGGGGCACATGCGAGGCGGGACACGCAATAACTTTGATGCAGTCCGTGAGGGACTTGCGTCGGCCGATCCGTGGAGCGACCGACGGCTGTTCGAATGGGTTATGGCCGTTCCACCGTCGGTAATCTGCCGTGGTGGGGAGAATAAATCTGTTGCTCGAGCGGCCTTTGAGGAGATGATGCCCGGTGTGCGAGCGCAGAAGATATATCCGGAAGCACTGTTTCTCCGTGCGCTAAGGATGACGGAGAAAGAACATGTCGCCGCGTTATTAAAGGGTCCAAGGCTACGCGACCTGGGCTTTATCGATGTCCATCGTCTGCGTGCGTATTACGATGAGTTCCGGGAGGGTCGGCAAAACGATCACCGGTTCTGGTATACGCTGGTACTTGAGCGATGGCTGCGGCAACACTGTGCTCACGCTTCAGATGACAAGTCCCGGCCAAGTTTTTCTCATAGACACACAACGACGTTATGAAAGACTCCAAAAAATATGAGTCGCCACGCCTAAAAGTGCATGGAACGGTGGCCGACCTGACAGCCGCGGGACGCACCAATCCCGGTAGTGACTGTCAGGTGTATGGAGATGACCTACGCGGATCAAGTATGAACGCAAACTGCTGGGGGAACCAGAGTTAGTCGGGACCCCTCAGGAGATTCTTGGGCAGGCGTGGGGCGTAGACCGAAAGAGGTGCGTCGCACGCCTGTTCTCTCATGTGTCGCTGTTTCCCTGAAGACCGGACCGTATGTCTTCTCCCCTTCGGCCCCGCTGCGTGGTTACTGAGATACCGATAGAGGCTGCTGGCGCAGACCCGGAACGGGTCATGCGCGTGGCTGAAGGAATGGTCACAAGTCCGGCGTGGTCTTCGTTTCCTCCGATGGCGTGTGTTGTGCGACCCAGGCCGGACCGCCGGGTCGCGATGCTCGGATTTCTGAACGATACCGATGCATCCCGGCTGGAGGCGCTCGTCCGCCAGGTTCCGTCGACTGTCCGCGACCTTCGGTACGTTGACTACCAGCAGGCGGAGACAGACTGCGAGGTGCTGGCAGCGAACCTGTCGAATCGACTCGGTGCCGACCTAGAGCAGGCGCGATTTGCCGGATTGCCGCGCGGTGGAATGATCGTGCTTGGCATGCTGAGCTACGCGCTGGGTCTGCGACCCAATCAAATCATCGATCTGCGGGACGTGGAAGCAACGAGCGACGGACACCCGCTTGTCATCGTGGACGATTGTGTCATCACCGGTGCACGGATTCGAGCACAGCGAAACCGCTTCGTGACGAACAATGCGTCCCGACGCGATCTCGTTGTGGCCGCACTTTATGCGACGCCTGCTCTGTGTGATGCGGTAGAAACGGATTCAGCGATGCGGGCGTGCATCCGAGCGCGCGACGTGCAGGATTTCACCGATGAGCGCTGGGGTGATCACGCTGGTACGTATCGAAATCGCTGGGAGAACCGGCCGGTGGAGCGGTACTGGACGGGGGTTCCCGAGCACGTGGCATTTGCCTGGAGCGAGCCCGATGTCGGCGTGTGGGACGAGGAGCTTGGTCGGGTCATGCGTGGCCTGCCGGTCGTTTCGCCGTCATCATGCCTCAAGAACCGTCACGCCACCAACCCAGAAACACGTCCGCCGGTCTTTCGTCAGCCCGAAACCACCGCCGGCTGTGCACTCGGTCCCCATACGTTCGTCGCAGAGGTCGATTCCAAGTGGATCATTGCAAGCACGCGGTCGGGCGTGTGTATGTCGATGTCGGGCAGCTCCGCAATGTTCTGGCAGGCGCTCTGGGAGGCGTCGTCCATCGACGAGGCCATTGAACGGCTTGCCGATTCGTTTCCGAGCGTGTCTCCCGCGTCGCTCCGTGACGATACCCGACAATTCATCGGTGAACTGGTCCGGTTCGACGTCTTGCAGCATTCGTCTTCGTCCGCCCCTTTCGATCACGCTTCGGTTTCGTGACCTCTCCATCCATCTATCGGGCGTATGGCATCACGCTGGAATCGACGTATCCGTTTCGGTTCTCGCTTTCACGAGCCAGTGGGGCTCCAGACGTTCGTATCCGCGTCGTCGATGAGTCTCCACGTCCCGACTTCTGGGACGGAGCACGCCCAGTACACATCGAGTCACAGGGCGAAGACGGACTGGCGGATGCGATTTTTCTGAACGATGACATCGCGGACATCGCCGTGCTTCGGTTTGCCAGCGCGGCCGATATTTACATCGGGCGGGAGACGATCGCGTGTCATCTCAAGAAGCCGCACCTGACGGACGCGCTCGAGGTCTGGCTGTTCGGTCCCGTGCTCGCGATCTGGCTGGAGCGGCGCGGGGTGTTGGCCCTGCATGCAGCGAGCGTCAGCGTGGACGGGGCGGGCATTGGCATGCTTGCGACAAGTCAGTCCGGGAAGAGCACGCTGGCGGCCGCCATGATGGAGCGGGGGCACCCGTTGCTCACGGACGACATTCTGGCTGTCACGACGAGTGCCAGCGGACCGGTGGCGCAGCCGGGCTATCCGCAGATGCGCCTCTGGTCGGATCAGGTACAGCGCTGGGTTGGAGAGGCAGACCTCCCGCGCGTCGTGCCTCATCTTGACAAGCGGCGGGTGCCCGTCGGGGTCGATGGATTTGGCACGTTTCAGTCCGATCCCGTCCCGCTACGTGCATTGCTTATACCGGAGCGAGGTCCGGACGCACAGGACGTGGCCTTCCGTCGTCTTTCCCCCACAGAAGCCATCATGGAGTGCATTCGGCATTCGTTTCTGCCTCAGTCGATCCATGCTCTCGGACTGTCCGCGCAACGGCAGGAGGCGCTAGCTACGCTCGTTCGAACGGTGCCGGCGTACGCGTGCATCTATCCCGACGGACTCGATCGGGTGTCAGAAGTCGTGGATGCAATTGAGCAGCAGGTCCGTCTACTGGCACAGAAGGCAGCGTAAATAGCGGTTCCATTCGTGTGGCGGTTTACGTATACTGAAGCGCGTTTTCGTCCGGATTCTGCCCCGCCCGCTGCCTCATTTCCTCATGCGTACGCTGTTATTGTCGCTCGTTCTGCTCCTCGTTGTACCATCGTCCTTTGCCCAGCTTTCTGAGGAGCCGGATCCGCTCCCTACGATCGCCGAAGCGACAGACGGAATGGAGCAGCGCGATGGGTTTGTGCCGATCTACTGGGATGCTCGCAGGGGAAAGGTGTGGCTCGAGATCTCGCGCTTCGATGAGGATTTGCTCTACGTTTCGTACCTCGCGGCCGGACTCGGATCCAATCCGGTGGGTCTGGATCGCGGGCAACTTAGCGGCGAGCGTGTGGTGAGGTTCGAGCGGGTCGGACCGAAGGTTATGCTCGTTCAGCCGAATCTGAATTACCGGGCGCCCTCCGATAATCCGGCCGAGCAGGAGGCCGTGGAGGAGGCATTTGCGTCGTCGGTGGTCTACGGCTTCGAGGTGGCCGCGGAGGACGATGACGGCCGTGTGCTCGTGGATGCGACTGATTTCATCCTGCGCGACGTCCATGGCATTGTTCGAACACTGAAACGGGCCGATCAGGGAACATACACCCTCGACAAAAGCCGCAGCGCGCCGTATCTGCCGTCGACAAAGTCGTTTCCGCAGAACACGGAACTCGAGGCTCGGCTGACTTTCACCACCGACGAGCAGCCGGGCGGCTACGTTCGTGGAACGGCTGCAGACCCGTATGCGGTGACTCTCCGCATTCGCCACTCGCTCGTCGCACTGACAGATCGCGAAGCCTATTCGCCGCGTCGCTCCGACCCCCGCGCCGGTTTTTACGCGCAGACGTATCGCGATTACGCCGTGCCGATCGGGGAGGAGATCCCGCAGCGACTCATCGCACGACACCGCCTCGTTTGCGCTTCCGATCCGGACGCCGAGGGGATGTGCGAGCCGGAAGAGCCCATCGTGTACTATCTCGATCGCGGGACACCCGAGCCGGTGCGCTCCGCTTTGCTCGATGGCGCTCGCTGGTGGAATGAGGCGTTCGAAGAAGCCGGGTTTCGCGATGCCTTTCGCGTCGAAATGCTGCCGGACGAGGCCGATCCGATGGACGTTCGCTACAACGTGATCCAGTGGGTGCACCGGCGGACGCGTGGCTGGAGCTACGGGGCGTCGGTCTGGGATCCGCGTACCGGCGAGATTCTGAAAGGCCACGTTACGCTCGGATCGCTTCGTGTCCGACAGGATTACCTGCTGGCGGAAGGTCTTCTTGCTCCCTACGTCGGACCGAACGCGAACGGATTTGACGAGAATGACCCGATGCTGGATATGTCGCTGGCTCGGATTCGACAGCTCTCTGCGCATGAGATTGGCCACACGATCGGCCTGCGCCATAACTTTGCAGCGTCGACAAACGAGCGTGCGTCGGTCATGGACTACCCGGCCCCCCTCGCAGCCGTGCAGGGCGACTCCATCTCTCTCGCGAACGCCTACGATGTCGGTATCGGCGAATGGGACATTCACGCCATCCGCTATGGCTACGGACGTCCGGGGGAGGGGCAGTCGGAGGCGGAGTTTCTTGAGGCAGCGATTCAGGCGCGACAGGATGCCGGTCTGCGGTACATCACCGATGCAGATGCTCGCCCGGCCGGAGCCGCGCACCCATACGCCAACCTCTGGGACAACGGAAGCAATATGATTGCGTCGCTGGAGCGTGAGATGGACGTTCGGCGCGTTGCGATGCAGCGGTTCGGCGGCGAAACGATTCGGAAGGGACAGCCGCTGGCTGTGCTCGAGGAGGTGCTCGTTCCTCTGTACCTGCGGCACCGCTATCAGGTGCAGGCGACGACGAAGCTCATCGGCGGCGTAACGTACACCTACGCCGTCCGGGGTGATGACAATGCGACCTTGCCAACACCTGTGCCATCCGGGCGGCAGATGGACGCTTTGGGTGCGCTTCTGGCGACGCTTTCGCCCGAAGCACTGCGCCTGCCCGAGACCGCGCTCGATGTCCTGCCGCCCCGGCCGCCGGGCTATCCGTCGAACCGCGAGCTTTTCCCCGGCCGCACGGGTCTCACGCTGGATGCCTACGCCCCCGCGGAGGTCGCAGCATCAATGGTTCTCTCTGGGATCATTCACCCCGAACGGGCGGAGCGACTCATGCAGCAGAAGGGCACGGACGACGACCAGTTGGGGCTCCAGGAGGTTTTGCGGACCGTTTCTGGTCGAGTATGGCGAGAAACGGACGGCGACGACATGGATGCCGATCTGAAGCGAACCGTACAACGCGTCTGGGTCGACGTTCTAATCGAGACGGCGACGAACGCGAGCACGAGTCCTTCGGTGAAGGCGACTTTGGAGCAGCATCTCCGTCGAGTTCGGCAGCAGGCCCGAGACGTGCGCGGCGACGACCGGGAGAAGGCGCACCGGGCACGGATTCGGTCCGTCATCGACCGCTACCTCGACCGCGACTACGCACGGGCGGACGACGACGTCTCGCGTCTGGAGACGCCGCCGGGGTCGCCCATCGGGGCAGGCGACACGCCCTGGGCGCGTCAGAACGCCCGATCCGAGGCCTTGGAGGCCTGGAGTGGACGCCCCGACCTGTGCCGGTGGCACGCGCACTGATTCAACGGCCTCCGGGCTCCACCTGAGTGCGCTACATTCGCGAGGACGCGAGTTCGACATCTGCGTACTGCCACGCCTCGTCAAATCGACGATGAACGTCCTTGGCGTCGGCGTCACGGCCCTGAGCGCGCAGGCTTTTCTCTAGACCAAACAACGACCACCCATTTTCGGGGAAGCGCTTCAGATCCTCGCGGTAGACGCGTTCCGCCTCGGCGGGCCGGTCCGCCTGCAGCAGCACAGCGCCGAGGATCTGCCGGACCGGGTGATGCCATGACGGGGGTTCGTCGTAGTTGAGGTCGTCCTCCAGCGATGCAGCCTCGCGGAGATGTCGAATCGCCTCATTCATGTTGCCACGGGCGGCGGCGAGTTCGCCGGCGACGATGCGCGACGCCACCTGCATGATGTCAGCGGTCGTGTTGATGTCCCAGATCGTCACCTCTTCAAGGTCTGAATGAGATGAGAGCTGCTTGAGCTTAGTCAGGTGCTGCTCTGCCTTCGAGAGTTCGTCGGTGCGAATGAGGGCCATCGCCCGAGCATAATGCCACACGGCCGTTGGATACACGAGGTCATCGGCGGGAGCGTCCGTGTTTAGAATCTCAGACCAGCGCCCGAACCGAACCTGGGCGTAGAGCGGCGTCACCCGGTAATGCTGAAGGGTACCGAGACCTGGTGCACGCATCTGCGACGTGTCGATTCGTGAAGCTAGCGTCTGAGCCGCATCGATGGCTCGCTGTGCGCGGCCTTCCAACGTTGCCGTCGCCCAGAGGAAATGATGATTGTGTGGGATATACCCGATCGGATAAAGGCCCTGCGCATGGCACTGCGTGACGTACGACTCATCGGCCGCAATCGCCCGCTCATTGGCGAGCGATCCCTCGTGGTAGCGCCCGACTCGGATGAAGATGTGCGATGGCATGTGGACGAGATGGCCGGCTCCCGGCACGAGGTCCTTCAGGCGTTCCGCCGACTTGACGCCCCGCTCTGGATGCTGCGCCTCCACGGCATGGATGTACAGATGATTGGCCCCGGGATGCTCTGGTTGTCGTTCCAGGACGGATTCGAACGTAGCCAAGATCGTGTCCGTCACCGGCTTGGCCTTTCCGTTCGCCTGCCAGTAGTCCCACGGCGTCGTGTCCATCAGTGCTTCGCCGAACAGCACCTGCGCGTCGGGGTCGTCGGGAAATTGACGGGCGAGCTCTCTCATCGCGTTGGCGTAGGCGCGGTCGAGTGAGCTACGGTCGGACGGTGGGTTTTCGACATATCGATGAGATAGCGCCTTGATGTAGGCTTGCTCACGTTCGGTCACGTCCGACGCATATTTCTGAGCCTGCTGCAGCGCGGCATACGCGCTTGGAATGTGGTCTTCCTGCATAGCAGCGTTGATGTTGGGACCGAGAACGAGCGCTTCGCCCCAGTAGCACATCGCACAGGTGGAGTCGCGCCGGGCGGCTTCGCGAAACGATCGCGCAGCCTCGGCATGGTTGAATCCGTAAGCGAGGACGAGGCCCTGATCGAAGTAACGCTGGGCCATCGAATCATCGGTCGTGATCGTCATGCTATGGTCTCCCATGCCTTCTAGCAGGGGGGCGATGCGATCATCGGCAAGTGAGGTCGCACTGCGGGAGTACCCGAGGAAGCCGACGACCACCAGGACGAGAAGCAGGACGAAAGCAGCAGAGCGTTTCATGGGAGTCGGAGCGTGTTCGAGTGCGAGAGGAGAAGTGAGCGTGGAAGCGGACTAGAATACCGACACGAATGCCGAATCGCGCCCCACGAAACGCTGGGTCGTGACGGTGCAGAAGGCCGCTCCTGGCGATTCTCCCGTTGCGAGCCCGGTCGAGTCGACGGTAAAGACATCGGCATCCGTCGTCATCCAGTTCAGGGAAATATTGGCAACGGTGTCTCCAGATTCGGTGAGTGCGGCTGCAGAAAAGTCGAGGCGATCCCCAACGCCGATTCTGGCGCTATCCGGCGAAATGATGACGGTGGCGATATCGTCTTCGTCAGGTTCCGCCCGATAGTCCGTGCTGTCGCAGCCGATAAATAGCAGTGTAGTGGCGAGCAACAGGACAAGGACGGGAATGGAGACGACGATGCGTGTAGAGCGAGACCGGAAGCGTTCGTCAGCGAACATGTCGGCTGCGTGCGGTTGGCATGAGACGGTTTATGAGTGGTGCGGACGTGCGCTCGTCTCTTTCGCTGCGGTCGATTTCCCCCCGGATAATCCAGGTAATAGCATCGGCACGCGCTCCCGGTAGCGTCGATAGCGTTCGCCGAAGCGGGCGATGAGGTCGCGCTCCTCCAGCGTGGCGCCAACGAGAATGTATCCGGTCGAGGCTGCCGCAAAGAGAAGGTGTCCGACCGTCATTGTCGGCGTCGACCAGAAGGCGATTAAGAAACCGAGGTAGAGAGGATGACGAACGTATTTGTACAGGCTCCGGACCTGAAACTGCGGCTTGGGCGCCTCCTGCTTTCGGTAGTGCGAATGCACCTGCTTCAGGCCGAAGAGATGCCAGTGGCTAATGATGAACGTGGTGCCGAGGACGATCAGCCATCCCAGGCCGAATCCGGCCCAGAGAGCTGTTTCTGCCCAGCCGGCCTCCACCTCCCAGACGATGCCCGTCAGCGGGCGCCATTGCCACATTAGGAGCGCGAGTACACCGGAGGCGACGAGCACGTAGGTGGTCCGCTCGACGGAAGGGGGCACGATGCGCGTCCACCACTCTTTGAACTGCGATCGGGCCATGCCGCTGTGCTGGACTGCAAAGAGGCCGAGGAGACCCGTGTTAATGAGAATGGCCGTCCAGAAGGCGGACTCTGGTCCCGAGTTGATGGTTTTGGGCACAGCGAAGTCCCCGATAAATGCGACGGCGTACGAAAAGACCAGTAGGAAAATGAGATAACTGACGATGCCGTAGGCGAAGAAGAGTGCGCGTTTCATAGATCGTATCCAGCCATACTTGTGATCGTAGGGAAGCATGATCGACAGGGCGATTTGCCGGAGGTCTCGCACGTCACAGCCGGAGGACGAGACCTCCCCTAGCCGTCAACACATTGACGAGACCGTTTCTGATTCGTATCTTCACAGTTGATCTCAGGCCTATCTTTCCACTCGCGTCGTCGGCTGATTGTCTATCGGATCGAATTAGGGGTTCGATTCGCGCTCATCCGACCGGCGGTATCGCGAGTGCATTGCTCGTTCCGGCGTACCAATTCTGCCCTTCACCCTGCACTCACCCATTACGTAAGGTTCGCTCGTATCACGACACGCTTCGGGCGAATCCCTTTGTTTTGACAACGTGCAGGTCGCCATGTCTACATCTGAAGCATTCGACACCACCGTTTTCGAGGCGGTTTTGACGGCAGCTCAAGAGGGCGATGAGGAGGCTCTCGACCGGTTGATGCCCATGGTCTACGATGAGCTCCGTTCGCTTGCTAAGCACCTTCTCCGACGCAACAGGAGAGTCATGACCACGACGGAGCTCGTGCACGAGGCATACTTGAAGCTTGACGGACGCATGGAGGTGGACTGGCATGGCCGGGCGCACTTTTTCGCCATCGCGAGTCGGTCCATGCGCCAGATCCTGATCGACGAGGCACGGAAGCGGAAAGCAACGAAACGGGGTGGCGATCCAGTCCGGATGCCTCTGACGTCGCACCATCTGCAGACGGAGGTTCCGGTGAACGACCTGCTTTCGCTGAACGATGCCCTCACCCGCCTCGCCAACGTCGACGAACGGCTGCAGAAGGTCGTGGAGTACCGATTTTTCGGTGGAATGACCGAGCCGGAGATCGCAGCGGTTCTTGACGTGTCCACTCGGACGGTTCAGCGCGACTGGGCCAAAGCGCGCGCCTGGTTGTACCGAGAGCTTTATGAAACCGAAGGGCGAGCAAAAACGGGAGCTTCGGACGAGTGACGGCAACCACGCCGAGGTCGAGGTGACGGTGTCATCGTAGGAGATTTAGCCTCCGCGGACGCCGTGCTGTGCTATCGACAAACAGCCTATCTAGCTTATCTAAAGCTATGTCTGATCGATGGAAACGGATCGCTGCATTGTTCGACGAGGCACTTGAGCATCCCCCGTCGGAGCGTAACTCGTGGCTCGAGAACGCGTGTGGAGAGGACGAGTCGCTCTATCAGACGGTCCAGCGACTCGTCCATGCACATGAGCGAACGGGCGGAATTCTCGACACATCGCTGGTTGCTGCATCCGAAGATGAGCGTGGCGCTAGCGGGTCCCTTGACGGCGAGACGCTCGGACCGTATCGGCTCATCCGAGAGATCGGACACGGTGGCATGGGCGTGGTACACCTCGCTGAACGGGCGGACAACGCGTTCGATCACAGCGTAGCGATCAAGGTGGTGCGCCGCATCGTGTCACGCGACGTGGCACGTCGGTTCGAGTTTGAGCGGCAGATCCTTGCCACACTCGACCATCCGAACATCGCGACGCTCCACGGGGGCGGGACGACGCCCGACGGACGGCCATATCTCGTGATGGAGTACGTCGACGGGACGCCGCTCACAACCTACTGCGACGACAACAAGCTTTCGATTGACGAGCGGCTCGATCTGTTCATCACCGTGGCCGACGCGGTGCAGGCTGCTCATCGCGCGCTCGTTGTACATCGCGACCTGAAGCCGTCGAACATACTCGTCAACGGTGAGGGCCGCGTAAAACTTCTGGACTTCGGCATCGCAAAATGGTTGGATCCATCCATTTCGGGTGGTCCGCACGACCCGCCGACAACGCGACCCGGGGCCCGCCCGATGACGCTCGCCTATGCCAGTCCAGAGCAGCTCCAAGGCGAGGCGATTACGACCGCGTCCGACGTTTACCAGCTTGGTCTTATCCTGTACGAGCTGCTCGCAGGGCGGCGAGCATACGACCTAAACGGGCGCTCCCTGAGCGACATGGAGCGGGTGGTGTGCGAGGAGTTGCCGTCTCGTCCAAGTACGGCTGTAACGCGCATGGAGCAGGACAAGAGCTCGACCGGTGATGATGCTGATGAGGTTGCTCGCTCCCGGAACGTTGATCCCGATCGCCTGCAGCGGAAGCTGCGCGGAGACCTCGACGCGATCGTGATGACCGCGCTTCTCAAGGAGCCCGATCGACGATATTCGTCTGTATCTGAGTTTGCAGACGATCTGCGTCGCTACCGTGAGAAGCGCCCAGTGCACGCACGCGGCGATTCGGCAGGGTACCGCGCCCGGCGATTCATTCATCGTCACCGCTGGGAGAGCGCCACGGCCGCCGTCTTTCTCCTTGTTATCGTCGCGTACGCTCTGACGGTGACGATTCAGTCGAAACGGGTTCAGGACGCGCTCACAGATGCCCGGACGGAAGCGGAGAAATCAGCTCAGGTCACGTCTTTCCTGATGGATCTGTTCGAGGCCAACGATCCCAGCATTTCGCCGGGAGAGGCGGTTACGGCCAGAGAGTTGTTGTCGCGTGGTGTCGAACGGGCCGAGTCGCTCGACGATCAACCCGTCGTGCGAGCCGAGATGTTTGACGTCATCGGCCGGGTCTACTTCAAGCTGGCCGAGTACGATCGCAGCGAGTTGTTGCTTCGGCGCTCCCTGGAGAAGCGACGAGCGCTGCTCGGTCCCCGTCATCCAGATGTCGCGACCAGCCTGAATGACCTTGCCGAAACGCTCGAAGCCCAGGGACGTCTCGATACGGCCGAGGTTCTCTACCGGGAGGCTCTTTCCATCCGAGAGCAGCATCTCGGCCAATCTCACCCGCAGGTGGCGGCGAGCCTGAATAACCTCGGCGAACTTCTCGGCGATCAGGCGAACTACGCGGAGGCTCGGCCTCTTCTGGAAGAATCACTCGCACTACGACAGAATCTGCTCGGCCCTGACGATCCGGAGGTCGCGGTCAGCCTCAGCAACCTTGGTATGCTACACTGGAGCCAGGGCCGATATGACCGAGCGGAGCGCTTTGTGAGCGAGGCTCTTGAGATTCGGCGTGAGGCACTGGGGCCGGTACACGCTGAGATCGTGTGGGATCTGAATAGTCTCGGCCTCATCCTGGACGACGCGGGCCGCCTGGAGGAGGCCGAAGAACTTCTGCGTGAGGCGCTTTCGATGAGCCGACGTCTCTACGGCGACGTGCACCCCGAAGTGGCGACTACGATGAGTAACCTTTCGGGGGTTGTGGGTCGACTCGGGCGGGAGGAAGAGGAGAGAAAACTGACCGAACAGGCATTTGAGATGCGGGAGCGGATGTTCGGTCCATCCCATCCGCAAGTGGCTATTGGAATGAACAACCTGGCGGCCGTATACCTGAAGACGGGCCGCGCTGTCGACGCGGAAGAGACCTATCGGGCGGCGGTTCGACGATTCAAAGACGCCTTCGGGGAAGACCATCCGCATGTGGCTTATCCGCTACTGGGACTCGCTCGGACGCTCCTCCGTCTCGATAAAGACGGTCCAGAAGCCGTTCGACTGGCGCGCGATGCGCTCGCTTTACGTGACGCGTCGCTGTCGGCCGACCACTGGCTGATCGCCGAGACCAAGAACGTTCTCGGTGCGAGTCTCGCCCGTATTGGGCAGCACACCGAGGCGGCGTCCTTGCTCGAAGAGGGCTACATGCATCTTCGCTCGGTGGACGGACGCGACCAGGAAACCCGGTGGGCCCTCGAACAGCTCGTCGCGGTCAAGACAAAACAGAATCAGCCGACGGTCGCGGAGGCGTACGCAGACACGCTCGCTCTCTTCGCCGCCGACTGACAGGTACGTCGCTTCGGTGGTCCGGGGCTCGCTGCCCGAACGAACGGATCGGGTCAGCCGTCGGGCTGTTCATCGCCGAAGTGATCGAATCCACCCGGGCGGACGCGAACGTTCTCACCGTCGGCCTGCTGTAGCTGAACGCGGGGTTCGTCCTCGTCCGGCTCCTCCATTTCTCCGATCACGTTGAACGTCTGCGGATCGAGAGACTTGAGCTCTTCCTCCGAAGCCGTGAACACGAGTTCGTAGTCTTCGCCACCGAAGAGGGCGTAGATCGTGACTTCCTCGCCGAAGTCTGTCGCTGTATTGCGGGTGTGCGGAGAAATTGGAAGTGACGGTTCATACATCTGTGCGCGCGTGCCGCTTGCCTCGCAGAGGTGATGGACTTCGGACGCCAGACCGTCGGAGATGTCGATCAGAGACGACGGGCGGAAGCCCGCATCCCGCCACTCGCGCACAGCCTGGACCTGTGCCGGAGGCGCGAGGTGACGCCGAATGACGTACGAGAACTTGTCGAGCTGCGGCTGGAAATCTTCGCCCTGTTGCTGCAACTGCTCCCGCTGGCGCAGCAGCACTTTCAGGCCGGCATACGATGCTCCGATATCGCCCGTTACGCAGATCTTGTCGCCGGGCTGGGCCCCGCGACGGTAGACCACGTCCTCCTCCGACGCTTCACCGATCACTGTGACTGTTACGGACAGCGAGTGCGATCCCGTGGTGTCTCCGCCGATAACGGTGACCCCGTATGCATCGCACGCCTGCTTGATGCCCTGGTACAGCGTGCCGATGGCTTCAACCGACGCGTTCTTCGGGACGCCAATGACGACCGTAGCATAGCGTGGTGTCGCGTTCATCGCCGCGATGTCGCTCACGTTCGCCGACATGGCCTTGAAGCCGAGGTGCTCCATCGGCATGAACGTGCGATCGAAGTGCACGCCCTCAATCAAAGCATCGGTGGTGACCACGTGCACGGTGTCGTCGTCCACGCGATAGACCGCGGCATCGTCCGAGATGCCGGCCACGATAGATTCGTCATCCGTCTCGCCGAGCGTCTCGCGGAGGTGGGCGATCAGACCGAACTCGCCGATTTCGGAGATCGACGTTTCCTGCGGGTGAATCTCCGGCTGTGAGCTGTTGCCGGCAGCGGAAGGTCCGTTTGCAGAGGGAGTGTCCATGTAGTCGCCAGAGGATCGGGATAGTGTCGTAAAAACGAATTTACGTCCATCAAGACCATACCCCGAGGCCCGGCTCGTGTTTTGAGTTCGGGCCGGATCTCGTCGCAATGTTCAAACCGATGCAGCAGATCCCATGCCGGTGTCGGGCGGCGGAAGGTAGATTCCCCCTTGAATCGCCGGTCGACGTGCTCCGGTGACATTCGGAAGCCCCGTCGGGACGCCGTTCGCGGTTTCGTGGGCGAGGACGGCAAAGAGAACCGCCTCCTTCGCGTCCGGGTCGACGCCGCCTTCGAGGTCGCTTGTACGCTGCACGGGAATTGGTGCGAATGCGGCGCCAAGCATGCTCATCAGCGTATCGTTATGGACGCCGCCGCCGCTGACGTAGACCGTCTCTGCGGTGTGGGATGGCCGGATATAGCGAGCGTAGGCCTGGTACACCGAGGCCGCCGTGAGCATGGTCGCCGTGGCCATCAGGTCCGCATCGGACAGCGACTTCGAGCGCCCGTGCTGGAGAAACGTATCCACGTAGCCGGTCCCGAATGCTTCGCGGCCGGTTGATTTGGGCGGAGGCAGGCGAAAGTAGTCGCCCATGAGCAGGTCGGCGAGGAGGTCGGCATCCGGGGTGCCATCGGCTGCGTACGATCCGTTCGGGTCGTACGGCTCGTCGAACAGGCGCTGCGCCAGGGCATCGATGACCATGTTGGCCGGGCCGGTGTCGAAGGCCCGCAAATCTTGAGGGCCACCTCCCGCCGGAAGAACGGTCAGGTTTGCGATGCCGCCCAGGTTCAGAAGCAGGCGCGTTTCGTTTTCACTCGCAAACAGGACGTCGTCGAGATACGGGGCGAGCGGTGCCCCCTGTCCGCCGAGAGCCATGTCCGCCCGCCGGAAGTCACCAACGACGGGCACGCCGAGACGCTGGGCCAGCAGAGATGGATCGTCGGCCTGAAGCGTTGTCCGGACGGTCTCACCGGCGACGGATGCGGGATCGGGCAGATGTTGGATCGTCTGACCGTGGGACCCGACGAGGTCAAGGTCTTCTGGATCCAGATTCGCCTCGTCAACAGCCATCCTGATGGCACGAGCGGCCTCTACTGGTAGCCGAGAGTTCAGCCGGGCGATGTCCCGAACGGAAGAGCGCTTCGGTTCGGATGCCTGAAGGATGAGCTCCCGAAGCACCTTCGGGTATGGGTGATGTACGAACGCCAGCACCTCTACCGAGAGCGAGCGGCCGCTACCCACGAGATGCGTGATTGCAGCATCAACGCCATCGAGCGACGTCCCCGACATCAGGCCGGCAACTACGCGAGTGGAGCGGGAGCGAAGGGGCATGACGACGCGGGAGAATGAGTGGGTCTACGCGTCGGACGCGTCGCGGGAGCTTTTTGTTTGTGCTTCTTTCTTTTCCGCTTGCTTGCGCATCTCGGCCGCCTGCTCGAGGTGATCCCTCGCGTTTGCTGGCTCCTGCGAGGCAAGCTTTACGTAGATGCGAGCGGCCTCGCGGTATTGCGACTGTGCGGCGTAGATGCGCGCAAGCGTTTCCGAGACCAGGTCCTCGACATCATCCTCGAGGTCAGGCTCGGGCAAATCGTCAAGATCCGGGCGCGGCTCGATGCGGGCAGACTCAAGATCCTGGATCAGCCGGTCGAGGTCGCCGATCGTGTCGTCCTGCTCGTCGGGGGCGTCGGATGCAGACGAAATCTCCGGTTGCGAGAGTCCGCGGGCGCCTCGTGATCGTGCCTCCTGTTCGGCCGAACGGCGAAGCTTCTCCAGTTCGGACAGCCCGTCGTCTTCGTCATCGTTGTCATCGCTCCCGCCAAGCTGGGTGTCGGACGGCATCAGGTCGTCCGGATTCGGGATGCTAAGCTCGCGCTCCTGTGCAGTGTCGTCAGCCTCTGGCGTGGGCGCGGTACCGGTCGACGGCCGGTCGGCTTCATCATCGCTGCGTGGATCGTCCGCACCGTCGACCGCTGGTTGCTGTGCCGGCGAGTCCTCGGATGATCCCTCCTTGGGCTCCGACGTGCCGCCGGTCTGGCGGGCGACAAAGTCGGGGATGAAGCTGTCAGCATCGCTTGGTTCTGCGTCGCTGTTGGTGTCGGCCGGGGAAGATGTCTTGCTCTCGCCCGTGGTCAAGTTCGAGTCCTCGGTAGGCTCCGACTCTGGACCTTTAGCCACCGGGGTTGGCTCCTGCGCAAGAAGAGACGCAGCGGCGTCGATAATAGCGGTGTCGGGGCGGTATCCGGTGCCATCGGAGGTGCGTGACGCTGGAATCTCAGGCGCGGATGGATCCGGTGTGGAGGGCGGAGCCGGGTGCGCCTCGTCCATCTGTTTCGCCTGGGCGCTCGGCTCGGAGGGTGGGCCGCTGTCGGCCGGCTCATCTGTTGCGGTCGGTTCGTCGGACGCGGAGGTCTCGCCCGGATTCTGCGACAGAAGGGCTTGCGCCTGCGCTGCAATGCGGTTAGGGGACGATCCGTCGTCGTCCTCGCTTTCCGTTTGGCCGTCCGGTACGGATTCAGACCGTTCCTCCGTGGCTTCGTCTGCAGGTGGGGGTGGCGTTATTGGATCGGAGGCCGCAGAATCCGAAGAGGTATCTTCCGGTTCCGCGTTGGGCTCATGAGCCTCATCCTCTGACGATGTTTGCTCGGGCGGAGCCGGTTGCGGGGGCGTGGGGGACGGGGATGCGTCGCCCCGATTTTCGACAGGGGGCTCTTTCGTATCTCCGCCTTCGGATGCACCTTCCTCTGACAGATCGTCTTCCTCGCGGATCTTCTCCAGCACTCGTTCCTTGCCGGCCGTCACGATTGGGCTGTTCGGCATCAGGAAATGCGCATTCTCCCACGAGCGCAGGGCGAGCGTCCATTCGCGTTTCGCCTCATAGGCCCGGGCCAGAAGCACGTGCGCCGTAAGGTGGGCGGGGATCTCATCCACCTTCTGCTTCAGCGACGAAATCGCGGCGTCGACATCCCGCTTGCGCAGGAGTTCGAGGGCGTGCTGAATATCGGGAACGGACATAAGACGTCGTCGGAGTGCGAGCGGCAGGTTACTGAAGCCGGGTCAGAAGGCATGTGCTTCTGGAACAAAGCAACGTACGATGAACCGGCCGTATTTAAAAGTCGACTCGCGGCGGATTGATGTCGAGAACCGTAAATTTGCACGCTTCTCGCGCTAAGGCCACAAGTGAAAGGACGGGGTGTACGGAGACGGGCCCGGGATCGTGCCGAAAACCGGACGCTTGCAGCCGTTAAAATGGAATCAGGTTGCGGGGGCGGGCGCGGCCTGTCGGACGGTGCGAACTTGCTGCACGTTCGACACGGTCACGAGGACGAACCCGGCGGCGAAGAGGGCTTGAAACGGGATGGCCGCCCATTCACCGAGCACGATCGTCACGCCCAGGCCGACGGTACAGTAGAGTGCAAGAAGGGCTTCGCCCCAGATTACACGAGGGACTTCGGAAATGGCGTATCGGCTCGTCCACCAGTTGCCGCTTTGCGTATCGCCATATTTCGGCGTGCGAACGAAGGCGGTTTTCTTCCCGCGGAGAGCCTGCCAGAGTGCCTTCGTATTCGACAGTGCGAGACCCATCGACCCGGCCATAAAGGCGGGAAAGAGTCGGGCCCGGCTGGACCAGTCGGGATAGAGCGCCCGCTGGGCGAAAAGTTGCGCGAGAAAGAATCCGGCGAATCCGATGAGTCCAAGGCCCATCACGCCGAAGTACGTCTCGCCCGGACCGTATCCGAGGCTCTTGAGCAAGAGGAGTGGGGCGTGGGTGAAGGCCGCGAGCAGGATGAAGGGGAAGGCGAAGTGCGCGGTGAGGTGCATCGTGCCTTCCATCTTAACCCGTATGGGCTCGGACGACCGCCAGAGGCGTCCCGTCATTTTGAGCGCTGTCTCGACGGCGCCTTTGGTCCAGCGGAATTGCTGGGTGCGGAGCGCGTTCATGTCTGCCGGTAGTTCGGACGGCACTTCGACGGTCGGGAGATACTCGAATCGCCAACCCGCAAGCTGTGCGCGGTAGCTAAGGTCGAGATCCTCCGTGAGCGTGTCGTGCTCCCATCCGCCGGCGTCCTCGATGCATTGACGCTTCCAGATTCCGGCGGTGCCATTGAAGTTCATGAAGCAGCCGCTGCGCTGGCGAACGTGCTGCTCGATAGCGAAGTGGGCGTCGAGCCCAAACGCCTGGACCTGCGTGAGCAGCGAGTGATCCTGGTTGATATGGCCCCATCGGGCCTGGACCATGCCGAGGTTGTCGTCCTCGAAGAATTTCGGCATCATCTGCCGCAAAAACTCAGGCTGCGGGAGAAAGTCGGCGTCGAACACGGCCAGGTAGTCGCCGCGTGCGAGGCGCGTCCCGTTTTCGAGGGCTCCGGCCTTATATCCGGTCCGGTCCGTCCGGTGAATATGGACAATGTCCAGTCCGCGATCCTGCCAGTAGGAGACCCGCTTTTCGACGACCTTGACCGTGTCGTCCGTGGAGTCGTCGAGCACCTGGATTTCGAGCTTGCGGCGGGGGTAATCCAGCGCAGCGCAGGCGTCGATCAGGCGTTCGGCGACGGTGGCCTCGTTGTACAGGGGAAGCTGGACGGTGACGACAGGCCAGGAATCGTCCGGTTTGGGCAGGTTGTCCGGATCCGGTACCGGACCGTCGATGAGCTCCTCGTCACGTGCATGAAAGACGGCGAGCCAGAGCAGGTTGCCTCCGTAAACAACGAGAACTGCAATGGAGATCGCGTACAACGCGGGGATGACGACCTCAAGGGCGGCGACCATAGATGGGGACCAGGTGATGCAACAAGCGACTCAATCGTGTGCGCAGAGCCGGACAGAGCGCAGCACATGGTCGCGCAGGTCCGGTCCGTTACAAGACCGCAATCTATCAACCCGATCGCGTGGACGCAAGACAAAACACCGCATTTGGGCGCATATGTCGTTATCCGCATGCATTGTTCGCGACCGCTTCACGTCGACACCGCCGTTATGCGTTGGTACGTTAGTTCGTTGAGGCGTTGAGGCGTTGAGGCGTTCGAACGTAGAACTTTGAACTTTGAACGCTGAACCCTAAACGCACACCGCCTCCCTGAATCGTTCTATTGTACAGGGGCAAGCCGGAGCGAAAACAACCGTCGCACGGCCGTGCGACGGTTCCTCGCGTTGAGCTTTGAGCTCTGAACCCTGAGCTCTGAACCCTGAACTTTGAACCCTGAACCCTGAACCTCAAACGATACCCTACCGGTTTCGCCCGTAGGTTTCGTGCGAGGAGACCCAGTCAGAGGACGAGATCGCCGAGCCCAGGCTCAACTCGCCGGCCAGGGCGACGCTCGCGACGATCTCTGCGAACTTATTCACCTTGCCTTTTCCGTAGCAGTCCATCATCTCCAGGCACTCGCGCTGCGTAGCGAGGCCGGTGCCGCCGCCGTACGTAGCAACGATGAGCGACGGGATCGTGAGCGAAATGTACAGGTCGCCTTCTTCCGTAATCTCCGTGTAGAGGACGGCCGCGGACGACTCCGAGACGTTGGCCACGTCCTGCCCGGTCGCGATGAACATCGCCGTGATCGCGTTGGGCGAGTGGGCGCCGTTATTGTTTGCACCGGAGAGGAAGGCCCCGACGGTTGCTACGTTCCAGTGGTAGTGCAAGCTTTCAGGTTCGACACGCATGTGTTGAACGAGCACCTTACGCGGAATCGTGGCTTCGGCCGTCACGCGCTTGCCTCGTGTGCGCATGACGTTGACCTGCGATGCCTTCTTGTCGGTCGCAAAGTTCGATTCGAGGTAGAAGTGCTGGATTGGCTCCGGGTAGTGGTCGATGATCCACCCGCACGCGGCGAAGGTCGCCCGCCCGACCATGTTCTGTCCGGCTGCGTCGCCCGTTTTGTAATTGAAACGGAGGTACGCGAACCGGTTCGACAGGTAGTTGTCGATGTAGATCAGTTTCGCGACGCTCGACGTGGATTCCGCCTCCTCGCGGATCGTGTCGATGTTGTCGTTGACCCAGTGGGTGAAGTCGCGGGCCTCGCGGGCATCTCGGAAGACGAACACGGGCGCGCGTTGCATGGCGTCGTTCACCACCGTTGCCTTCACGCCGCCGGCGAGGTTGCACACCTTGATGCCGCGGTTGTACGACGCAACAAGCGTTCCTTCGGTTGTGGCCAGTGGGATGACGTAGTCGCCCCCTGCGTGCTCGCCGTTCACGGTTAGCGGCCCGGCAATGCCGAGCGGAATCTGCGACACCCCAGTGAAGTGTTCGCAGTTGCCCCTTGCCGTCTTCGGGTCAATTGAGTAGACCGGCGTGTGCTTCAGTTCCTGTCCCGTCCGTTCCTCGATCCATTTCTGACGCCGCTCGATGGCCGCCTCACTGTAGTCATCCTGTTCATCGCGCGGAATCCGGATGATCTCGTCTTCCTCCTCGGTAATGGCATCCTCAACCTTGAAGTTCAGCTTGCCGAAGGGCTTCGCCCGGAAGGAGATCTCGATCTGGTGCTTACCGATCTCCAGATGCGAAATACTCCGGGTGCGAACATGAAGGCTCCGGCGCAGAGGAAAATCGACCGGATTGTCCTTGCTGATGGTTTCGGGCGTATACACTTCGCCATCGCCTAGATACAGCTCCAGCTGATCGGAGGGTACCGGATCCCCGTTAATGGAAACGCTGATCAGTTCTGTTAACGTGGCGTCTTTGAGCCGGTTTTTGATTGAGAACTGAACGCCTCGGTCGGTATTCTCGAGGCTGCCGAATGTGTAAAGCTGCTTCAGCAGCACAGAAGGGACGAACATAGTTGGATATGCTTGAGACGCAAAGAGGAGAGTATGCGAGAAACGGAAAGGGCGCGATCGCCACTACGCGGCTTCGCGGTCGTCCTCATCGAAATGGACCGTGAGCCAACCGTCGGCTAAGGTCGTGTCGCGAACGGTATAATAACTTAAAAAATTGGGCAAAGCGTAATTCCGCCGTTGATTAGCGACCTGAACCACGAGTTGATCCCCAAACTGACGAGCCTCGACCTCCTGCTCGTCGACGAACGGCAGCCGAATGCGGATTTTGTATCCGGCGCCCGACTCCTGAACCTCGTACGTTGGTTCGTCGTGCAGCACGGCGACCGGGTCGTTGTCTTCGTACATGCCGTTCGCGATGCGCGTCAATCGCTCGAGCCCGAACACTTCTTCGCCGAGGTGGGGCACCGTGAGTATGGGCAAGGGAGCGAAGCTGTTTTCGATATCGCGCATGTACTGGCGCTGCGAGGCCAGGTATCCAGAAAAGAGCGAGTTCTCGGGAATCTGATCTTCCGGCAGCACGCGGTTCACGATGACGCTATCCACACCGTAGCCGTACAACTGAAGATACGTGTACGCCCGGCGCGCCTCTGCAATGACCATTTTCTCGGGATTCATAACCAGGCGAATCGAGGTGATTGCGTGGTCGGAAAGGACCGCGCGCACGGTCTCGAGCTTTTCAAAAATCCGCTCCAGCTCTTCGTAACCCTTGTCGAGCGGAATACCGGTTGTCTTTCGAACGCCAAATCCCAGCGATTTGACGGCGAGTTTCTGGAAAGGAAAGGCTTTCGACAGCCACCACTGCGTGACCTGCGGAAGCGTGAGGAGCGTGAGCGTCTCGCCCGTCGGCGCGCTATCGACGATGATAAGGTCGAAGTCTTCTTCGCGGATAGCCTGTTCGAGCCATAGTAGGACGGAGCCTTCGTTCATGCCTGGCAGGGCCGCCAGTTCCTCCGCCGCGACTTGCTCGACGCCCTGCCAGCGGAAAACTGTGAGCATGAGCTCGCGCATGTTTCCCCAGTACTTCTTCATCGAGTAGTACAGGTCGACCTCTTGGGCGAAGAGGTTCTCGACGATTTCCGTCGGCTCGGGCCCGAGCGGTTCATCGACAGCATCCGCGAGGCTGTGCGCAGGGTCGGAGCTGAGGATGAGGGTCTTGTGCCCGTCCCGGGCAGCGCGGAGGGCCGTGGCCGCGGCACAGGTGGTCTTGCCTACGCCACCTTTCCCTGTAAAAAGCAGAATGCGCGGCGAAGCGGATGGCGCGGACGCGTCGTCGTCTGGAAACAGCATAAGGGAACGGAAGAACGTCTAAATATGGAAAGAGACGGGCGCCGCGATACGGGACGCATGGTTAAGATATCGCGTCCGCTCGAAAAGAAGTGTAATTGTGTCTTTGGAATTCTGGCTCTTGAGGAAGGAGGGGCGTCGCGACCGTCCTGACTGCAAGGTGACGCATCACGAGGGGGCGATGGCCCCCTCGGCTTCAATGGCTTCGCGTACGACGTGATGCGATCCCGTGAGCAGCAGCGCATCGTCATGGTGGGCATCCCGCTCGAATTGACGCCGGGCGCCCTCCACGGTTTGGGGTGCCACGATGCGTGCGCCAGCGTGCCGCAGAACGTCCGTCAGGGCGTCGGCAGAACGGAGCCGAGACGCGTCGATCTGGAGCGGGATAATGGTTGCATCCCGATCAGTTAGAAGCTGTGCGATTGCCCCGGCGTCTTTGTCTCGGGCGAGGGCGAGCCCGACGTAGAGCTGACCATCAACAGACGGCCCGATGGCTGTGAGCGTGGCGGCGAGGCTCGACGGATTGTGGGCGACATCGGCGATGACAAGCGGCCGACGCGACAGAACCTCCATCCGTCCGCGCAGGCCGGACCGGTCCGCGAGATGCGCAAGCCCTTCTCGAACTGCTTTCGGACTGATGTCCATGCCGGCGACTTCAAGAGCCCGAACCGCTAGCCACGCGTTTCGAAACTGGTGCGCACCCGGAAGGGACGGCGTCAAGCGTTCGTACAAACGGTCGGGGGTGCGGAGATCGATCATGGGCGATTCCTGCACGCCGCCGTGGTGGATCCTGATCGTGCCTTCCTCATCCAGCACGTGGACCGCCGCGCCCAGCTCTGCGGCGACGGCGCGGATCGTTATTAGCGCCTCGTCCTGCGTCACCCCGGTGACACAGGGCCGCCCTGGCTTGATGATCCCCGCTTTTTCCCGCGCGATCGCTGACAGCGTGTCGCCGAGCAGGTTCGTGTGCTCGAGGTCAATACTCGTGATGACGCTGGCCGTCGAGTCCAGCACGTTGGTGGCATCGAGTCGCCCACCGAGTCCTACCTCCACGACCGCAAGATCGACCGCCTGTTCTGCGAAATACAGAAAGCTGAACGCGACGGTCGCCTCAAAGAAACTGGGCTGTACATGGTCGATCACGTGAGAATGGCGATGCACCGCCTCGTCGAGCCATGTCTCCGCTGCCGGCCGGCCGTTCACGCGCATGAGCTCTGTGACGTGGGTTAGCTCTGGCGACGTGTGCAGGCCGACCCGGCGATCCGAGGTGGATGCAATGGCCGCTATCATCGAGGCCGTTGAGCCCTTGCCATTCGTTCCCGCAACATGGATGCTGGGGAACGCTTCCTCGGGATTGCCCATCGCGTCGAGCAGCGCGTGCATGCGCTCAAGGCCGGGCTTGAAGCTGGCGTCAGCCTCACCGCTGAAACGCGGCAGCGCGTGAAGTCGGTCGATACCGCTGGACATGCGACAACGGGTGGCTTCGTGAGGGCAAGATGGGTCGTGAAAACCCACGCTGCGCGTGACGGTTCGCGCCACTCATGCGGAAATCGGACGGGAAGATTGCAGGTCCTGGATAAACCGGACGAGCCTTGCTGCCGTAGGGCAGAGACCATCGTCGCACCGGTTGATTCCAACTTCGCCATGTCTCTTCGTTACCGCCGCAGCCTCTTTCTCTTCCGGCGGGACCTTCGGCTCCACGACAACCGAGCGCTACAGGCCGCGTGCATGGCCTCGCGCAGCATCGTTCCGGCATTCGTTTTCGATCCACGACAGACGAGCGAAGACGCCAACAGCTATTTCTCACCGAACGCTTTCCGGGTGCTCATCCACGCACTCGCTGACCTTGAGCGTGAACTGGAGGACCGGGGTGGGCGGCTGTACGTGTTTGAGGGGGAAGCGGAGCACGTGCTCAAGCGTCTGTTGCTAAGTGGAACGATCGACGCCGTCTATGTCAGCCGCGACTACACGCCGTTCGCCCGACAACGTGATGCCGCACTAGAAAATGTAGCGCATGAGCACGGCGTTGCGTTTCATGCGGAGTCAAACGTTCTGCTCACCGAGCCGGAGGACGTCCTCACCCGCGATGGCGATCCGTTTTTCGTCTACAGTCATTTCCGAAAAGCGGCGCGGAAGGTTAGCATCCCGACACCCGTGGCTGTTGAAGCACCGCACTGGGAGACGCGCGACGGCTCCCTCGACACCGTATCCATCGATGCCTTCCGGCCGACGCCCAATCCGGAGCTAAAGGTAAGCGGTGGCCGCGAGGAGGCGCTCGACATGATCGGCCGGATGGGCGAATTTCGCTACTACTCAAAGAAGCGCCACCGGATGGACGATTACGGGCAGGCAACGATGTGTTCGGCCGCCCTCAAGTTCGGGACGATCTCGCCACGAGAGATGTACCATGCCGTCCGACGCGAGTGGGGCGCACGGCACAAGCTCAACAGCCAACTCCTCTGGCGGGATTTCTACACGCACTTTGCCTATCACTTCCCATCGGTCTTTGGTCAGGCCATTCGCCCGAAGGATCGCTTTATCGACTGGCGCAATGACGACAACGCCTGGGAGCGGTGGTGTGAGGGGCGGACGGGTGTGCCAATTGTGGATGCCGGGATCCGCGAAATGGTCACCACTGGGTACATGCACAACCGGGCACGTATGGCGGTGGCGTCGTTCCTGACGAAGCACCTCCTGATCGACTGGCGGCGCGGGGAGCGGTTCTTCGCCCGGCACCTTCTCGACTACGATCCTGCCGTCAACAACGGCAACTGGCAGTGGTCCGCGTCCGTGGGGCTGGATTCGATCCCGATGCGCATGTTCAACCCGTACACGCAGGTCGAGAAGTACGACAAAGGAGCTGAGTACGTGCGAACATGGGTGCCGGAGCTTCGGGACGTGTCGCCGGATCTGCTGACCGCGGGCGAGCCTATCGACTATTCGACCCAGGCCGCCGACTACCCTCCGCCGATCGTCGATCACGGTACGGCCTACCGCCGGGCACAGGAGATGTACACGCAGGCTGTGCAACAGGCGAAGGAAAACGGCTACGGGCGCTATGATGTCGGATCTGGCTAACGGCGAACGGATCGGCGTTCAGCATGTAGATGAGCGATAGCACCCGAACGCAAACGCGAATCGATTCTAATTCTCAATGTCGTCTCCGACCGTAGAATCTATGATCGAAACGAACGCGCCTGACGATGCGGTGCGTGGTGTTCGTTCGACGATCCGGAAGTTTTTCGATGCGATGAACCGCCAGGATCTTGAGCAGATGGTGGAGATCACCGCGCACGACCCGCATATGGTGCATATCGGCACCGATGTTGGCGAGATCTGGCGTGGGTGGGAGCACCTACACGCTGACACGATCGAGCAATTCGACGGCCTGCAGCGGTACGAGGCGACGATCCGGCGGTTAGCCATTCACACATCTGAGAACGGGGACACCGCGTGGTATTCGCACTTGCTGGATGCGGAGATCGACTCGGCCTCTGGGACGCAGGTGTGGAAGGGCGCCCGGTTTACCGGCGTTCTCGAAAAGCGCGGAGGCGACTGGAAGCTGGTGCAGACGCACGTCTCGCTGCCTGAATCTCACGCCTGATTTTTCCTGCCGTGGCAGAAAGGGTTGCTATCGACGGAGGGATCGCCGAGATTGGCCCTATCACCTCCCTTTCTTTTCCTACCCTTTCTTTTGCAACGACAAGATATGAGTCATTGTCACAACGTTTCCGGATGGTCGAAGCGGGCCGGTGCGCGGCTTCTGCTACTGCTACTCGCTTTTGCGGTCACGACCGGCTGCATGAAGCTTGAGAGCACCATGACACTTCGTCCAGACGGCTCCGGTGAAATTAGAGAACGCGTCGTCGTAAGTGCCCAGATGGCGGCGATGATGGAGTCGATGGAGCAGATGGATTCGTCCTCCACGTCCAGTGGTTCGATGTTTTCGGAAGAAGAGGTTCGTGAATCCAACGCCTACCCCGGAGCCGAACTGAAGTCGGTCACGATGATCGATGACATGAATGGAAAGGGGTACGAAAGCGTGTACACCTTCTCTGATATCCGCGAGGTCACGTTCCAGCGGGACCCGAACAAGATCATGTCCGGAAAGACGGATAAGAAGCCGGATAACAATCTCTCCGGCATGATGGACGAGATGGATATTGAGTTCACCCCCGGTGCGCCGGCCAAGCTCACGATTCGCATGCCGCAGGATGACAAGGAATCGGGCGATGCTGAAGAAGACATGCCAGCCGATACCGACGCGGACACGACGGCGATGGACCCGCAGGAGATGCGCATGCTGCAGATGATGCTCCGCGATGCGGCCTTCAAAATGGCCATCAAAATTGACGGCGAGATCGTTGAGACCAATGCCTCTCACGTTTCGGATGGCGAGGTCACGATCATGGATATGAATTTCGGTGAGATGGTTCGGGATACCACCGCTCTGAAGACCTTCGCTCAGTTCAGTGAGAGCGAAACGGACGATCCAGCGCAGATCTCTGATCTGCCGGGAATCAAGATTGAGACGCAGGAGGAAGTGTCCGTCTTGTTTAAGTAATCCTCAAAAGCGTTCGTTTTACGCGACGTACTCGGTATAGAGGCGGGTCTCATCGAAACGTGGGACCCGCCTCTGCCGTATTCCGCCATCACGTAAGTGACGGAATGCCGTCGCGCATCTCCGAGGCTCTTCTTTTCGATCTGTCTTCCGCTTCGCAAACCAACATGCCCACCCCCGTTCAGTCGTGGACTCCGTCGTCCTGGCGAGAACACGACGCCCGGCAGCAACCCACGTACGAAAACGAGGATGAATTGCAGGATGTCCTCGGTCACCTCCGGACGCTTCCCCCGCTCATCACGTCGTGGGAGGTCGAGAATCTGAAAGCCGAACTTGCGCGTGCGGCGAACGGCGAGCGATTCGTTCTCCAGGGCGGCGACTGTGCCGAATCATTCGCGGACTGTACGGCAGATGTGATCACGAGCCGGCTCAAGATCATGCTCCAGACGAGCCTGATCCTGACGTACGGACTCAACAAGCGCGTGGTGCGCGTGGGGCGCTTCGCCGGTCAGTATGCTAAGCCGCGATCATCGGATACGGAAACGCAAGATGGTACCACCCTTCCGAGTTATCGGGGCGATATCATCAACGACCCGGCGTTTACGAAAGAGGCGCGTAGACCGGACCCGCAGCGGCTCAAGCGAGCCTACATGAAGTCGGGTCTGACCCTGAATCTGGTGCGCTCGCTCGTCGAAGGGGGCTTCGCGGATCTCCGTCACCCGGAGTACTGGGATCTCGACTTTATGCAGCATTCGCCGCTGGCGGACGAGTATCACGCCATCGTCGAGTCGATCGAGGATACCCTCAGCTTTCTCGATGTCGTCGCCGGCCGGCGGGCGGACTCGATGGATCGTGTCACCTTCTACACGAGCCACGAGGCCCTGCTGCTGCCGTACGAGGAGGCGCTTACGCGGACAGTTCCGCACAACCAGGGCGCGTATAACCTCGGGACACACTTCCCCTGGATCGGCAAGCGGACCAATCAGCTCGACGGCGCGCACGTGGAGTACATGCGCGGCATCGCAAACCCGCTGGGCCTGAAGGTCGGCCCCGACATGACACGCGAGAAGCTCGTTTCCCTCGTGCGCCACCTGGACCCGGAGAAGGAGCCGGGCCGCCTCACCCTGATCACGCGGTTTGGAGCCGACGAGATCGGCGAACGCCTCCCACCGTTGCTACATGCGGTTCAGGCGACCGGGCATCCGGTCCTGTGGATCTGCGATCCGATGCACGGCAATACCGAGAAAACGAACGGCGGAATCAAAACCCGTCGATTTGCGAATATCCTCGGCGAGCTGGAGCAGGCCTTCGACATCCACAAAGCGGAGGACTCCATGCTGGGCGGCGTCCACTTCGAGCTCACGGGAGAGAACGTCACGGAATGCATCGGCGGTGCTCGCGGACTGCAGGAAGCCGATCTGGAGCGCGCGTACAAGTCGCACGTCGACCCGCGCCTCAACTATGAGCAGACACTGGAGATGGCATTCAGTGTCGTCCGTAAGGCGCGGAACGGTGGTTTGGACGTGTGAACGTATGGACGTGTTGAAGTGTGAATGTGTTGAGGTGTGAACGTGTTGACGTGTTAAGGTAGCGACGCATATAAAAACGCCGCCGGGCTCTGGGCCACGGCGGCGTTTCTTCTTTTGAATGGTCTGCCCGGTATTCGGCGTCGGGGAGGTTACATCAATGCAATGCGCCTGTCTCGGGCTCTATCCACCCTGGTCGGACAGGTGCTAAATCGAGACGTGGAACTGCTCATCGGCCTGTAGCGAGCGCGTGACCTCCACGTAGAGCTGGATGCAGTGCTCGATATCCTCCGTGTCGACGACCTCGACGGTGGAGTGCATGTACCGAAGCGGAACGGACAGCAGAACGCTCGGCACGCCGCGCCGCGTCTTGAAGATCGAGTCGGTGTCCGTTCCCGTGCGCCGAGAGCTAGGCTCGTGTTGCAGCGGAATGTCGTTCGCTTCGGCCACCTCGATGACGCGGTCGACCAGGTCCGGGTGATTTGAGGTGCCGTGCGTGACGGTCGGGCCCTTGCCGATCTTGATATTGCTGTGCTTTGCAGCGTCGATGCCGGGCGAGTCCGTCGAGTGCGTCACGTCAAAGACGATCGCAGCATCCGGGTTCAGGCGGTGCGTGATCATCTGGGCACCGTGGCCGCCGATCTCCTCCTGCACCGAGTTGGCCGCGTGCACGGTCCATGCGGGCGGGCTCTCCGCCAGACGCTCGAGCGCCTGCGCAATAATGAATCCGCCGAGGCGGTTATCGATGGCACGGCCGGTGATGCGGGTGTCGGTGAGGTCGGCGGGAGCCACGTCCATGACCATTGGATGGCCGACGCGCAGACCCCGTTCCTTGACTTCGTCCGCGCTGGAGGCTCCGATGTCAACGAACAGTTCGTGCACCTCCGGAATGGAGTTGTCGTCTTTGTCGCGCAGGTGAATGGCCGTGTTGCCAACGACGCCCAGGACCGCGCCGTCATTACCGAGGATGCGCACCCGCTGGCCTCGAGCGATCGCACGGTCGGAGCCGCCGATACGGTTGACGTGCAAGAATCCTTCGTCCGTGATGTGGCTGATCATGTAGCCGATCTCGTCGACATGTCCATCGAACATGACCGATGGACTGTCGTCGTCGGCACCCGTCAGGGTTGCCCAGGCCGTACCGTAGGCGTCGCTCTGCACGTCATCAGCAAACCGACGGACGTAGTCGGCCCAGACGCGCTGGCCGGTGGCTTCGAAGCCCGTCGGGCTTGGAGTGTCGAGAAGGTCGAAGAGAAACGTTTTCGCGTCGTTCGTCATGCGCACCAGCAGTCGCTATTCGAGAGGAGGTCAACATCTAGGTCGTATTTCTATGATCCATGTATGCCGTGACCGAGTGGGTTGATTCTGCACGAACGGAGGAATCTGGAAATACGTGAGGGGCCGAGTGCCGTCGGAGTCGTACCGGTCGTAACTAATCCGTGAGCGACGCGAGTGGCGGGGTCATTCATTTGGTTACTGTGCGCAGATTGTTATATTAGATCGAATGACTCGACGCGGCCACCGGGGCGGCGCGGCCGCGCGGTCATATACCTATACGCCACTTCTGATTTTACATATACGCCCGCTTCTATGCCGAAGACGACGGATCGCAATTACCAGATGCTCATTGTTGAGGATGACCCCGACATCCTCATGGGTCTGGAGGAGTATTTCGAGCTCGAAGGCTACGATGTCGATACCGCCGAGGATGGCGTCGACGCCCTCGACAAAATGGAGGAGATGGACGAATGCGATGTCGTCCTCCTGGATGTGATGTTGCCGAAGAAAGACGGCTTCGAGGTCCTCCGTGAGTCGCAGGAAATGGGTTTCAGCGCGCCCGTTCTCATGATCACGGCCCGGGGCGAGCAAGAGTCAAAGCTGAAGGGATTCGGGCTCGGCGCAGACGACTACATCACGAAGCCGTTCAACGTCGAAGAACTCGCGGCTCGGGTCAAAGCGATTCTGCAGCGGACCATGCCGCCGTCGGAGGCCCCGATGGACGTCTACGAGATCGGCGATGTAGAGGTGAACTTCACGACCCACGAGGCCTACCGTGGCGACGAGAAGATTAACTTCACCGCTCTCGAGTTCGACATCCTTCGCTACCTGATCCAGCACGAGGGCCGCACCGTGACGCGGAAGCAGCTGCTCCGGGATGTTTGGGGGATCGACGAAAACATCATCACCCGGACGATCGACCGTCACATGGCGTCGGTCCGAAAGAAGATCGAGCCGGACCCGTCGGCGCCCACGTACATCGAAACCGTGTACGGCATCGGGTATCGTTTCGAGGATAAGTAGCATACTGAGACAGAGACGTCGCCATAGGCGTTGTGCCTGAGGTTAACGTCTACACCACGCGGAAATCCACCACGCGACGAAAAGCGAAACGGGCGAACGGCCAGTGATGGCTCCGTTCGCCCGCTCTGCGTTTGAGGGGTTGTGCTACCGATCCGGGACGTTTGTTGGCATCATGCTGTGGCGGCAGGACTGGCGCTGGAGCGCTCGGCACCGACCAGTTTATAGCCAATACCATACACGCTCTGAATCGCCCACGACTTTTCGTCGGTGCCATCCATAACGTCGCGGAGGGCGTTGACATGGCGGTCGATGGTACGCGTCTCCACCTCGGCGGGAAGGTCCCACACATCGCGAAGAATCTGTTCGCGCGTGGCGGTACGACCGCGGCGGCGGAGCAAATACTCAAGCAGCGACTGCTCCAGATCGGTCAAGCTGACGCTCGATCCGTCCCGTGTGACGGTATGCTCGTTGAGGTCAACATCGAGTCCACCAACGTGGAACACGCCGCCTTCCTCATGCGCCTGCGCCTCGCGACGCAGGAGAGCCTCGATCCGTGCCAGCAGTTCTTCCGTAGCGAACGGCTTGGTCAGGTAATCATCGGCTCCAAGGTGGAAGCCGCGCATCTTGTGCTCGTGATCGCCGAGTCCCGTAAGCATCAGAACAGGAGTCTGCACGCCTTCGGTGCGCGCCTGGCGAAGAACCTGAAACCCGCTCTTATCCGGCAGTTTGGCGTCGAGAACGATCAGGTCGTAGCCGGGGAGGCGCGTAGCCTCTTCACGACCGGACTCACCGTCTTCGGCAAGTTTGACGCGATACCCCTCGGACTCTAGAAAGAGCATAAGCGAGGTGCTGAGTTCGCTGTCGTCTTCGACAACGAGAATGTATGGAGCGTTCTTTTCTTGTTTCATGGTAGATCGGACTCACGTCTCAAAGACAGAAATGAGGCGGCAGCATGGACGAAGCCGCTGCATACCTGAGGGTGACAGGCGGGGATGCGCCAGTTGCGGGGTGTCCCCGGATCCCGAGTGAGGAAAACTTCCTGTGTGCGGGCAAACTGTCGTTAAGTGAAGTGCATGAACGGTTGTGTCGCGCGTTTCTGGGGTGTTTGCGGCCCCAGGGTTTGCTCGTCTTGAAGGCTTATTCGGCCGATAGACGGGTGCGCACGTCAGCGCCAATGTCACGTTATTACTGCGGCTCCGACAACATGCAGTATGCTACTCACGCCGCATGAATACTGTAAAGGTCTCGAAAACGAAGCACGTAAGCGGGGGAGGACTAGTGATTTCGATTCTCAATACTCGCCTACGTACAAATGAAGAAACCGGATTCGGGACGTTACCCCGTAGTCGTGCTGGAGGCGTGAAAATGATTTGACGGCGGGTTAAACGTAACCACTCGTTTTAATTCTTTTCCGTCAACTCGATGTCGGGGACATGCCCACTGCAGGAGCAGGGCTCCTCGACACGGAGTTTTTGGGACCACCAATAGAAAACCACCGCGCTCCACCCATGCAGAATTGCACAGGGAAGGCGGCGGTTCTGGAATGAGATGCCTTGGAAGGGCGACCGGTCTCCTATCCGTGGACGACGGCAAGCGGCTTGAGTCGGGCGACCTTGCCGGCAAGGCCCGCACCGGAGACCGTGTCGACCACGGCATCGATATTTTCTTTGAGCTGTACGCCGCCGGAGGTGGAGGTATCGCCCGACCGGACGCGGACGCCGCGGTTCTCGAGCTGGTCGTCCAGTATCGCCTCACCCTGATAGCTGGCTTCGTGGCGGCTCATCGTGCGGCCGGCACCATGACAGGCGCTACCGAAGCTCTTCGACATGGCATCGCGCGTTGCGAGCATGACCCACGACGTTTCTCCCATGCTGCCCGGAACGATGACCGGCTGGCCGAGCGCGCGGTACGGGAGCGAAATGCCGGGCGTGCCGGGACCGAAGGCGCGAGCAGCACCTTTCCTGTGGACGTAGCAGCGCATGTGCTTTCCTTCCACCTCGTGCATCTCGACCTGGCCGAGGTTGTGTGCTACGTCGTACACGGTGCGCAGACTGTCGCCGCCCCCCTCGATGACCTCGTCGAAGGCTTCGCGCACGCGATGAGCGAGCACCTGGCGATTGGCATATGCGTAATTGGCCGCGGCTCGCATTGCACCCATGTAGTCCTCCGCCTCCGACGCGTCCAGGGGGACGAACGCAAGGTTCGGGTTCGGCGGGTGGGCGTCGTACTTGTCTGCAACGTCCTGGAAGCGCTCGATGTAGTCGGCGCAGACCTGGCGGCCGTATCCACGAGAGCCGCAGTGGATCTGAGCCGTGAGACGGCCTTCCTTGAGGCCCATCGTGATGGCCGCGGCGCGGTTGAAGACTTCATCGACGTAGCTGATCTCGATGAAGTGCTCACCGCCTCCGAGTGTGCCGAGTTGCTGGGCGCCGAGCGCGCGGGCCGTTTCACTGACTTTCGACGGGTTGGCTTCGTTCAGGCGTCCTCCCTCTTCGGCCCGAACCAGGTCATCCTGCTTGGCCATATCCTTCCGCAGTGCCCACTGCGCGCCGGACTGCGCGACGTGGTCAATCTCACTCTTGCTCAGCTGAAGGGAGCCCTCGGCGTCCACTCCACACGGGATGAACTCGTGGAGCTTGTCGGCGAGCTCATCCATCAGGTCGTCCGCGTCTGCCCGCTTGATGCTCGACCCGAGGAGGCGGACACCGGTGTTGATGTCGTGACCGATGGCGCCGGGAGCAATCGCTCCAGCAGGATATTTCGACGCCGCCACAATGCCTACGGGCGCACCCTGACCGGAGTAGACATCCGGCATCACCACGAGGTGACCGACAAGGCCCGGAAGATGGGCCGTCTGAACCGCCTGTTCGATGGCTTCGCCGGTGATGATGTCGTCGACCAGCTCCTCGTTGGCGAGAATCCGGATCGGGACGCGCATACCCTCACGGAAAGACTGGGGGATTTCCCACGTGTAGTCGTCGATCCGCGTCAAGTCTTTCCGATCCATGGAGGTACGTTGTGGTGCGCGACACGGGGACCGATACGGCTGACTGTCCGGTGGACAGATCCCTTGGCATCACTACACTCGGCTTGCAATGTGAGAGGTTAAGACAGAAATTTAACCGCTGTGGGAAATTCAGTGTTCCTACGCATCCGTCCTTCATGATACGCATACGTACGGTCTGTGGCGTCTTCACATCCGTGGCCGGGATGTGCCTATAACGCCAATGGAGGACCGTGGACCCTGGGATTTTCCGCTCTTATCGCCGATGCTCTCACTTCCGGATCGTTTTTCCGACGCGACCTTCTCGTCGTATCGAGCGAAAACGTCGAGTCAGGAGGAAGCCGTTCGTGCCGTCCGTCGGTTTGTGGAAAATGCGCAAACCGTGCCTACGCTCGGGCAGCGAATGCGGCGATTGTTCTCCCAGTCAAGCCGTCAGTCAAAGGGGCTCTACCTCGTCGGCCCCGTTGGAACGGGCAAGACGCACCTGCTGGCGTCGGCGTACCACGCCCTTACCCCGGACGTGCCCTGCGGATTTCTGCACTCGAACGCGCTCTTTCGCCTCACGGAGCACCCGGCGCGGTTCGCGGAACGTGTAGCCGATCGCTGTGAGGTACTGTGCCTCGACGAAATCGAGATCGACGATGCTGCCAACGAGGCACGACTGGTGTTGGTACTGCAGACGCTGGAGCAGCGCGGCGTTCGTCTACTGGCGACGAGCAATGTCGAACCCGAACAGTTTCTGTCAAACAAGGTGGGGCCGGGCCGATTCCGCCGGTTTCTCCGGGAAACGTTCCGCGAGCAGTACGATGTGCTGTTCGTCGGCGGAGAAGACTACCGACGGTCACAGAAAAAGAAGCGACCGGGGAGCGGGTGGATCGGGCCAGAGCAGACTGCGGACGAAGCCATTCGCGCGGCATACGAGTCCGACGAAAAACAGGCGCTATGGCTGCCCTTTTCAGAGCTGCGGCGGAAGACGACCGAGACGCCGCATCCTGTGCTCATGCGGGCGCTGATGGAGGCGCAGTCTCTCTATGTGCCTGGAATTCAGATTCACGACACGGACGACGCACTCCGGCTTCTACGGGTGATTGATGATCTGTACCTCGCCCCGGATGCTCCTGACGTTCACTTCAGCGCCGCCCATCCGCCGGAGGAGTGGTTCGACCGCGACGCGCACGCGGGCATCGCGCAGGCCATTGCCGAGAAGTTCGAGCGTACCGTCTCACGGATCTACGACATGTGCGACGTCAATCAGCTCGACGCAACCTAGCCGAGAGCACGAATGAAGTTGGACGGCTGCGTTGACCCGATAGACAGAAGCAACGAGTTTCGATCTCGTACTAAGGTGGCTTCTTCGACCGTTTCCGTCCGCCATTGCCTACTGCCTCATGTCAGGGGTAGACTCTTCGTCCAGCATTTCGATCTCGTGGACCTCGACCGGCGTGCCCCACTGCTCTTCGACCATAGAACCTTCTTTCGGCGTGACCGCAAATCGGACACGAAGTCCCTCTTTGTGAAACTTCTCGTGCAGCCCGCCAGGGTTGTATTGTGCACCGCTATCGGCGTGAATTGCAAAGAATCCGCCTTTCTGGTCGACGAATGAAATCGTACCTTTGCCTTTCAACATGGTCTCCGGGATTTGAGTGGAAGCGGAAGACAAAGAACGGCCCCGTCCCAAGCAGGAGATCGGACGAGGAGCGTCCGCCAGCCCCAACTGTGGAGACCGATCCGGCAGTGTCGTACTGTCTTGCAGTCTAAAGCACAAACGGACGGATTACCGTGCGGAGATCTCGGAAGCGTCTATCCGAGAATTCTGACGTCTCTGCCCGCACACGGTCAAGCTGGATTATGCGTAGCGAACAGTAGAAATGCGCAGCAACGCTACTCGTCTTCGATGCGCTCGATCTCTTCCACTTCGACGGGCGTCCCCCACATACGTGTCGTCATGACATCTTCCTTCGGGCGGACGGTAAATCGGACGCGCAATCCTTCCTGCTGGAAATCCTCTTCGAGGCTGCCGGTTGGGTCGTATTTCACGCCGTCGTCGGATGTAATGGCGTAAAAGCCGCCTTCGAGATCCACGAATGAGATGGTGCCTGTGCCGGTCACGGTGTTGTCAGAGTGTTGTGACGTATCCTGCGAAGCGGACGGTGGGTTCGCCGGCGTGGAGTCACTGGTCAAGCAGCCAGCCGTGCCGAACGCGAGGACCAGTCCAAGAAGTAGAGTCAGAGCACATCGCATGGGCGAAAGGCAGGGACGTAAAGGAAAGCGAGAAGGGAAACGTTAGCTCAGGATGCCGACATCGGATTCCAGGACATCGACCTGCGGGACGCGCTCCGTCGCATCGGGGTCCGAGCCGACCTCGTGGATCCACCCCCCGCCAAGAACATCATCGCCCTCGTACAACACGACCGACTGCCCGGCGGTAATAGCGCGCCGCGGTTCAGCGAACGCCACTTTGAGGGTATCATCATCCGGTTGCCACACCAGGCATCCGGCACCATCATCATTATATCGGATGGAGCCCCAGGCTGGCTGCTCTTCGTCAATCGATGGCTTCTTGACCAGGTTGATCTCACGCGCCGTCAGCGTTTGCTGCATCAGGTCTTCCTTCGGCCCGACGGTGATCGTATTCGTGTCGGGGTTGATGTGCGTCACGTACACGCGGTGGCCGAGTGCGAGGTCAAGCCCACGGCGTTGCCCGATGGTGTAAAACGGATACCCCTCGTGTTGGCCAACGACCGTTCCATCCTTCAGGACGAAGTCACCTCCGCTTACCTCTTCCTCCAGGCCGTCCACCCGATCTTTCAGAAACCGACCGTAGTCGTTATCGGGGATAAAGCAGATTTCGTACGAGTCGGGCTTCTGGGCCACGCGGTCGAGACCGAAATCGGATGCCATCTGGCGAATCTCGGGCTTCGTGTATTCGCCCAGTGGGAAGATCGAGCGGGACAGGTGCTCCTGCGGAAGGCCCCAGAGCGCGTAACTCTGGTCTTTATTTCTGTCTTTCCCTCGCTGGAGGAGGTAGCGCCCCGACTCTTCATCGTGACGAACGCGAGCATAGTGCCCTGTCGCGATGTACTCGCAGTCGAGATCGTCGGCGCGTCGGAGAAGGGCGGCCCACTTGATATGCGTGTTGCACAGAACGCATGGGTTCGGTGTCCGGCCGGCGAGATAGTCGTTCGTGAACCGGTTGATGACCCAGTCGCCGAACTCTTCCCGGATGTCGACGATGAAATGCGTGAAGTCGTGCTTCAGCGCAATTGCGCGAGCATCATTCATCGACTCCAGCGTGCAGCAGCCGACTTCCTTGTCACTTCGCCCCCCACTGGTCGAGTAGTCCCATGTCTTCATGGTAATCCCGACCACATCGTAGCCCTGCTCGGCCAGGAGAACCGCCGTCACCGACGAGTCCACGCCGCCACTCATCGCGACCAGTACGCGTCCCTTGCTGCTCATGAATCTTCCAGATCGTTCTATAAAATGCGGTTTTCCCGCGTGCAGAGAATGAAAACGGCGTCGTATGACTAGACGTTCCGGGTTTGAGACGCTGGAGGGCACCGCGAGGGGCTGTCAGATTCAACGTCCGGGGGGACGTCACTGCCCGGTGAAGGCGCTTACTGTCTTTTCTGTACCCGTATTGTCCTTCTCTTCCCAGATAACTCACAGGGGACGGGGTGTCTTTCCTCAATATTCGCTTGTACTGTGCCGGGGCGAAGTAGATGTTGTAAGCTGTCAGTTCTCAGGTGCCGATCCCCCGCTTCTTTATGTCCAGTTCGTCTTCAACGCGTACGTCTCGTACGACTGTGAAAACGCCGCTCGCCCCGGCCGCGATCGGTCCGTACAGCCAGGGAATTCTGGTGGATAACACACTGTATGTGTCCGGTCAGATCGCCATCGATCCGGAAACCGGTAGCATGATTTCGGGCTCCGTAGAGGAGGAGACCGAGCGTGTTCTCGAGAACCTGGGTGCCGTCCTCCATGCAGCCAGTATGGACTTCGAGAACGTCGTCCGGTGTGAGGTTTTCCTGACCGACGTGAACGACTACGCGCAGGTCAACGAAGTCTACGCTCGGTACTTCAACGAGACCCCGCCGGCTCGTCAGGCCGTGCAGGTCGCCGCCCTTCCGCGCAACGCACGCGTGGAAGTCAGCTGTATCGCTGTACGGTAAATAGTTCAAAGTACAGAGTTCAAAGTTCAGAGTTGGTTTGCGCTGCCGGTCGCGCAGTGTAGTTGACCTGTACGGTCAGGGTTTTTCCGTAGCTCGGTGATTGTGACTCCTTTGGAGGGAGTAAATCCGATCCGCGATCTACCATTCACGAGGAACCAATCCTCTCGGAACGCAGACTGTGTATCCTGTGTGTACCTGATCGTCCGGATATCGCCGCTGTCGGTATGTCGGACATGAATCCGGGATTCGATCAGGCTGCCGCCGAGGGATCATGAGCGACGACTTTCTCCAGGAATCGGTCCGCTATCTGAAAGGCGTGGGGGAGCGTCGGGCGGAGGTTTGGGACGATCAGTTTGGGGTTCGGACGGTCCGCGACCTCCTTCATTTCTATCCGCGTCGCTACCTCGATCGCTCGACCATTACGCCCGTCGGGCAACTCCGTGAAAGCAGCGACCCTGTCACGGTCGTGGGGACGGTCCGCGCCAAGGATATCGTTCCGGGCAAGCGGTCCAAGCGCTTCGAACTCATCCTTGAAGGGGAGCGAGGCGCAAAGATGAAATGCACCTGGTTTCAGGGCATCTGGTTTATTCCGAAGGTCTTCGAGGTGGGTGAACGCGTCGCGTTCCACGGCAAAGTGCAGAAGTACGGCCGGTGGTTTTCGATGACGCACCCGGACTACGACAAATTGGAGGGTGAGAGCGCTCTGCTCGACACCGGCCGGATCGTGGCGCTGTACCCGGGCAGCGAGGCGATGGACAAGGTCGGTCTCAACAGCCGCAGCATCCGCCGCGTGGTGTACAACCTGTTCAAGGAGCACGGTCTGAAGCTCGAGGAACCGCTACCGGACTGGATGACGGACCGGTTTGAACTCATGGAGGGGCGAGTCGCGCTCCGGGCCATTCACTTCCCGAAGTCGCAGTCAGAGCTATCCCGCGCCCGCACTCGCCTGAAGTTTGAGGAGCTCTTCTACATCCAGCTACTTCTGGCGGACATGCGCCAGTCCCGTAGCGAGATCGCGGGGCCGATGTTCGACGAGCCGGGCGACTACACGCGCCAGTTCGTCCGCGAGGTTTTGCCCTTCGAGTTGACCGGAGCGCAGAAGCGGGCGCTCAAAGACGTGATTGCCGACACGCAGACCGGCACACAGATGAACCGGCTGGTCCAGGGCGACGTGGGAAGCGGAAAGACCGTCGTTGCCGTCGCGGCCATGATGCATGCGCTCGACAGCGGCTATCAGAGCGCGTTTATGGCACCGACGGAGATCCTCGCGGAGCAGCACTACACCAACCTGCGCAAGTATCTGAACCCGCTTGGTATCGAGCCGCGCCTTCTGATCGGGAGCCAGTCCAAGAGCGAGCGAGAAGAGGCGCTTCGGGCCGTTCGCTCCGCAGATGCGCCCGTGGCCGTGGGTACGCACGCGCTCATCCAGGAGGAGGTGCAGTTCGACCGGCTCGGTCTTGCCATCGTTGACGAGCAGCACCGGTTCGGTGTGGCGCAGCGGGCGACCATCTTCGACAAGGGCGACCGTCCGCACATGCTGCTGATGACGGCAACGCCCATCCCGCGCTCCCTTGCGATGACGCTCTACGGCGATCTCGATGTGTCGATCATGGACGAGATGCCGGCCGGGCGCAAGCCGGTGAAAACGGTGCTTCGCGCCGAGAAGCGGCGCGGCGAGGTCTACGCCTTCGTCCAGGACCAGCTGGAGAAGGGGCAGCAGGCGTACGTCGTCTATCCGCTCGTAGAGGAGAGTGAAAAGGTCGACCTGAAGGACGCCGTCAGCGGCTACGAGAAGCTGCAGAAGCAGTTTTCAAATCACACTGTCGGGCTCGTCCACGGTCAGATGAAGTCCGACGAGAAGGACGCCACGATGCGCCGGTTCAAGAACGGAGAGATCGACCTGCTCGTGTCTACGACGGTGATCGAGGTGGGCGTGGATGTCGCCAACGCGACGCTCATGATCATTGAGCACGCCGAGCGATTTGGTCTCAGCCAGCTGCACCAGCTCCGCGGACGCGTCGGGCGAAGCGACATTCAGAGCTATTGCATCCTCATGGCCGGCTACAAGCGGTCGGCCGAGGCGAAGGAGCGTCTGCAGGCGATGGTCGATACGAACGACGGCTTCGAGATCAGCGAGCGCGACCTGCAGATCCGCGGCGCCGGCGACTTCTTCGGCACGCGCCAGAGCGGTCTGCCGGACCTGAAGATCGCCGACATCACGGAAGACGAGGATCTGATCGAGGAGGCGCGGGAGGGCGCGCAGGAACTCGTCGAACGCGACCCCGAGCTCGATGCACCGGAGCACAGCCGCATCCGAGACCGATACGACGCGGAGTACCGCCCACGCCAGGATTCTTTCGCCCGGGTGGGGTGATCCGAGGGCGAAAAGCGGAGTGCGAAGGGCGAAGGAGACGACATAGAGGTGTGATATGGCACGGCGTCGCTCGTTATGACTTCATTGCCCGCTCGGCCGCTTCCGATATCATGCGAGTCAGGTGCCGGACCCAGTCCTCCCAGGCGCCTTCGGTGCGGACCGCCCGGAGCGCTTCGTCATGTTCTTCACGGTGGTCCTCAATCGTCCGACTGAGTGGAAGAGCTGCCGTGGAGAGAAGGTCGCTGGCGAGTAAAACCATAATTACGACCAGGCGGGACATTCGACCGTTCGCAGTCAGAAACGGCTGTGTCATGTGCAGCTGCGCCGATCCCAGCGCCGCCTTCACAAGAGGTGTCGTTTCCACAGGCTGATCGTTCAGGAAACGCTCGAGCGGTCCCATCACGTCCATGATGTCGTCCGGCGCTGGAGGCACAAATTCGGCCTCGACCGGCGACGCTCCGCCAACCCACGTTTGTTGCCGACGGAACGAGCCCGGGAGCTTGCCCCGACCTCGCTCGCTCGGAAGCAGTCGAGCATGAACGTCGCGAAGCATCCGGAGGGTGACCGGGTACCCGTCTCGGATCTGCTCTTCGATATACTGGAGCGCGTCTACATATCCGGCCGCCTCTCGCATATCGTCGCTCACGTCGTCCTCGCCGATCGTTGCCGCAAGCTCCTCGGTGGACACCTCTAGCCCGTCCAACCGGCACGAGGCCGCGGCTTCCTCCAGGCGAAGGGGAGAATGCACCTCCGGAGTGGTTTCGAGGCTGATTGCCAAATGGTCAAGAGATTCCTTTGCTTCCTCCATCGCCTGCACGTCGTTGGCCGAAAACGATAACGGCGGGTCGGGAGGAAGTGGCGCAGGGATGAAAACCTCGTACCACTGGCAGGGCATGGTCACGCGGCGGGCGCGGCCGGAGCGTTGGTCGGACATGGCGATTGGGGTCGACTGGATAAACCTGTAGGTGGCAATGAGGCGGCAGGACGTCTGGATGTCTCCGTCGGTCACTTCATGCGCTCAAGCAACGAGCGGATCAGCCTCACAATTCGTTTGATGTCGTTGTCCGGATCTGGTTCGCTCAGGATACGCGCCGACGTGTGCAGAAAAAGATGATCAGAACGGAGGTGTGCCCGACTCTTGGACGTTTCCAAAACGTCGATGAGCTGCTGTCGCAGATCGCGCGGGATCTGTTCGAATCGCCGGATGGCGTCCGTCTCCTCTTCCGGTAGAAAGGTCTGGTAGACGTTGGTGTCGAGATAGCGCCGAGCTTGGCCGACGGCGTCGGTTTTTCTCAACCCGCTCTGCCAGGCTTCCTGATTCTGTTCGCGGTCGTGGCTGACCTGGAGGAGCAGGTTGTGTGGAAGGTGCCTCAGCGGCGTGGGGGGCGTGACCATGACAGACATGGTGCCGAGGGTCTGCTGACCGGTGACCGTGACATCTGCTCCGTCGAGTTGGCCGCGCAGCGTTGGGTCCGTTCCGTCGGTGCCGCGCCGTGGGTTTTCCAGGTGCTGTGACCAATGTTCGAAGAATGATGCTACCCTCTCGGCTTTATCGTCATCCGAGAGGTTGAGCCAGTCGATCGACTGACGCTTGAGCTTCTCTTGCTCGGGCAGCGCTTCTTCGGGGGAAGAGAACCGCACGCTGTTGGCGTTCTTCGCATCGACGAAAAACGTCGCTTGATCCAGTGCTTCGAGCTGTTCGGCTTCGGCCTGGCTCATGTACACGATCGGGCGAGACGTAGAGCCAGCGTGTGGCCCATTGAGCCACTCGAGTTCCAGATCGACCCCCATACTTGCCTCGTTGACCGGAGAGGTCGCCTCTTCCACCTGCAGTATGCGCGCATCTGCTTCGACACCCTCACTCGGGCCAGACAGGCGTCTCCCCGCGTACAGGACGGCCACGGTCGTGCCCAGCACAATGAGAAGACCGATGCTGGCAATAACCAGGAATGGAATAAAATAGGCGTCGGGCATGGCTGAGCCACTGTCGGCGCTGCAGGGGATGGAGTTGAAAACGAAGGAAGCCCCATGCCCAAACGCAAGGCGCGGGCCCGAGAATGATGTGTCGTTCTCGTGACCCGCGCCGGCGGAAACTCAAATGTAAAGGCTCCGTCGCTGGAGCACAAAGGCTGCTATGGCAGCGAGATCGTCACGTCGATGCGACGGTTCTGTGCTCGACCTTTCTCAGTCTCATTCGTCGCGAGCGGACGTGATTCTCCATATCCGACCGCCTTAATCTGCGTCGGTTTCAGCACGCTCATGTTGGCCAAGAGGTATTCCTGCACGGCCATGGCGCGCTGCTCGCTCAGTTGCTGGTTGGACGCGTCGTTACCACGCGCATCCGTGTGCCCGGCCACGGTGACGGGGGCGTCGGGGAATTCGCGGAGTACCTGCTGCAGCTTCGTCAGCAGGCCAAAGTTTGCCGGTCGAATCTCGGAGGAGCCGACGGGGAACGAAAGCCCGTTCATTCGGACGATGAGTTCATCTCCACGGAGGAGGACTTCCGCTTCCTGGTCTCCGAAGATGCCTCGGGCCCGCTCAAGGGTGCGCTCGCGTTCTCGACGCTGTCGCAGTTCAGCGCTGACTTCCTGCTCGCGCTCTTCCAGTTCAGCGAGACGCGCGTCCATCGAATCCACCTTCGCGCGCAGACGGCGAATCTCGCGCTGACGGTCGGCGAGGCTGCTCTGAAGGTTTTCGCGGTCCGCGTAGACGCTCTGAATCGCTGCGTCCATCTGCTCGGCGACGGGGGCAAACCCTTCGGAGAACGTCACATCGAGGTTCAGCGCCTCGAGCACCGGCTCCATTGCACTCTCCATTTCGAGTCGCTCCTGTTCAAAGCGAACTTCGACATCCTCATCGACGCGCTGCGCCTGCCGGCTGATGTCGCGGGCGTGAACGTACTGGTCCGTGGCTTGCTCGGCGACCGTTCGGGCGCTAGACCGGTCGTACCGATCCCCCTTGAGACGCTGCTCGGCTTCTCGCAGCTTCGACTGGGCGTCGTTGTAGGTCTTGGTCGCCCATTCGGAGGCTTCGACCGCCTGGGCCTGCGATCGGGCCTGACGAGCTCGACCGAGGACATCGGCGCGAATAGCGGTAAGCTCCGCCCGTCGATACATCTGCGTCGACTCGCGAGCTTTGTCGCGCGCGTCGTTTTGGTCTCCTTTCTCGATCTCGCGCCCGGCTTCTTGCATCACTTCCTGTGCTTCCATCCATTGCTCCTTTGCGAACTCCGGAGCGCGAGCCGCGAGGGCGTCCGAGCGGGCAGCAATGGCGTCCTCAAGAATGACATTACCGATGTCTTCGAGCTGTTCGGCCTCATTCAGGTTTCGCTGACCCTTCTGCACCGCCTCGCGAATATCGGCGATCTTGTCGCCATCACGGAGCATTTCCCGCGCCTCATTGAGATATTCGCGCGCTTCGAGAAAGGCTTTTGGAGCGATGAGATTCAGATTGTTGGAGCGCGCCGTCTCCATTCGTGTGTTCAGCGACGCGACTTCCTCATCGATATTCTGGCCAGATACGGCAGTAGCCGGCACAAGCAATAAAAGGAGAAAGAATGCGGTTCGGCGTAACAGTACAGGCATAGTCGGGAGAGTCGGGAAGGATGAGGGGCGAGTGGATGACACGTTTCAGAGGCGCTGTGCTTCAGCGCTCGCGAAAGACGCGGTATCCATTCAAAAGATTAAACCAGAGGGAAATGAACTACAACCAATATGGTATATCCGTGCGCATGAACGTGCTGTGCACATGGATCTCAAGATCTGGCGTTGATATGCCTCAAATAGACTAGCGTTCTAACGTGCACCAACCGGACACCGATTGTGTGAATCGACGCGTGAGAAAATGTGGCGTCGAACGCTCCGTCTTCTTCGATCGAGCAGGACGTGGTCAGAAACCGTCCGTTTCCAAGGAACCGGCTCTCATTTCCCCGCTCTTTTTATACCTGCCACTCGTTTTCTTCCTTGGTCGTCGACATGTCGACGGGAACCGGGTAGTTCGCCGTGAAGCAGGCGTTGCAGTAGCCGTGGTCCTGCTTGTTTGCGCCATGAACAGCTTTCATGAGCCCGTCTACGGAGAGATATGCAAGCGAGTCGACGCCCAGCCACTCTCCGATTTCATCCGCGTCCTCGAACTGGTTTGCCAGCAGTTCGCTCTTGTTTGGAAAGTCCATCCCATAGAAACAGGGACTGATGACGCGTGGGGAAGACACGCGGAAGTGAACGCTCTTCGCTCCGGACTCACGCAGCATGTTCACCAGGTACCGTGCCGTCGTACCACGAACAATCGAGTCGTCCATGACGATGACCGTGCGGTCGCGCAGAAGGCCTTCGACCGTGTTGAACTTACAGCGCACCTTCATCTCGCGCCGATCCTGCCCGGGCGCGATGAACGTACGTCCGACATAGTGATTCCGGATAAGTCCGAGCTCGAAGCGACACCGAAGTCCCATCTTCTGGCACTCCATGGCGTAGCCGAGCGTAGACGTGTTGGCCGAGTCGGGGACCGGGATCACGATGGGCGTCTTCTCGTCCTCCGAGACCTCGGGCACCGGCGCTTCGCGGGCGAGCTCTTCGCCGATGCGCCGACGCACCTTGTCGACCATCTCCCCGAAAATCTTGGAGTCCGGGCGCGAGAAGTAGACGTATTCGAAGACGCACTGGCTGACGCCGTGCTTCGACGGGATCTGGTAACTGTCAAAGTCGCCTCCGTTGGCGCATCCTTCGCGGTCGATCACGAGGATTTCTCCAGGCTCAATGTCGCGAATGTACTCCGCGCCGATCATGTCGAACGCGCACGTTTCGCTCGCGACGAAGTATGCGGCGCCTCCCTCTTGGTCGGGATCCCCGAGTCGGCCGAGGGCGAGGGGGCGGAATCCATTGGCGTCGCGGACGGCGATCAGGTGATCGTCGGTTAGTAGAACCAGGGAATAGGCGCCCTCGATCTGCGACAGCGCATCGCGGATTTGCTCGAAGTGCGTCTCCTCATCGCTCTGGCTCGTGAGGTGGAGGATGAGCTCGGAGTCGCTCGTCGTCTGGAACAGGGTCCCTTTGTCCCGGAATCGATCCCGCAGCTTCCGGGCGTTGCTCAGGTTGCCGTTGTGGGCGAGGCCGAGGTTGCCGTTCCGGTGGTGTACAACGAACGGCTGGATGTTCGACCGATTCGTGGAGGCTCCACTGGTCGAATACCGGTTGTGGCCGATCGCTGCGTTTCCGAGCAACTGGGTTTCGAAGATCGCCGGGTCGTCGAACACGTCAAGGACAAGACCGAAGTCCTTGTACGACGGCATCACCGGCTGCTGCATCTGCTCGTCGAAGGTGCTCGACACGATGCCCGACGACTCCTGGCCACGGTGCTGAAGTGCGTGCAAGCCGTAGTAGGTGTGGCGGGCGGCGGCGGGGTCGTTGAATGCGCCGAAAATGCCGCACTCTTCTTTGACCTTATAATCGCTCATGAGGCGGGAGGAGTAGCTCCAGACGGGGGCGAGAGACCACGACGAAGAGGGGCCGGGACGAGTCCCAGGCGTTCAGCATCGCAATCGGTCGGGGACACAGACCAAAGTAGGAACCAAAGCTGAAACGGGAATGATCCACCGTCTCCGGTTCATTAACGCAATTGGTTTTCTTTACATCCAGCCACTCGGCTCGACGAGCATGAGCCGCAAAACGTAGCCGCGACATCACTAGCAAAACGATATTCTCATGGGCGTCACGTCCGCCAGGAAAAGCGTGGTGCTACAGCAGGATCACGATGACGCCAAGCGCAATCCCCAGAGTATCAGCGACCAGATCCTTCGCGCTGAAGAACCCGGTTGGACTCGCGTATCGATCGGACAGCTCTTTTGATATGCCAATCACGGCCGCCGATGTGACGGAGACGGGCAGTGCGTCCGGCTCCGTCCAACCAGCCTTGACGACGAGGATGTACTGAGTCGACAGCGTGAGCAGGAGGCTGCCGCTAACGTGCTTCGCCTTATCCATTGCCACCCAGTCGTCTCGCTGAGGTGCAGAAGGCGCGACACGGCGAAATACATCGCTGCCGCCCGTTGGCGTAGCAGCAACCGATGCGACCGGGGCCCTACGGCCCAGCTGCTGCGCCGTCGTCCCCACCGGGGCGAGAGCCACGATCAGAAGGACGACGGCACAAACAGCGAGCGTTCTACGGCGAGCCATAAAACCGGTGCGCAAGCCAGTTAGAGCGAAGGGCGACGGATCAACTGAACAGGTTGATTACCCATTCGATGAGGTTGATTCCAACGATGTTAGCCAGGATCACCAGGATAAAGATCGGGCAGATGTACTTCAGGAAGATGCTCCACGACTTCGTGATCGCTCCTTTGAAGGTGTCGCCCGAGCCCTGTTGGAGTTCTTCAATGGCATTTTCGCTTCCCCATACCCAGCCGACGAAGATGCTCAGGAGCAGGGCGCCCATGCCGAGGGACATGTTGCCCCAGATGAAGTCCATAATGTCAAGGAAGCTGGGGTTTTGACCGACGATGTCGTTACTCACGAGCCACGACATGTCTGTGAGCCAGCCGACTGCGCCATTCGCGAGGGCGGACGGTACACCGAAGGCGAACGTGAATCCACCGACGAGCCAGGCGGCCTTCTTTCGGGTGAAGGAGGTGTCGTCCACAAAATACGAGACCACCACCTCCAGCAGCGAGACGGTCGATGTCAGGGCGGCAATCGACAGAAGGATGAAGAACACGGCGCCGATGAAGCTCCCGAGCGGCATGGCCTCGAACACCTGCGGCAGCACGACGAAGATGAGCGCGGGGCCTTCGTTCGGGGTAGCGCCCATCGCAAATACGGCCGGAAAGATCATCAGGCCCGCCATGAGAGCAATTGCGGTATCGAAGAGCGCGACGTACCCACCGGAGACAAGCAGATTCTCCCGCTTCGGAAGGTAGGAGCCGTACGTGATCATGGCGCCCATACCGAGACTGAGTGAAAAGAACGCCTGACCGAGGGCCTCGACGATAACACCGCCGTCGATCTTCGAGAAGTCCGGGTTCAGGTAGAAGTCAAGACCGGCACCGGCGCCCGGAAGCGTAACCGAGCGGAAGATGACGACGAGCATCAGAACGAGCAAGACGGGCATCAGCACCTTCGCCCAGCGCTCGATGCCTTGCTCCACACCACCGACGACCACGCCGATCGTGAGCAGCATGAACAGACCGAGCAGCGGAATCACCGCGATTGGGTTCGCGATGAAGTTCGAGAAGTACTGGCTGGCATCCACCGCCGGGGCGACGATGTCTTTGAAGATGTAACCGAAGGCCCAGCCAGCGATCACCCCGTAGTAGCTAAGAATGAAGACGCCCGTCAGCACGCAGAGCCCGCCGACGAGGGACCACGGCCCCTTCTCCTTAATGGCTTTGATCGCGCCCACCGGATTCTTCTGGCTGTTGCGACCGAGCGAAAGCTCAGCGAACAGATATGGCAGGCAGATGAAGAGGATACAGGCCAGGTACAGGATGACGAAGGCCGCGCCGCCATTTTCACCGGTCTTAAAAGGGAAGCGCCAGATATTTCCCAGACCGATTGCGGAGCCGGCAGCGGCGAGGACAAATCCGATGCGGGAGCCCCACTGTTCGCGTTCTGCGGTGGGTGTTGCCATAATTTGAGGAGGTCGGGTCGAGACCGAAACGGGCAGGGACAGGAAGGGTCGGGCAGGGCCCAAACAAAAGACGCCAGCACGTTTCACCTCGGGACTTCGGTTGAAGACCCCACGATGCACCGCGCGGCATCAGGCATCAATAGTTGGACGAAACTTCCGTACAAGCAGCGAAGCCGTCTTATTGTGATGCGAAATCGAAGATAATGGGCCGGTGCCGTTATCGCAATGTAACGCCCCCGCCAGACCGGCCGATGTTGCGAGAAAAAACGTTCAAATCGCCTCGCCGCTCATGATCGCAGACGCCACTGCACACCAACACATCCATACCTCCAAACCTTCATCCTTCCACACCTCCCTGCCTCAACCCTTCCCGATCCGGCCGAGATGGGTTTCCTTGAACCCGGACGCCCGCTTCAGGCCGAAGCCCAGCGCGCGGTCGGTCCCGATGTGCGCGATCCAGATGAGCGTGATGGACCCGATGAGTGACGCATACTCGGCTGCGGTGGCGCGGAAGGCGAAGGCGCCTCCGGCAAAGATCAGCGGCGTCACGTAGGTATGGACGAGGTTGTACGTCCAGGTCCCAACGCGCGGAGATGCTAGGTAGCCGAGCATGCCGAGATCCGGCAGCAAAAAGACAATCGCAAAGACCCACCACGACGCGCCGTACTGAGAATAAATTCCAACCGCCACCAGCGCAACGGCCAGCCCTTCGAGGCGAAGCAGCGTGTTTTCGTTCATGGGCGTTGTGCGTTGGGGCGTTGAACGTTAATGCGTTGGGCGTTTGGAAGACGAGCTCTGTCCTGACAGTTCTATCTGAAAGGCTGGAGATGTGCCCTCGAGCTTAAAATTCGATTCTGAGCTTTAGAGGCGCTCCCGGCTTGCATCATGATGGGTGAAGAAAGAGAAACCATACGAGTGCCATGAGCCGCTCTACAGGAATAACGAACGCGACAACGCACGAACGAACCAACGTCACAACGTTTTTTCGCTAAATCCCAGAGGCAATCAAAAGCTCGATGTCGCGGTAGTTCATGCCGAACATCGTCGCGAGGCTCTTCTTGGTGAGGTGCTGGCGGTAGACGTAGGTGCCGCTGCGCAGGCCTTCGTCGTGCCAGAGAGCTTCGTTGATCGAGCCGCACTCGCCGATGCGGACGAGGTACGGGACGAGCACATTGGTTAGTGCGTAGCTTGCCGTGCGCGCAACATTCGACGGCATGTTCGGGACGCAATAGTGAACGACATCGCTTTCCCGGTAGACGGGGTCGGAGTGGCTGGTCGGGCGCGATGTCTCGATGCAGCCGCCCTGGTCCATCACCGCGTCGACGATCACGCCGCCGGGGGCCATGTCGGCGACCATGTCTTCGGTGACGAGGACGGGCGAACGCTGTCCGTCGGACATCATGGCGCCGATGACGACATCGGCGGAGCGGACGGCCTGGGCGATGTACTGCTCGCTCGCCATGGCCGTTGTGATGCGGCGGTCGAGGTAGTGCTCCAGTGATCGGAGCGCGCCGAGCTCTGTGTCGAGAACGATGACGTGGGCACCGTAGCCGAGTGCGGTGCGCGCAGCCCATTCACCCACGACCCCGGCACCGAGGATGACGACCGTTGCGGGAGGGACGCCTGAGATGCCGCCGAGCATGACGCCCTTGCCGCCCTCGTTGCTCTCCAGATAACGACCTGCGATCTGGATGGCCATCGACCCGGTGATTTCGTGCATCATCCGGACGAGCGGTAGGGTTCCGTCCGGGTCCCGGATGAACTCGAACCCGATGCCGGAAATCTTCAGTCGCATCAGGTGATGAAGAAACTCGGCGGTCGTGCCGCCGAGGTTGAGCGCAGAAATAAGAATCTGCCGCTCCTTCAGGTAGTCCAGCTCGTCCCCGTCCGGGGGACCGACCTTCGCGATGAGGTCGCACTGCGCATAGAGGTCGCCGGGGTCGTCGACGAGTTTAGCGCCGGCTTCTGCATACTCGTCGTCTCGGAAGTGAGCCTGTTTGCCGGCTCCCTCTTCGACGTAGACGTCGTGACCGTTGGCGACGAGTGCGATGACGCCGGTTGGGGCAATCGCGACCCGCCGTTCTTCGTTGGCTACCTCGCGAGGGACACCGATCCGAAGGGCTTCATGCTGCTCGCCCTTTTTCAGCGGCTTCTCCATGGTCATCAGACCGCCTTTCTCACGAGTAAAGCCCTGAAGAGACGGAATTTCCATAAGGCACAAATGGGATTGCGACAGGCATCTGTGGCCCGGGTGCAGAAACTTACACCGGACACGGTCGAAAACGAAGTCAGCACAGTGAAAAAGTATACGATACAATCCGCGCTTTTGCACACGCCCCCGGGACGGCTGTCTGAACGTGTGGAAGTGTGGACGTTCGGAGGTGTTAAAGTATGAAAGGTGTGGAAGTGTGAGGGTGTGAGAGTATGAGAGCCTTTTGGGCGGACAGTCAAGGGTACGGACCTCCGAGCGGTCGGTCCTTGCGACGTTCAAAATGCTGAGATGTCGTGGATTGCGCTTACCGTGCCTACTGCGTCCGAGCCAACCGATGACCTTCGGTCCTAGCTGAGACGTGCCCCCCCGGCTCTTACGTCCTCGCAGTTCATCGACCAAACAGGTATGAGAGTTTGAGGGTCGGGGAGTCGGATTCCCAGGCGTTTCGCCATTGTTCGGATATGACATCCGTACTGAGTGCATGCTGACATCGCATCGCCCGAAGCTCTTGGCTAATTCCCAACGTCCAAACGCACAACGTTATAACGTCTCAACGCATTCCCCCTTTCTCCCATTCCCCCTTTCTCCCATTCTCCCTTTCCCTCATCCCCCGTACTCCAAACCTCACCCCTCACCAACCCATTCATAGACGAGGATACCGGAAGCGACGGCGACGTTCAGCGATTCCGCGCCGCTGCGGTCGGGAGCACCGGGGATGGCGACGGGCTCGGTGAGGCGATCAAGGACGGCTGCGCTGAGGCCGTGCGCCTCGCTACCGAGCACGAGCACGGAGGGTTGCTGTGGCTTCCAGTCGGAGGCACTGGTGCCATAGAGGTCGGCGCCATAGATCGGGTAGCCCGCCGACCGGCAGTCGTCCAGTGCCGGGCCGAGCGCGTCGGTGCGGGCGAGCGACAGGTCCCAGTGTCCGCCCATACCGGCGCGCATCACCTTCGGGCCGTAGAGTCCGGCCGTGCCGGGGCCGGCGACGATCGCGCTGACGCCAAACCACGCGGCGGTGCGAATGATCGTGCCGACGTTCCCCGGATCCTGGATGCCGTCGAGCGCGAGCAACGTGCCGCCTTCCGATAGGTTCGCGATGAGCGAGGCCACGTCCTCATATCGGCGCTCGACGACGGCGAGAATTCCCTGCGGCGACTCGACACCCGATAGCTCCCGCATCGCCTCGGATTCGGCGGTCCACACGGTAACGCCGGATGCTGACGGATTGTCGTAGCCTGTTGCGTAGCCGGCGTTGGCTAGTACGTCACGCACCGCGCGATCTTGCGCTGCCTCCGTCGTCAACACAACGTCGATGACCGGAGCCCCCGCCACGAGCGCCGACTCGACGGCACGGAGCCCCTCGACGACGGTCTGCCCATGACGCCGCCGGTATTTTCGTCGGTGGAGCGACGCGATGTCCTTACGACGACGATTGGAGAGGGGACAGGTGTGAAGGTCGGTCACAGATGCGGAGGGTCAGGTGAGAAGTCAGAAGAGAGGGCGTCGGCACGGCACCATCTCATGAAGATTCGCGGGAACGAGGCGCGAGGCACCGGCGGCCAGATCGTATTCGGCAACCCGCAGACACAACAAACGTTCAGCGAGCCTATTTGCACCGGATCGATCTCCGCTTTTTCAGCAACGTCAACCGCTCATAACATGTCGGTTCCGCTTCGTCGCGGTTCCAGCACGCGAGGTTCGATTTTCTCCGGTCCAATCCGCACCTTACCACACGACGTGTTGCCTTCTTCGGCTTGCACATTACCGGGCGGAAGAGTCTGGCTGGAAGCGGTTCCAGCCCGGCACGTCTCTTCGCTTGCCACACGCTTGATTCGAGTCTCTCATGCCATTCAAGTTTGACGTTTACGACCGCTCCGTTTATCGCGAGCCGGCCCCCATTGATCGCGACAATCCGTTCCAGGCCATGATGGAGCGGTTTGACATCGCTGCCGAGATTCTGGAGCTCAACCCGGGCTTCTACGAATACCTGTACCGTCCCGCCCGCGTCCACATCACGTCGATTCCTGTCGTGATGGACAGTGGACAGATCAAGGTGTTCGAGGGCTACCGGGTGATTCACAACGATGTCCTCGGCCCCAGCAAAGGTGGCATTCGCTACGCGCCGGACGTGAACCTCAACGAGGTGAAGGCGCTGGCCGCATGGATGACCTGGAAGTGCGCCGTGGTTGACGTACCCTTCGGTGGCGCGAAAGGCGGTGTCGTCTGTGACCCGTCGGACATGAGTCCCGGCGAGTTGGAGCGATTGACGCGCCGCTACACGGCAAACATGATCGACGTGTTTGGGCCGGACCGCGACATCCCGGCGCCGGACATGAACACGAATGAGCAGATCATGGCGTGGATTCTCGACACGTACTCGATGCACGCCCGCCGCACGGAGAATGCAGTTGTGACGGGCAAGCCGATCGGTCTTGGTGGTTCGCAGGGACGCGTCGAAGCCACGGGACGCGGCGTCATGACGGTGTCGCTCGCTGCGATGGAGCAGGAGAACATCGCTCCGGCCAATACGACCGTCGCGGTTCAGGGCTTCGGAAACGTGGGATCGATCGCTGCGCAGCTTCTGCAGGAGCAGGGATGCACCGTCGTCGCCGTCAGCGACGTGACCGGCGGATACTACAATGCGAGCGGGCTGGACATCGCGGAGATGCGAGAGTTCGTCAAGGCGAATGGCGGCACGCTGGATGGGTACGCGAAGGCTGACAAGATCTCGAACGAAGAACTGCTCACGTGCAACTGCGACATCCTCGTTCCAGCAGCGAAGGAAGACCAGATCGATGCCGATATCGCCGAGAACATCAAGGCGAAGATCATCGTGGAGGGCGCCAACGGCCCGACGATGCCGGAGGCGGACGATATTCTGAACGAGAACGGCGTGATCGTTATCCCGGACATCCTCGCCAATGCCGGCGGCGTCACGGTTTCGTACTTCGAGTGGGTTCAGGACCGTCAGGGGTACTTCTGGACGCGAGAAGACGTAGAAGAGCGTCTTGAGCAGATGATGACGACGGCGTTCAATCGGGTGTACGAGACCTCACAGGAGCACGGCGTCTCGCTTCGCATCGCAGCGTACGTCATGGCCGTGGGCAAAGTGTCGGAAGCCCTCCGCCTGCGCGGAATCTACGCCTGATCCTCGATCACCTACCCGACCAGAAGCAGCACATCGCATGAAGAGAAGCGGTCTTCCAACGCCAGGGGGACCGCTTTTTCTGTAGCATGGAGAGTGTCCAGAAATGCGCAATCGAAGGCGAAGTGCGAAGTTTGGACTGCGAACTGCGAAGCTCGAACTTCGAAAAGCGAAATGCGAAATGCTAAGCGCGATTCTCCGCATGCGTCTGTGCACGGTCCCATCGTTCAACGTTCGAACACCTTAACGACCGAACGGTCTGTGGTGGATGGTAGGTTGTTTATGGGACGGATTCCGTTCGGGAAAGTCAGCACCGATCGCGAGTGGTATCTTCCAGTGCTCGATCCCTAATCGGCAGTCCCCAATCCTCAATGCCCAATCGCTAATTCTAAATGCTCAATCCCCAATCCCCAATTCTCAATCCTGAATCCTGAATCCCCAATCCGACATCCCGAACCGAAACCAAACGGGGTCCGGCGCCTACAGAGCAACGTTGCCTCGATTCGAATGCTTATCCCACCGCTCCCCGGCCTCTTGCTGTCTCGATCTGTTCCACGTGCTCTCGCCGTCCTCTGTCTCGGGGGTATGCTCCTCATCCGTTGCGCCAATCCGCAGGCGCCCAGTGGCGGTCCACGCGACGAGACGCCGCCCCGCGTGATGTCATCGTCGCCCGCCCGAGACGCCGTCAATGTAAGTACGCGGTCGATCCGCATTGCCTTTTCGGAATACGTCGAGCGTTCGACGCTCATTCGGTCGATCAGCGTGACGCCGGCCTTCGATCGGGCGCTCGAATACGACTGGGACGGCCGCGCCGTGGAGATCACGTTTCCTTCAGAGCTCCGCGACAGCACGACGTACATCGTCACGCTGGATACCGAGCTCACGGATACGCGCAGCGTCGCATTGAACGAACCGATCACGATCGCCTTCTCGACGGGGCCGCGGATCAACCGGGGGAGCATCGCCGGACGTGTGGTCGAGCCGGGCGAGGGGAAGCCACAGGCGCAGATGGACATCTACGCCTACGCCGCGCCGGACGGTACGCCGCCGGATTCTCTACCAGACCGACCGGACTATCGTACGCAGACCGGCGACGATGGCTCGTTTACACTGGAGTACCTTCGCGAGCAGCCGTACTACGTCATCGCGATCAAGGATAACAACCGAAATCGTCGACCAGATGTGCTGGAGCCGTTCGGTACGCCGCCCCGACCGGTTCTTCCGGGCGATGTCGGTGCAGACCCGGTGCGCGTGCCCTGGATCGTCGCGCGCCTCGACACCATCGCCCCGGAGCTCCAGCGTGTGCAACCGCGATCCAACCGGCGACTCACGCTTCGCTTCAGTGAGCCCGTTCAACCATCGCTGGACCCGTCCGATTATCCGCTGATCGATTCTCTGCGCGATCAAGAACAGTCGATTGAGTCGGTTTACGCACGCGATATCCCGTCTACCGAAGTCAACCTTCTCATGACGGCTGCGATGGAGGAAGGGCGCCACCGGTTGTCGATTGCCGACAGTGTGATCAAGGACACCCTCGGTACCGCGCTCCCGGATACCACCGTCGGGTTTGCGGCGACTACGCTGGCGGATACGGTCACAACCCGATTTCTCGAGTTCCTGCCAGCTGACGCGACCCCGGACTCGACCGGGGCCGTGCCGCTTCTGCCGCCGGATCAACCCGGCGTCCAGTTCAACCAACCGGTCGGTAGCTCGCGCTTCGGAACGGCCATCGCGGCCCGCGACACGCTCGGCCAACCGCGAACGCTTACAGCGACGACCGCCGACGGCACGGACTACCGATTCACGTTTGAGCCACCGCTCTCACCAGGCACGACGCTGGAGGTTGCCGTGGACGATGGCCCATTTGCCGGAGCGGATACCACCTACACGCGGCGCTTTCGGCGCGTCACGTCGAAGGTGCTCGGCGAACTCGAAGGGCAGGCCATCACCGTGGACACATCCGACGCACCGCCGGCGGACACGACAGCGGCAGACTCGCTAGCTGGGGCGACGGACGCTGCCGCAGATTCGGCTCGGGTGGACACCGTGCAGGTGGACACAACCGTTGCGGATTCCGTCCAAGCGGACACCACCCAGACGGATTCACTCCGACAACCACCGAGCGAAGAGCCCAAACTTCGTATTCGCTACCAGCCGGTCGACAGCAGCCGACTTGCGGGTTCCGTGATTGTCGAGCTGTACGCCACATCAAGCTCCATTCCAGTGGATAGGCGAACGGAAGTCGTAGGAGCCGACACAACATTCGTCTTCGATATGCTCCCGGAGGGGAGCTACCGCTTCCGTGCCTTCCTCGATAGAAACGGCAACGGCCGATGGGATCCCGGGCGCCTTCTTCCGTACAAACCGGCGGAGCCCGTTACGTGGACCGAACAACCCACCGAAAGTCGTCCTCGTTGGACAACTGTTCTGCCGGCGCCACTCCGGATCCCTGTCCTCGCCCGGCCGATCCGCATCGAGAACCTTGCCGAATCGCCATAGGACTCGGCGTCCGCTTATCTCACCTGACCCGCATTTCCACGATGCCCGACCGATGCTTGCCGCGCGATGTGCTCCTCACGGCTGATGCCATGCGTAAGGCTGACCGAACCACGATCGAGGACTTCGGCCTGCCTGGCTTTACGCTGATGGAAACGGCGGGACGTGGGGCCACATCGGCCATCCTCCGTCGCTACGGCCCGGCCGAAACGATTCGTGCGTTCATCATCTGCGGGAAAGGGAATAACGGGGGTGACGGCCTCGTGGTGGCGCGTCATCTCGCCGAGCGCGGAGCACGGGTCCACGTCGCGTGCACCGCACCGCCTGAGGATCTGCGCGACGATCCGGCGCACAATCTCGAACTGCTACAGTCGCTCGCTAACTCCCCCGGCAGCGCCGCCGACAACCTGACACTCTCAACCTGCGATCGTGTCGAGGCTCTGGAGGCGCAGGCGGCTGCGGTCCAACCTAGCCTGTACGTCGACGCGATGCTCGGAACGGGGCTGACGAGCGAGGTGCGCGAGCCATTGCGCGGTATGGTCGAGTGGCTGAATGGGCAGGAGGAGAAAGTTACAGCGCTTGATATACCCACCGGTTTGCACAGCGACACGGGCGCAGCGCTCGGCGTCTGCGTTCGGGCCGATCAAACGGCAACGATGGCGTCGATGAAGGCCGGGCTGGTCGTCGGAGATGGAGCACAATATGCGGGCGAGATCGACATCGTCGACATCGGGATGCCGCGGTACATACTCAGTCGCGTGTCCCGTGATGCCGGCTGCGCGTTTCGGACATCGGACGAGGATCTCTGCCGGTGGTGGCCGGAACGAGCCAACGACGCCCACAAATATTCGGTTGGCATGACGGTCGTCGTCGGCGGGGCTCCTGGATACATCGGAGCGCCGGTCATGGCGTCTCGTGCCGCTGCCCGTGCCGGGTCAGGGTACGTCGCGTGTGCTTGCCCGGAGTCGATCGAGTCGACGCTCGCGCAGAAAATGACCTCCATCCCGACGCTTGCGCTGCCGGAGTGGGAGGACGGGCTGGCTCCAGACATTCACGACACGCTATCGGATCGTCTTGACAAGGCACGCGCTCTTCTCGTCGGACCCGGACTCGGTCGCAAATCGATGACGCAGTCTTCGATTTGCGATTTCCTTTCTGAAACAGACCTTCCCGCGGTGATCGATGCCGACGGCCTGAATGCGATTGCCGGCGTCCTCGGGGCGGAGGACGGTAATCTGGAGCCGAACGGCCGATGGATTCTCACGCCCCATGCCGGCGAGTTCAAGCGGCTGGCGGGAGAAGACGTGGACTTTTCCGACCGAATCGGAGTCGCTCAGGCGTACGCGAAGCGATGGAATGTCGTGTTGCTGCTGAAAGGGCACCCGAGCGTAGTCGCTTCGCCGGACGGGACGACCTTCGTCGGGGGCGCCGGCGGGCCGTCGCTTGCCGTCGCGGGAACGGGAGACGTGCTGGCGGGGCTCTGCGCCGGCTTCCTCGCGCAGGGACTCCAGCCGATTCACGCCGCTGCCGCCGGAATGCACCTCGGGGGCGCGGCCGCCGACCGGTACGCCACCCACTCGGATGCCCGCACGATGCAAGCCACGGATGTGCTCGACGAGGTGGCGAAAGCGGCGTACGAAATCTGCGGCACATCGAAGGCGAGCAGGTGACGTAACCTCTAGACGGACCTCGGTGGCTCTGTCACTCCGTCTAACGTGATAGCGGACGAGATGCCGGTCCGGTATCAACGATGTAGACAAGCCCGTTGACACGGTGTCTGCCCTATTTTTCTTCTGATGAAGCGCAACCGCATGAACTGGCTTTCTCGCCTCCTTCGATCTCTCGACACCCGTCATTACCTCATTCTGGCGGCGCTGTGGACGGCGGGCATTATTGTCGCGCTGACGATCCCGGCGCCCGGTTTACCGAAGGTCGATCCATCGTTGACGCTGGATAAATTTGCACATGTCATCCTGTTTGGCGGACTCGCGATCTTTTGGATGCGTGCCCTGAGGCCGGACGAGCCACGCGTGCCGTGGACCATTCCGTGGCGACGGGTACGCAATCTCTTTCTTGGAGGACTTTTGTTCGCAGTTGGGAGTGAGTTTTACCAGCTGATCATTCCGTTCAAGCGATCTGCCGATCCGTACGATGCTCTCGCAGATGTCGTCGGCCTGGTCCTTGGCCTCGGCACTTACCTTCTATACCGCTCGCGCACGGTCGAATCCAACGAAGAACCGGCTGCCAGAGAGGGCTGAGGCAGATATTGTTACGAACACCTACTTCACTTGATCTACACAAACCTGTTGGGGACATTGAATCTCGATTTGTGAAGAGACGGCGAACGATTGTTTCCGTTCATAGATTTCAGTGTCCTTATGCCTGTTTCGAAAAAAGCTGGTTCGACGTGGCGTCGTGACTATTCCCTCCACATGGCCACGGGAGCTGTGCTTTCACTCTCCTTCGTCTTGGTCGCAGCGAGCCTGAGTTTTTATCGGTCGGAGCCCGCCACCCCGACCCCGCCTCCACCGGAGACTGTGGACCTCAAGCACCTCCCGCCTCCTACGAAAGATGCCACGCCCCCGCCGCCGGCCCGACCCATGGTGCCGCAGGTCGTCCCAGACGAAAGGATCATTGGTCCCGAAAAGGTCGAATGGGACAAACTGATTTTAGAAGATGAGCCGCCGGTGACGTCGCCGACGCCTCCGGACGTGCGGGAGGACCGGTCTGAAGGCGAACCGTTCGTCGTCGTGGAGCAGATGCCGAAGCCGAAGGGCGGGATGAAGTCGCTCTACGAGAATCTCGAGTATCCCGAGCGTGCCCAGCGTGCGGGAGTCGAGGGAAAAGTGTCTGTCCGCTTTACCGTGCTTCCCGATGGCTCTGTTACGGATGTTGTCGTGCAGAAAAGCGCACACTCGCTACTCAACGACGCGGCTATTCGGGCGATTAAGAAAACGGTGTTTCTGCCGGGTCGACAGAGAACGCATCGTGTCCCTGTACGAATGACGATCCCGATTACGTTTAAACTACGGTAGCCGCAGAGATAAATCTGTCGGTAGGCAGGTCGTTAAACCACATGTGAACTTCGTATCCGAAAGGATATTCGTCGGTGCTTGAACAGGACGAAGTGTCGCGTTACGGGGCTGTGGGAAGCGATTGCGTGAAGACGTTCCCCCCGATTAAGAAGGGAGGGCGAAAAGAGTGTCAAGCCAGCGAAACATCACAGAAAAGGAAAACGTTGATCTGTTGGCTAACAAGGATGTCTGGGAAGCTTATCCGCTTTTCGGCTTAAACCAGGGCAGGTAGCCTTGCCAGAGATCCTTCCTCGGCGTTCTCGGACTGTTCGCCGATTGGGTCACCGCTGCATTTTTAACAATCAGGTAGGATCATGTCGGTACGAAAGACGGAAGAGGCGAATCTCCGCAAGGAGTATCCGATCTGGATTCAATTGGGGCTTGTCGTTGCGCTCTCGATTTTGCTGATCGGCTTCAAGTGGAATATCCAGAACAATAAGGACTTCAAGGTTAATCTTGAAGAGCAGGACGTCGTCGAGATGGAGGAGGTCCAGCAGACGAAACAGGAAGTGAAGCCCCCGCCGCCTCCGAAGCCCCCGGTGCCGATGGAGGTGCCGAACGACGAGATTATCGAGGATCAGAACGTGGACTTTGACGCGTCCCTCGATCTCGATGAATCGCTCGACACGAGCCAGGGACCGCCCCCGCCGGATGAAGGCGAGGAAGAAGAAGAGCAGGAAATCTTCGTTGTTGTTGAGAACTCTCCGGAGCTGATCGGTGGTCTCGCAGCGCTTCAGGGCGAGGTTGAGTACCCTGAGTTTGCCAAGAAGGCGGGCATCGAAGGCCGTGTGTTCGTCCAGTTCGTCGTGGACGAGAATGGAAACGTTCAGAACCCGAAAGTTACGCGTGGAGTCCACAAGCTTCTCAACGAAGAAGCCATCCGCGCCGTGAAGCAGCAGAAGTTCAAGCCGGGTAAGCAGCGTGGCAAGGCGGTGAAGGTGCAGATGTCGCTTCCGGTGACGTTCCGCCTGAAGTAACAGTCCGACCTGGTTGCACGGTTGCGTGACACACCACGCCGTGCGATACCAAAATGAAACCGCCCGCTTCGGTTCAAGCCGAGGCGGGCGGTTTTTTGTGTGGGTCCGGTATTCTCAGTCGTCACGCTGACGATGCTCGACGGATCCATCCGGGTGGCCGACAAAGATATCCGTTGCCATGTCGAGGAAGAGTCCGTGGTCGAGCACGCCGGGGAGGTCGCGGAGCATCCGGTCGATGGCGTGTGGATTGTCGATGCCGCCTTCAAATCTGGCGTCGATGATCCAGAAGCCCTGATCGGTGACCACCGGGCCGTCTTTCTCTTTCCCCATCCGTAGAGTGGCTTCGGTGCATACGTCATCGAGTGTTCGGAGGACGGGGCCGGTGGCCATCGGCAGAACCTCGACGGGGACGACCCGCTTTTCGCCAAGTCGCTTGACATCCTTGCTCGGGTCAGTCAGAACGACGAATCGCTTGGCCTGTGCAGCCACGACCTTCTCACGAGTGTGAGCACCGCCACGGCCCTTGATCAAATTCAGTTCGGGCGACACTTCATCGGCCCCGTCAAGCGCCAGGTCGAGTGCTTCCACTTCTTCAAGGGTTGTCAGCGGAATACCACACTCGCGGGCCAGGCGCTCGGACGCGAAGGAGGTCGGGACGCCCATGACGTGCAGGCTGCTTTCACGGATCCGTCGGCCGATGGCACGCAGGGCGAAGGCGGTTGTGGAGCCCGTTCCGAGGCCTACGCGCATGCCGGTTCGAACGAGGTCGGCCGCCTGTTCGCCGGCGGCTTTTTTGGCTTCTTCCATGGAGAGAGGCAGGTCGAGGAAAGAGGAGACGATCATGCCCAACCTGTCGCGTAAGCCCGGCCAATCGCAAGCTCTACGCGCGATTTTCCTTCCGCAGCTGCGGAAGCCTCACTCGTAACGAAGGCTTTCGATCGGGTCGAGTCGGGACGCTTTAAAGGCCGGGTACATGCCGAACACGATTGCTATGAATGTGACGCCGGTTACGGCAATGCCCGCCCACACCCATGGAAATGCCATGCTGATGTCGAAGAAGAATGCGACACCGTTGCCCGCGAGCGCACCCAGCAGAATGCCGAGTAAGCCCCCGATCTGACACAGGACGATGGCTTCGAGCAGGAATTGCGACAGTACATGCCAGTTCTTTGCGCCTACGGCCTTCCGGATGCCGATCTCGCGAGTTCGCTCGGTCACCGAGACGAGCATGATGTTCATGATGCCGATGCCGGCCGCGAGTAGCGAGATGAGGCCGATAGCAGCACCAGCGATGCCGAGGCTGCCGGTGAAGCTGGCAAGCTGGTCCTGAATCGAGGCATTTGTTTCGAGCGAGAAGTTGTTCTCGTCCCCAGGGCGCACCTTTCGGATCGTTCGCATCTGCGCCATCACGGTCTCCTGTGCTGGACCCACGGTCTGCGGACTCGGTGCACGGACACTCACGGAGGCAATGTTGCGCCCGTTGTCGCCATACGTGCTCAGCATATACGAGATGGGAGCGTAGACTCGTGTGTTCGGGTCGAAGCCGAGGAAGGTCGCCTTCTCATCGAGCACGCCAATGACCTCCAGCCGTACGCGCCCGATACGAACCTGCTTACCGAGAGGGGACTGGTTCGGAAAGAGCGTCTCTGCCACCGGTGCGCCGAGAACAGCGACCGGACGCGCATATTGCACATCCTGAGCCGTGATCGGCCGTCCAGCGGCCATCTCGAAGCCGAAGTTGCTGAGAAAGTGTTCGTCCGTCCCGCGTAATTGCAGATTGGGTTCCGTTTCCCGCTCCGCGTATTTTGCTTTCACGACCCAGTCGAAGTCCTCGTCCACGCTCACCTGGAGTCCGCCCGGTAGCGCACGCTTCAAGCGAATGACTTGCTCCCACGTAATCGGTGGATGGTACTTCTCGCGGTCGCGACCGCCGATCTGGGACTCATAGCGCTCGACCGAGAACGTGGATGAGCCGTAGATCTGCAGGGACTCTTCGAAGTAGACCTCGATCACTTCCACGGCCGTGACGGCGGCGATCACGGCGAAAACCCCGATCACCATGCCGAGCAGTGTAAGAGCAGACCGGAGGATGTTGGCGCGTAACGCGGTGAGCGCCATGCGGATGGACTCAAATACGCTCATGGATGAACGGTCAGTCGGAAGAAGAGGAGCGCTATAGAACGGGCGTTATTCGTAGCGGAGCGCCTCGATCGGGTCAGCCGTTGCCGCCTGCCACGCCGGGGCGATACCGGCAACGATTCCCACGAAGACACAGATGCCGAAGGCGATCAGGATGGTGTCGAGCGGGAGGACGGCGGTCACGCCCATGACCGCTTCGATGAGGGGCGTCAACCCGATGCTGATGGCCACGCCGATCAGTCCGCCAATCATGCAGACGATGATGGCCTCGACCAGAAACTGGAGCATGATCGTTCGCCGCTTGGCACCGACGGCCTTTCGAACGCCGATCTCTTTCGTACGCTCGCGAACGGATACGAACATGATGTTCGACACGCCGATGCCACCCACGACGAGGGCAAGACTGGTGAGAAACAGTCCAACGCTGTTGATCGCTATCTTCGTCGCCGAGAAGGACTGGCGAATCCGCGCGGAGTCGTTGATCTCAAAATTGTTTTCTTCCGTTGGCTCAACGCCGCGCGCAATACGGACGATGCCGGTGATTTCGTCCTTTCCTTGCTCCATCGCGGGTCCCTGCGGGAGCTGTATCATCACATTGATGCTGCGCCACCGGCTCATGCCGAAGAGCTTCTCAAACGTACTGAATGGCATGATCACGCTTTCATCGGAGCTGACACTGCCGAAGAGACCTTTTCCCTGTTTTTCCTGCACGCCGATCACACTACAGGGCTTGTTGCCCAGCCGGATGCGTTTGCCTAGAGGGGTGGCGATTGGGAAGAGCTCCTCGGCGACAGTGGCCCCGATCACGCATACGTTTCGGGCCCCGCGCTCGTCAGCCTCGGTGAAGAAGCGCCCGGACTCAAGCTCCACATTTCGGATGCGACCGTACTCAGGCGTCGAGCCGGTCACTTCCGCGCCGATCGACCGCTCCTTGAACTGAACGGTCCGGTTCGTACTGGTCATCGGGGCGACGGCGCGTGCATAGCGCGACCGTTCGCGGATGCTCTCGGCGAGCCGCGATTCAATCGCCGGACGGTTGACGTAATTCCACCAGTCGAGGTTCGTGTTTTGTCCCCACGGCCACTTGCTCACGTAAACGACGTCCGTGCCGAGTTGGGACAGCGATTTCTCGAACTGCTGATCGAGCCCATCAATGACGGTCGCCATCAGCGTGACGGCGATGATGCCGATGATGATGCCGAGGGTCGTCAGTACGGAGCGGAGCTTGTTGGCCCAGATGGCCTGGCCCGCAATGCGGAGGCCTTCGTACAGTTCAAATAATACACGCACGGGAAATCGCTTGTCAGGCCGGGGGAGAGAACGAGGAGCGGTGCGCCGGAAGCACACACATCACGGATCGACGCAAAAGATGGTTACAGCCACGGCAAAAAAAGTAATGCCGCCGAGGCAAGAAGCATGTTACGATTCTTTATGGTTCGGTGCCGGGGGAGTAAGGCGACATTCGAAGCGGAGGCGGTAGTCTTCGTACTGTGGGCTGTATCCTGCTTTGATGACCTCAAACCCTTCCCTCAGACCGAGTACGGTCATGCCCGGATGCTTATTCGGAAAGGTATCGTACACGAATCGAATGTAGCCCCACTGCTCGACGACGGAGAGCATCTGTTGGAGCAGGGCACGAGCAATACCCTGACGCCGAGCATGATCGACGACGCCTCCTTTGGCGCTGTAGAATGTGTCGGTACGCAGCCGGTAACCGACCTTGAACCCAACGGGGTCGCCATTTCGCTCGGCCACGAGCATGAGCAGGTCGTCATGGTCGAACCGATTGATCACGTGCCGATCGCCAAAGACGGACTCATTCAAATCGCGAATCAGATCGACGCGATCCCTTCCGACACGATAGATCGTGAGGTCGGGCGAATCAGTTGCTTTCACGGAGTCGGTGGAGAGCATCAGTAGCGTAAATCAGGGCGCTGAGACGACCACAATAGAATGAGAGCGACGCGCGCTGCGTTTATTCAAGCGGTTCGTGAAACAGCGACGCGACAGAGACCCGCTTCGGTGCAATACTCCATGGAAGAAGGGGTGGTTCGATCGCGGAAGGTGGATGCGTACGATGTCAGCGATCGACGGACGTCGAAGCGAGACTGCGTTTCGTGAGGAGCGCCGCCTTCGGATCTCATGCCGCTAAAACGGTAAACCGTCGACATCGCGCGGGTCGTACTCCCGGCTCGTCTCGGTGTCAGCACGTGATGCGCTGTCGCTTCCGTCGCCCAGTTGCTTCGGGGCGGAAGCGCTCGTTTGTTCGCTATCGCCGGATCCGAGCGCGGCCGGTGTATCACCGCCGAGCAACGGTTGATCGTCCTCCTGCGCTTCGGTCTCTTCGACGAGCTGCACCGGCTCCAATGTATCTTCCGGAACGTCGACGATAAACCGGCTGGGGTCGGTCATGTATTCACCCTGATACCGCCGATACTGCGTCATGGGATAGGAAATGAAGAGGTTGTCCTCCGCCCGCGTCACGGCGACGTAGAACAGGCGAAGTTCTTCGTCGACGCCTCCCTTTTCCCGAAGTGCGTACCGCGAGGGAAGGTCGCCCTCCAGCGCGCGGATGATAAACACGGTGTGGAATTCGAGCCCCTTCGCCGAGTGAATCGTCGATAGGACCAGGGGCGGCTCATCCTCATGCTCGCCGTCGTTGTCCAGTGCAGTGAGCTCGATCGGGTCGAGCGCGAGGGATGACAGGAAGTCGCGCCGGCTGGAATAATTTTCCGACAGACCGATGAAGTGATCGAGGTCGGGTTCGCGCTTCGGGTAGTCCTCGTAGTACTCGTCCTCGAAAATCGGCCGGTAGTAATCGATGACCGATTCGACCTGCTCCACGAGCGGCATGTCGGGGTCCCGAATGGAGCGGAGCGTGCCGAGCAGTTTCTTGAGCTGCGAAATGTAGCGGTTGGAGAACGGCGCGTTGTCTGTATGGACGAACGGGTCGTCCGCCTCATTCGTCGCCCATTCGATGAGCGATTTTGCCGTCTTTGGCCCGATCCCGTGAATCAGTTGCAGGGCCCGATTCCAGGCCGCGGCATCCTGAGGGTTCTCCGCGACTTTCAGGTGCGCGAGAACGTCCTTGATATGCGCCGCCTCGCTCAGCTTCATCCCGCCGTACTTCACGAAGGGAATGTTGCGCTTGTTGAGTTCGGTCTCAAGCTCGTAACTGTTGTGGCTCGACCGGAAGAGGACGGCCTGCTCGTGGAGCGGGACGCCCGACTCGCGGAGACGAAGGATCATCTGCGCGACGAAGCGGCTCTCCATCTGCCCGTCCGCGGCGGGTACGACGGCCGGCAGCTCGGCGTCCGGCACGTCCCGGTGGCTGAAGAGCGTCTTCTCGTAGGAGCGATCCGCATTGTCGATAACGTGATTGGCTAGATCCAGAATCACCTGCGTGGATCGGTAATTCTGTTCCAGCTTCAGGACCTGTGTGTCGTCGAATTCTTCCGGGAAAGCGAAGATGTTTCGGAAGTCCGCGCCCCGGAAGCGGTAGATGCTCTGCGCGTCGTCGCCCACGACCATGACGTTTCCGTGGACGGAGGCAAACTGCTTGACGAGCTCCGCCTGCAGGGCGTTCGTGTCCTGGTACTCGTCGACCAGCACGTGCCGGCAGCGTCCGGCAACCTCTCGTCGCACGCCGTCGTCCGCGGCGAACAGCTCCAGCGTTCGGTAGAGCAGGTCGTCGAAGTCCATCATGCCGTGGCTCTTCTTGTACGCCTGGTAATCCTGGCGCATCTGCTCCAGTCCGTCGTACAGCGGAGAGAACTGTGGGTAACGCCGCGCGAGAACCTCGTCGAGCGGTTCCTGCCGGTTTATGACGGCGGAGAACATCGAGTAGAGCGTCCGCTTTTGGGGGAAGCGTTCCTCGCCCTGGTCGTAATTCCCGTCGGCTCGGAGCACCGAAATAACGTCGCCCGCATCCGCTGCGTCAAGGACGGTAAAGTTGCGCGGAAAGCCGATTGTAGGTGCATGACGTCGCAGGACACCGAGGCAAAAGGCGTGGAACGTTCCGCCTTGCACGCGCTGGCAGCGGCCATCCAGAAGGTCCGCCGCACGGGACGTCATTTCGCGAGCGGCGCGCCGCGTGAAGGTGAGCAGAACAACAGATTCCGGCTTCGTACCGGTTTCCACGAGGTACGCCATCCGGTAGATCAGCGTGCGCGTCTTCCCGGTGCCGGCCCCCGCGATGACGAGCGTCGGTCCAGAGCCCGTGGTGGCGGCGTCGAACTGCTGCTCGTTCAGGTCCCCCCGATAGTCGATCGTCAGATTCTCAACGGAACGTGAAGGGCCGTCATCCGATGAAAGTACGATGCGACGCGCCATGACATACAGCCAACTGGAGAGGAGGGAGGGACGCCGAATCGAACCTTGAATCCCCGTGCAGTGATCCGGGCGCACGTAGGGGCTTCGCCGTTGGCGTATGGCCAAATCGGTTCGCGGAATCGCCCTTCATGCGTAATCTCTTCGCCCGACCCTCACGATGAGGCTGTGGACATTGGCGCGCCGAAGTTCGTATGTTGAATACTCGATTCGCGGAGGCGGACATACCGTCCGATCGACGAGTGTACCTGTCCTCCGGAGAGCACAGATGTCTCTATTATTCGCGGCGCGCGGACGCCTTCACACGCCAGGTGTGGATCGCGGAGACGAACACACGATTTTCCAGTCACGACCGGCTTCCAACGCCGAGATTAGGCTCCTGGCATCATCTGTGCAAGACGAAGTTTACGGTGGCTGATCCATGCACGATCAGCCTCCTGCACGTTCACCCCTATGGTCTGATGGGTATGTCGCACCGATTGCGGCAACCCGTACTCAAGAGCGGTAACTCCTTATGGGAAAAGTCATTGCGATCGCCAACCAGAAAGGCGGCGTCGGCAAAACCACCACGGCCATCAATCTCGCGGCGTCTCTTGCAGCAACAGAGCACTCGACGCTGCTGATTGACATCGACCCCCAGGCGAACTGTACGTCCGGGATCGGTCTGGAGCCGAAAGATGTCGAGGCCTCGATTTACGAGGCGCTCATCGGGGAGGTGTCCGCGCAGGAAACTGTTCTGTCCACGGAGATTCCGTTCCTCGATGTCGTACCGAGCCACATCAACCTGGTCGGTGCAGAAATCGAGATGATCGACGTCATGGAGCGAGAGAAAATTCTCTCCAATGCGCTCAAGCGGGTGCGGCGGAAGTACGATTTTGTCGTTATTGACTGCCCGCCATCGCTCGGCCTGCTCACGCTGAACTCCTTGACGGCCGCCAACTCGGTTCTCATTCCGGTTCAGGCAGAGTACTTCGCACTTGAAGGTCTCGGTCAGCTGCTCAACACGATCAAGATCGTGCGCCAGCACCTCAACCCGGATCTCGAGATCGAGGGCGTGCTGCTGACGATGTTCGACACGCGCCTGCGCCTGTCCAATCAGGTGGCCCAGGAAGTGCGCCGGTACTTTGGCGACAAGGTGTTCGAGACGATCGTACAGCGCAACGTGAGGCTTTCGGAAGCGCCGAGCTTCGGCAAGCCCGTAATTCTGTACGACGCGACGAGCAAAGGCTCTCGCAACTACATGTCGCTTGCTCGCGAGATTCTGGCGGACAACCAGCGCTTCCTGCAGCATCACAGCAACGGAAGTGAATCTGACGATGACAGCGCGCCGCTGCCGGCGACCGGCAATCCGTCTACCACGGGCACTGCATCGAATCGTGCAGACAACCCGGAGGAAAGCGTGCCTGGAGCGCTCTCAGAGGCGCCGGAGGAGAAAACCCCGGCCAACGACTTTTCCCTCTAGTCTCCAGGGGACCGCACGATTCCCCGCTTAGCCGCCCTTCAACTCTACGCGCTCGGAGACGCACAGCTGCACATCCGGGCTTCTCATCATCAGTAGTCCCGACGGACGATCTGGCATGTCTAAGAAATCTGCACTTGGAAAAGGACTCAGCGCACTGCTTCCCTCGGAGGAGGAGCGGGACGAGGAGCGCGAGAAATCGTCGGGCGATGACGTTTCTCGCAGCCAGCTTTATCGTTTTGAAGACGGCAACCGCCTTGTCGGGCGTGTTGCGGAGGTGGAGGTCGAAAATATTCGTCCGAACCCGTATCAGCCCCGACAAGAGTTTAGTGAGGATGCCCTCGAAGAGCTTGCCGCTTCGATCGAGCAGCTCGGCATCATTCAGCCGATTACGGTTCGCGCACTAGGCGAGGGCCAGTTCGAGATCATCTCCGGGGAGCGCCGTCTTCGTGCGGCGCGTCGGGCGGGTCTGCCTCGTGTGCCGGCGTTCGTCCGAAAAGCCAATACCGAGCAGATGCTCGAGATGGCGCTCGTGGAGAACGTCCAGCGAGAGGAACTGAACCCGATCGAGGTGGCGCTGGGGTATCAGCGCCTGATGGAGGAATGCGGACTGACGCAGGAACAGGTTTCGGAGAAGGTCAGCAAGAGCCGCGCGACCGTAGCGAACTTCCTCCGGCTGCTGCGCCTCCCCCCGCGAATTCAGGCGGCGCTGCGCGATAAGGAGGTCGCGATGGGTCATGCCCGTGCGCTGATCACAATCGACGACCACGACGCTCAGATCGATCTGCTGAAGCAGACGATCGAAGAAGACCTGTCGGTACGAGATGTCGAACGACGCGTTCGGGCATACCAGCAGGCCCAGGAGGAAGCCGAAGCAGCTGAGCAGGAAGGCGAAGATCAGGCAGAGGAGGAGACCGGGCCGAGCCGGGATGATCTGCAACTTGAAGAGTATCGGAACCAGCTTCGCTCGCGCTTTTCCACGCAGGTCAATATCCGGCATAAATCCGACGGCGAGGGGAAGATCGAGATTTCTTACTATTCCGCCGAGGATCTTGAGCGACTGATCGACATGCTCGAAGGGTGATTTCTACTTTCTTCGTCTAATCGTATGTGCGATCTGGTCGCGCGTACGGCCTGGCGTTCGCATGAGCGCGGATGATTCTGAGCGCGGATGATTCATGTGCATCCATCGTTCGTCGGGGCCTGATGTGGCGACAGGACTGACTTTCACAGCATCCCGTATCGACTTGGCTGTTTCTTACACTCGGACCCGCGGAGCCTTTTTGCTGCTCCTCGCTATTCTCGGGTGCAGCCTGTTCGCGCCGCCCGTTTCGGCGCAGCCCGATAGCGTACGCACGAGAATTCTCGTGGAGCGTGGGCTTCCACCCGACCATACGCCGAGCAAGGCACTCTGGCGCGCATTTGCCCTGCCGGGGTGGGGGCAATTCTACAACAAGCAGCATTATAAAATTCCGATCGTGTATGCAGGCCTCGCAGGGCTGACATACTCAATTCTGTACAATCACGATCAGTACAAATTATATCAGCGCGCCCATCTCTTTAAGATTAGCGAGGACCGCGTGGCGTCGGGACAGCTGGATTCCAATCCCTATATCCAGTTTCGGTCGCAATACCGTCTGGTTCAGCAGCGCGTATCCGCCCTCAACGCGGAGATCCCTGCGCAACGGTTACGTTCGCAGAGGGACCGACATCGACGATGGCGTGATCTATCGGTGGTCGGAACCGGCCTCTTCTACGTTCTCAGCGTCGTGGATGCGTACGTCAGCGCGCACCTTCTGACCTTCGATGTTGGTGATGAACTATCGTTGAAGGTCATGCCGTCCCCACTCGGAAATTCTGCTGCGGTCCGCCTCCGGTTCTAATTCTTCCTTCAGCTGGCGGATACCGATGTACAGCAAGGGAGGAGAAGAAAATATGAAGGTCTGTCTTGGATGTGAAAGGCTACCAAAAACACGCATGAAAGCCGGCTTGGGTGTAATGATTGTGTTAGGTAGGGGAAACTAACACTCACTCCCGGGATTGGGCATACACTCCTGATTCAGAGTGCACTCGCACCGTCGCGTGGACGGCGGTTGTCGGTGAATGAATGCGGATCCGGCTCGCCCGGAAATAAAAATTTTTGAGGCCGTGTTACCTTCGTGCGGTTGGGTGCGGCTTGTAACATAGGATGAGTCTATCGGATGTACAAAGGGAGCCCGCTCCCGTCCGTAGTGCTCCTGCTTCCCACACGATGCCTTGCATATACGCATACCGTTTCTATGACCCAGTCTGACCCCCGACGGTCGCAGGAGACCGCGATGTCCCCTGGAGACGACACCGAGACCGCGACCAAGTCGGCCCCGTCGCTCTTTAACAAATGCCACAAGTTCTTCGATAAGTCTGGCGACTACGCGAAGACCAAAGATGCGGATCTATATCCGTACTTTCGCCCGATCGAGCGCAATGAGGGCACGTCTGCGATCATGAATGGTCGCGAGATTATCATGGCCGGGTCGAACAATTATCTCGGCCTTACAGCGGATCCGCGCGTCAAGGAGGCGGCGCGTGATGCAGTGGCGAAATATGGGACGGGTTGTACGGGCAGCCGATTCTTGAACGGCACGCTCGACCTCCACTTGCGTCTGGAGGAGCGCCTCGCGGACTTCATGGGCAAGGACGAGGCGGTGCTCTTCTCGACTGGATACATGACGAACGAGGGCGTCATTCAGGCTCTCGCCGGTCGGAACGACATCATTTTCTCCGATAAGGATAACCACGCCTGCATCGTTCAGGGCACGCGGGTCAGCATGGCGGACACGCAGCGCTACCGCCACAACGACCTCGATCAACTGGAGAAGCTTCTGAAGCGTGCCTCCGAGGATCGCCCGGACGCCGGCAAGCTGATTGCGACGGACGGTGTGTTCTCGATGAGCGGAAAAATCGCTCGCGTCCCGGAACTGGTTGAGCTCGCGAATCGCTACGATGCCGCGTTGATGCTTGATGATGCGCACGCCATCGGCGTCATCGGTCCGGGTGGCCGCGGTTCGGCCTCGACGTTCGGCCTGAAAGACGATGTCGACATTATCACCGGCACGTTCTCCAAGAGCTTCTCATCGCTGGGAGGATTCGCCGTGGGCGATCACGACGTCATTGAGTTCATCCGGCACGAAGCGTCGGCCCACATCTTCAGCGCCTCGATGCCGCCGGCCAACACGGCAACGGTCCTCAAATGCCTCGACATCCTCGAGGAGGAGCCGGAGCGTCTTGAGCGCCTGTGGGAGATCTCCGATTACATGCGCGACGGCTTCCGCAACCTGGGCTTCGACGTCTGGGATAGTGAGACGCCGATTATTCCGGTCGTCATTGGCGACATGAACACGTGCTTCCAGTTCTGGCGCGATCTCCTGGATAACGGCGTGTTCGTGAATGCTGTCGTTCCGCCGGCCGTGCCGCCGGGGCAGACGCTGATGCGTACGTCTTACATGGCGACGCACAGCAACGACGAGCTCGACAAGATTCTGGACGCCTTCCACAAGGTCGGGAAGCAGCACGGCGTCATCGGATCGAATGGCCACGCCAAGACGAACGGCCATCACCCGAAAGGACATCACCTGAATGGATCGGCGAACGGGCATCTGAACGGCTCGGCGAATGGTCACTCCGCCGCGGCCTAGGTCGACGCCGGCGAATCTGATTCTCATCCTGCTGCCGCCGCCTCTCGGGACGTTGCCTCGTCCTGCAGAGAGCGGCGGCTTTTTATCGCCCCGCCCTCGTCTGGCGGTCTCAGATCATCTAGACTCTTCTTCTCCATGGTGTCTACGGAAACGCCCGCGTCCCTGCAGGTCGACCCCGTGACCGGTCGCTCAGACCGAAAGGCGTTCATCGACTTCCCCTACACGTTTTATCCAGACGACTATCCTCACTGGGTGCCTCCGCTTCGGCGAGAGGTAAAGCATTCGCTGGACCCATCGAAAAATGCCTTTTTCGAACACGGTCGCGCCCAGCTGTTTCTCGCGCGTCGTAATGGCCGCGTCGTCGGTCGCATTGCCGCGATTATCAACGGCATGCACCTGCAGAAATATGACGACGATAACGGCTTCTTCGGCTTTTTCGAGTGCATCGACGAGTACTCGGTGGCAGAGGCGCTATTCGAAGCGGCGGCCGCGTGGTTGCAGGATCAAGGGATGACGGGGATGCGCGGACCGGCGAACCCGTCGCTCAATGATACCGCCGGGCTTCTGGTTGACGGCTTCGACCGCGAGCCGTCCATTTTAATGCCATACAATCCGCCCTATCATGAGGACTTCCTCCTCAAGTACGGCTTCGAGCGGGCCATGACCATGTGGGCTTACTACGTCCACAAGAAATACGTCGAGTTTGATCGACTGAAACGCGGAGCACAACTAGTCAAGCGTCGCACGCCAGGCCTGACGCTACGGACGCTCAACATGGACGAGTTCGAACGCGAGGCTCGTCGCGTGGTCGACATTTACAATGAAGCGTGGTCCGACAACTGGGGCCACGTGCCCATGACGGATGCCGAGTTCGACCAGCTCGCCGACCAACTCAAGCAGATCGTGGAGCCCGAGATGGTCTTTTTCGTGGAGCACGAGGGCGAGCCGGTGGCCTTCTCGATTACGCTGCCGAACATCAATCAGGCGCTGAAGCATATTCCCGATGGGAAGCTCTTCCCCCTCGGTCTGCCCAAGCTTTTACTCAACGCGCATTACGGTATCTACGAATGCCGAATGCCGCTGATGGGGGTCCGTCAAGAGTTTCAGGGGAAAGGACTGGACGCGCTCCTGGTCCTGGCCACGATCGAGAACGGCCCGCCGAACGGCTTCGACGCCTGCGAAATGAGCTGGGTGCTCGATTCCAACGACCGGCTCAAGAACCATGTCGAATCGCTCGGCGCCGTTGTCGATAAAGAATACGCCATGTTCGAGCGATCCATCGCGTGATTCGCGCAGTTCCCGTTCACCTAGATCGATTGATTTCCGTCCCGTGAGTACCTCGACCCTATCCAACGACATCGACTTCGTCTTCTTCGATGTCGACGACACGCTTCTCGATCACAGTCACGCCGAGCGTCATGCGCTGGCCGACGTCCGGTCCCGCTACCTCGCCGTGTTCGGGCACCTGTCGGTTGACGAACTGCAGCAGACGTACCACGAAATCAACCGGCCGCTCTGGGAAAAGTATTCGAGCGGGGAGATTGAGAAGGAGATCGTGAAACACGACCGTTTTCCACGGCTTCTGAATGCGATCGATGCGCCCCACGCAGATGCGGCGCGTATCGGTTCAGTGTACTTGCAGCGGTACGCGGAGCACTGGAAGTACGTCGATGGCGCCCGTGATACATACGCGGAGATCGCCGAGCGCTACCGCGTGGGTGTACTCACGAATGGATTTGCCGAAGTCCAGGCACAGAAGCTGAAGAAGTTTCCAGAGATCCGCGATCGGGCCGACGTTGTGCTCGTGAGCGAGGAGACCGGCCACATGAAGCCACACCCGCACGTGTTCGAGGTGGCGGCCGAGCGGGCCGAAGTGACACCGGAGCGCATCCTCTACGTCGGCGACTCCTGGCGCTCGGATGTGGAAGGAGGGAGCCGCGCTGGGTGGCACGTCGCCTGGTTCGCCCGAAGTGGCGTAAACGGGCAGGAGATGAACGGACGGACGTTTGCCTTCCAGGACTGGTCGGATCTGCTGTCGCGGCTCTAACACGCACGTCTGTCGCAACAATAAGAAAGCCCCCGCTGGCAGAGGCCGCGGTGGCTGGCAGAGTGCTCGTAAATTCCTCAACGCTGGCCTCCCGAACCAGAGATACCGAAGTATCGTCGTGGTGGGAGGCCCGTCTCCTAGGACATACCGTCGGGTATGCCGGAGCGGTACTCGTCGTCCGACTCGAAGAGCCGTCCGTTTACCGTCGCAGAGCAACGGTCCGAGCACCACGGGCCTACATGTGCCGCTCACCGAGGGAGTGCCGCGTCAGGCAACGCCTAACGCACGTTCTCGCTCATTGAGTGGCTCGTCCTGTGGAGGAAGCATCCTTCGCAGCGAACCATTCCGTGGAAAATGATCCGCCCGATGACCGAAACAGGGCATCGCTCTGACGCTCGCGAACGAGCAATCAGTCCGATTACACTGTCTCGCGCGTCGATCCTCTGTCCGTCTGAACCTCACGTCATCCCTGACGGGTATGAGTGGGGAAGAGGGAAGAAGACCGCTGCGATGCGCGCATGATCGAGGAGTGCACCATGTAGCGAACACGGTGCGTCGATCAGGAGCGATGCATCCCGGAGCGTTGTATCGGAGTCCTCGCACGGTCGACGAGCTTCCACTCATTCAACACGTCCGACAACGCCGAGCGACACATCGTCCGGTTCGTGCTCTGTCCTTCGCTCTCCGCCTCTCGGCGATATGCGATAGGTTTGGACACGCCCCGTTGGATGACGCACATAGCGCGTTCCGAAGAACACGGATGTACGGTCCGGTGCATCTGCCTCTCGCCCTTTCGGAATGCGGCCCAAAGGCACACACGCCGAGAGCGCTACACAGGCTGGCTTCATGCAGCCCAGAGACTCAGTCGCGTCAAGGAACAGTACCCGAAGGCACTGGCCATATTGTAAGCCTTCATGAAGTGCGTGTCAAGACGAGTTGTGAACAAATTATAAACAAGTTATTCACAACGGTAGGGGCGAGCAAGCAGGACGGACGACCCTTTTCGAGCGCGCGACATCGCGCAGACCGTGTTCAGAGCAAAAAGCTCGGCCTCCACAAGCCGAGCTCTCTGCTATATCCACGTGTGATGCGACTGAGTTCTCGCGAGGCGAGAGATAAGGTGCATGAAGCCACTGTACGATACCCTACACGAGGTTTCGGTGCAACCCCAATAACGGGATTCCTGCAAAGGAACGGCGAAGATCACATTACGAGACCGTAATTAGCACAATTTCAGCCGGGTACCCCGGTTCTACATAACGGACATTCATCGTACCATCATAGAGCCTGCTGGATGGCGCGAATGAATTCGTTGACCGCTGTCGGGACGAGAGCAATCGTGATTAGGACGCCACCGATCGCCCCACCGAGGTGAGCTTCGTGCGCAATGCCGCCGACCGCCCCCTGTTCGCGTTGTCCGATCGCGTAGACGGAAACGACGACATAGAGGATAGCGAAGAGAATGGCCGGCATCGGGATCGCGAAGAAGACGTACAGCTTCGCAAACGGAGCGAAAAGGCAGAAGGCAAACAGAACACCGGAAATAGCGCCCGATGCGCCGATCGACCCGTAGTTGGGATCGTTACGGTGCATGGCAAACGTGAGCGCGTTGGCACACAGGTCGGAGCCGAAGTAGAGAATCAGAAACGCACCCGCGCCAAGTACGCCTTCGAGCAACGGCCCGAAGAAATAGAGCGTGATCATGTTGAACGCGAGGTGCGCCATCCCGCCGTGCACGAAGCCGGCAGTGAAGAATCGGTAGTACTCACCGTGATCTTCGATGCGGCGAGGGCGGAACGAGAGATCCCGGATGAGCGAGGGATCAGAGACGAGGGCGTAGAGGCTGATCGCCACGTTGATGATCAGCAGGCCCAGCGTAATTGGGGAGTCGAGCATGCGCGGGGAAAAAGATGGAGGCAGAAATCGAACGGATGCACGCGCTACGCGGCGACCGTTGCAGTGTGCTCGATGAGCGAGCGAAAGACGAGGGCCCCGTCATCTCCTCCGCCCAGGAGGGATTCGACACACCTCTCGGGATGAGGCATCAGGCCGAGTACGTTGCCATCCCGGTTGACGATTCCGGCAATATTGTCGATCGATCCGTTCGGGTTGGCGTCTTTGGTGATGTCTCCGGTCTCGGTCGCGTACCGAAAAACGATCTGGTCGTTGTCCCGGAGTTCATCGAGCACGTCGCCGTCGGCAAAGTAGCGACCTTCTCCATGCGCGATTGGGAAGGACACGACCTGTCCTTTATCCATGAGGTGCGTGAACGGTGTCTGGTTGTTTTCCACGCGGAGCGTCGCGTGATTGCAGCGGAAGCGGAGGTTGTCGTTGCGCATGAGCGTGCCGGGAAGCAGGCCAGCCTCGCATAGGATCTGAAATCCGTTGCAGATGCCGAGGACGAGTCCGCCCTCGTTGGCGAAGCGTACGACGTCTTGCATCACCGGAGAGAATCGAGCGACGGCACCGGAGCGCAGGTAGTCTCCATAGGAAAAGCCGCCGGGAACGATGACGGCATCCACGTCTCCGACGGTCTCATCCTGGTGCCAGATGAATCGGGCCTCCTGGCCGAACACATGCTTGGCGGCATGATAGGCGTCGTGGTCACAGTTCGAGCCGGGAAAAACGATGACTCCAAAGGTCATAGGTCGTCGACGGTTGGTGAAGTCGCGGATGCAGCCGGTGGAAGACACGTTGTACTACACAAAACACGAGGGAGAGCCCCGAAAGTTTGGGCCCTCCCTCGAAAATCCATCACGTGCGTTGACACCTGGTGGTCAGGCGGTATACTGATTATGCATTTTGGGGCCGGACGAGGTCGAGCCACGAGCTGTTGTCGCCGTAATCTTCGATGACATCCGTTGTCTCCCGATCCTGAAAGGACGAAATCATGCCCTTCACTTCGGAGCGGAAGAGACTCAGGGCGTTTGAGATCAGGTCCGAGCGGAAGCCTCGGTCGCCCATCTCGATCGTCATTTCCATCGTAATGACTCGGCCGAGAATGCGGCCCAGATCTACAAGCTTCCGCTGAGGCAGCGACATGTCGACCTCAACGTCGAGCGCATCCTTGAAATAGTCGGACGCACGGTTCATGAGGTCGTGTTGTGACGCGAAGGCGTACAGGTTGCGCTCCTTCATCCGGCGCATCGACTTCAGCACGGACTCAGCAATCTGCTGATACAGCACATCGTTGGAACCCTCGAAGATCTGGAACGGACGGCTGTCGACCGTAGAGCGTCCGGCAATGTGGTCGAGCTTGTATCCTTTTCCGCCGGCAAGCTGTAGGAGCGACTGCGACGCACTCTGCATCATGTCGGTTACGACCGACTTGATCGAGTTTGCTGGTAGGGCGTGCGTCGCGAGGTTGTTTTCGATCCCCGCGTGCTCGCTGGTGTGCATACACATGGCGGAGCAGGCCGTGTAGGCGGCCTGGATCCCGGCGACGCGGCGTTTGACCTGGTCGTACTCGAGTAGGGCTTTGCCTCCGACAAACCGTTCACGGCAGTGGGAGATTGCTTCGTCAAGCATACGCTGAAGGAAGCCCATGCCCATTCCAGGAAATTCGATCCGGCTTCGGTGCAGCGTGTCGAGCATCATCTTGATTCCGGTGCTCTCCGGCTGGAGGCGATGGGCCTCCGGTACGCGGATGTCGACCTTATTGCGCCCGTACGGAATCATGTAGAGGCCGAGGTTTTCGTACAGTTCCTCGACTTCAATCAGCTGCTCGGGGCGGTTCATGTCCGCGACGAAGAAGTCGATATCCCGACCCAGGTTGCCGCTTTCGCTCTTACGGCGGGCGGTGACGAGCCAGAAGTCGGCCCATCCCGTAAGGCCTCCCCAGTGCTTTGTCCCCTGGATGCGATAGCTTCCGTCGTCCTGCTGCTGATACGATGTTTCCATGCGCAGGGCATCCGTGCCGTAATCCGGCTCGGTGATCATCAGCCCGCCCATGTTCTTATCTTCGATAAACCGCCGGAAGATCGGGGCCTTGATTTCCTCTCGCCCGTACTTCGTAAGTGGTTGCAGGAACAGCGCTCCGTTGATTCCGATCGTGAGCGAGAGCGCGAGGGATTCGTATGAGGCGGCCGCAAGAATTGACTGGCACTCGTGAACGTGGCCGCCGCGTCCTCCATGCTCTTCCGGAATGAAAACCGAAAGGGGCGTGAGTGACTGAATTTCACGCATGATGAAGGGCGGAATCCCGCGGCTTGTCCCCACCTGGTCGGCACTGGACCGACGGTGAAAAACATTGCGGAGTTTCTTCTTGAATGCGTCTCGGAACGACTTGAAGTCGACCGAAGCATCTACGTCCTCGTTCAGGTATGAGGCGATGCTCATGTTGTAATGGTGAGTCTGCAGGAAGAAGCGGCGTACGGTCCAGATGACCGTGGAAGCGGTCGCGATCTGAAGTCCGTGAGCACATCTAAACGGCTCGTCTCCCCCATAGCAATCATTCGGCGGATCGGCAAGCCCTACGTGTACAGCGGTAGAGGCGGGGAAGAGAATCGCTCGGCGCGAAGATATCAACGATCACAATAGCGTAACGGTCACCGGCCTGAAAAGATCAGGTGACACCCGGCAACGTACAAACAAAGCCGTAACTTATTACAAACTTGCGACGACGAGGCGTGAAATTGAGTGAATCTCCCTGATTGTGGGCGTCTAGACTGAAATCATTTTATGAACTCTGAAACGAATAATTTGATGGTAAAGGTCATTTTCAGAAAGTCCACAGATTTTATCGAGTCCGCCGCCCGTGCAATTACCGATGTGGATCGTCAAGAACCTGTCGAACAAGGGATCAACTGAAGGTATCGAGTTTGCATTCGAGCGTTGATCCCAACTTATTCAGATCAGGGAATGTACACGGTCCGACCTGCGGTGCCGGTTCGCACCTTCCCCGCCAACAACGGGTCGGTCTGATTTCCGTGTCGCGGGAGACGATGGTTGGAGACAGATGATCGGTTTTCCGCTTCGTCTTGTCTCCGTCTTTGTTCGTTTCTCGTAACTCGCGACGACTCGTCTGCAAGGAAGCCGTCAGTTTTGAATCTTTTTTCCGTGAGACTGTTACGGCATCGAAACGTGAACGTACGTTGTGAATGTCTTAGCTTGGTGAATCGGCTTCGACCGGCGCATGGATTGCCGTTCGGCTCTCGTATCTGCCCCTCAACCCATTCCTCATGCCTCCTCCGACCCGACTTCCCGCAGTCCTCACCCGTGTGATGTGGGCCGGTTTCGGCCTTGCCGTCGCGCTCGCCTTCTTCTTGAAGGGAGAGACCTGGAGCATCGACCCGTACATCCAGGTGGATGGCCTGACGCAGGTCATGGCTGTTGTTGTGACGTTCGTCAGCGGGATTGTGCATAGCTTTTCGCGGCGATACATGGCCGGCGCTCGCCATCTGCGCTCGTTTTACGGGCGCCTCTTCTCGCTCAGTGTTGTCGTGCTCTTGCTCACGGCAACGGAGCATGTCGTTGTCTTCCTCGCGCTGTGGACGGTGATGGGGTGGTTGCTGGCAAGTCTCATTGGGCATATTCGCAGGTGGCCGGAAGCACAGGCGTCTGCTCGCTTCGCTAGACGGATGTTTTTGGCGGGAAGTGGCGCTCTCGCGGTCAGCTTCGCTCTGCTTGTGCATAGTAGCGGGGCGTGGACCGTCTCCGGATTCGTGGACGTGCTCAGCGCATTGCCACGGGTCGTGACGACGATCAGCGTCAGCCTCATCGTCGTCGCTGCGATGATGCAGTCGGCGCTCGTCCCCTTCCATCGCTGGTTGCTTTCGTCGATGACCGCCCCAACTCCGGTTTCGGCGTTCATGCACGCAGGGCTGGTGAACGCGGGAGGCGTTCTGCTAGCACGCTTCTCGGGCATCGTATTCGAAACGGACGCGGTCGTTCTCCTCGTCTTTTTCGTGGGCGCCGTGACGGCATTGGCGGGACAGGCATGGGCACTGGTGCAAACGAACGTGAAGCGCCAACTCGGTTGCTCGACGACGGCTCAGATGGGTTTCATGGTGATGCAGTTCGGTCTCGGGTTCGGTGCAGCCGGCATCGCCCACCTGATCCTACACGGGTTTTACAAGGCGTACCTGTTTCTTGCTTCGGGCTCGGTCGTTGAATCAACCTCTCCACCTCAGGCTCGACCGAACCCAGCCGGGTGGGCATCGACCCTCAGCTCTCTTGTCGTGGCTGTGGCCGCCGGTTTTCTCTTCGCCTGGCTCACCGGGAAGTCCGTTTTGGCCCTGGACGGGGGCACGCTCCTCGTCTTTTTCGTGGTCCTTGCCGTGCTGCATGCCACTCGGACGCTCCTGCGCCGGACCGGTCTGCCTGCCCGAACGCGCGCCTGGGCGCTTCCCTTCGTGCTGCTTCCCGCTATCCTGATGTACGCCGCGGTGTACAAAGGAGTCGCGTGGATGCTTGCAGGGACTGGACTGCTGGCCTTCGGTACGCCTCTTACACCGCTGCACTGGGGCATCGCGGCCGTGTTTACGTTCGTGTACGTCGGCATTGACCGTGGCTGGCATCACTCCAGTACGCGCCTGTACGTGCTTCTGATGAACACGTCGCAACCCGTATCTTCGACGCTTCTCACCCGACGCGACCGCTACCATGTCCATTGAGATTTCGGTCCTGCGGGGCCGCATCGAAAATGCTGCTGAAGCGGTCGGACCGTTGTGGCCGCTCCGGACCTTTAACTCGGCGAATCCGCTTTCCGGGTTCGAAACCTTGCCCTTCGATGAGGCGGTGCAGCGCGCTGGCCACCTCTTTCGTGGCCGAGGATATCCGTCGCCAACGACCTTTCGTCATGCATGGGAGCGCGGGGCCATCCAACCCAACCTCCTGCGCGACCGCTTGAAGAAGCACGACATTACGTCGAAGCCCGAGGAGACGCTCGCCACGATGGAGGCGAATGACGTTCCCTCAACCGCTGCGCCGAGCGATCAGCGGTTGAACCGGCTCATGTCGAAGTGGCTGGCCGCATTTTTCGATCACGGTCAGGCCGCGTGGCCGATGCCGAACCGGGCGGATGGATTCTTTGCGTCGTGGCGCATCCTCGCTCCGTTCGATCGCGATATACCGGGGATCCGGCAGACGTCCGATCTCCCATCTACGAAGCTGGATGCCTTCATCGAGGCCCTCGACGGCGTACCGGAATCGGAGTGGGAGACGATCTTTACGCACCACCTTGCCGCTCTTCCAGGATGGGTGGGCCTGATTCGTTGGCAAGAGCGTGGAACAGCGAAGGAGTGGGGCAAGGCCAAGCCGATCACGCTCGGCGGGTACCTCGCCGTGCGACTGACGCTGGCGCGGTTGCTTGACGAACCGTTGTTGCCGGAAGACGCGACAGCGAACGGTAGGGTGCATCCGGACGACGCGTCTCTTCCCGCCATCTGGCTTTCGGCCTGGGAGGAAACGTACCGACAGGGGTTGCTTGACGACCTCGCGACATCCGCACACCAGCCGACGAAGGAGACGGGTCGCCCGGACGCGCAACTTGTCTTCTGCATTGACGTGCGGTCGGAGATCATTCGCCGTCACCTTGAGGCAACGGGGCCGTACGAAACGCACGGCTATGCGGGCTTCTTCGGGATTCCGATGGAGCATGAAGCCTACGCGCCGGAAGGAGAAGTCGGCGAGCGTGTCAAAGCATGTCCGCCAATCGTCGACCCGCGTCACCGGATCGCTGAACGCGTAGCACCGAACCGATCAGAAGAAGCCGAACGGTACAATGGCTGGGCAGGGCTGAACGCGGCGCGACAGAAGCTGGTGAAGACATTGAAGAACGACGTCGCTGCCGCCTTCGGATTCGTCGAAGGGAGTGGGGGGCTCTTCGGTGTCGCCATGGCCCTTCGAACGCTTTTGCCGCACAAAATATATGACTGGATCCAGTCCGCTAATGAGCGCATTCCGCGTCCATCGAGCTTTACGGAAGTGACTGTGGACCGGGACGAGTCGCTCGACGAGGAAGATGCCCTTGCCGTGGGTCTGTCCGATCAGGTAAAGGTCGTGTACGCCGAGGCCGCATTCCGTCTGATGGGCTGGACGGAGACGTTTGCTCCGATTGTGGTCTTTACGGGGCACGGCAGTCAGACGCCGAACAACCCCTTTAAGTCGAGTCTGGACTGTGGAGCCTGCGCCGGAAATCCTGGGGGACCGAATGCCCGGGTCCTCGCCGCCATTTGCAATGATTCAGACGTACGCGATGCCCTCCGCGATCGGGGGATCGACATTCCCGATGATACGGTCTTTCTCGCGGGCGAGCACAACACGACAACCGACGAGGTTCGTCTTTATGTCGACGAAGAGAATCCGCCAGTCGATGCAGATGCGCTGGCTCGCCTCCGCGCGGACCTGACGAAGGCTCGAGAAAAGGCGGCGGCCGAACGGGTTGGCACGATGGATGCTCAACTGCTTTCGGATCCATCACGAGAGACGGAGCGGCGCGCAGCGGACTGGTCGGAGACGCGCCCCGAGTGGGGGCTGGCCGGCAATGCGGCGTTCATTGTCGGACCACGTCGGCTGACGAACGATCTGGACCTTGATGGTCGGAGTTTTCTTCACTCGTACGACTGGAGGGTTGACGAGAGCGGAACGGCGCTCGAAACGATACTTACCGGCCCGCTCGTCGTCGGCGAGTGGATTAACATGCAGTACTACTTCTCGACCGTCGACAATGCGGTCTACGGAAGCGGCTCAAAAATAACGCACAACGTCAGCGGGAAGGTCGGCGTAGTGCAGGGAAATGGCGGCGACCTGATGACTGGGCTGCCGCTGCAGTCGCTGTATCTCGATGACGACGTACCGTATCATGACCCCCTTCGCCTGTTTGCCGTGCTCCATGCCCCGGTCGAGCGTGTCGGCATGATCCTGCAGCGGCAGGATACGCTAAAGCGATTGTTTGACCACGAATGGGTCGCCTTGACGGTCATGGATCCGCAGCAGGACAACACGTTGCTTCGTTACGAACCCGGTGGGACATGGGCATCCGTGATGTCCGACGATCGGACCGTTCCTGAGCTGTTGCCCGAAGCAGAACCCACTTCTTGAACATCTGGCATTTCATCTAACCGACTCTTCTACCTTGCCATGACTGATCAGCCACAGGAGACGACGGAATCACCCAAAAGGCAGCACCGCCTGCATCCGCTGAAGAAAATCGAGATTATCGTCCGGGGCGAAAAGGAAAAATTCGTTCAGGACCTGCTGGAGGAGTGCGGCGCCACCGGATACACGGTTCATCGCGACATCGCGGGCCGCGGGGCGCACGGATTCCACGAGGGACGTCTTCTTTTCAACGACCGCGCCGGTCTCGTCATGTTCTTCGCTGTTGGCGATGACGAAATGATTGACTGCGTGATGGATGGCCTCACGCCCCTGTTCGAGAAAAGCTCGGGTGTGATGTTCGTATCAAACACGCAAGTGGTCCGCCTCGAGAAGTTCTTGGAGGAAGACGAAAAGTGAGGTGTGGGGGATGAGGTTTGACGTGCGGGAAGCGTTCGATTCTACTACTTCCTGTAGGATTCGGAGCGGATGTCGGACCGCACGGTGCCCCCCACGACGAGGGCAGCACTGATGAGGACGAGGTTCTTGATGATGTACTGTCCTTCAAGGGTGAGTCCGAAGGGGAAGATTGTGAAGCACACCTCGGGCAGAAGGATCAGCGGGAGCATCGTCCCCGGCATCTGAGCGAATAGGAGAAAAATCGCGACGCGAATGGCCGGGCGATACAGGAGGCCGAGTCCGATGAGTACTTCCCACGCTCCGAGAATCGGAAGGAAGATGTCGGGGTCGACCCAGTAGACCGTGCTCCGAACGAGCGACTCGGCGGGGCTGAGTCCGTCGAAGAATTTGAGGGCGCCGAACCAGACGAAGATCACGCCGAGGGAGATACGCAGGAGGAGCGAGCCGTTTCGCCGCATCCATCCGGCGATGGCGTGGTCGACGTTGTCGAAGGAGCGGCGGAGAGACTCGAGTTGGTCAGGCATGGCGATCCGGGGCGTCGTGCGAGAGTCGGCATGAAGGAACGCGAATGATGCAACATGCAAACGGTGACGCGTGAACGCGGAGCCGGTCCCTCGACCCGATTCAACGACATTTTGCCGATCGGACGACGGTGGGCGTTGAACGAGGTTAGAAAATTAAAAAAACCGCCGGCCCCCAGAGAAACCCTGGATGCCGACGGCGGATGCTGCACTGAAATGTCGCGGGAAGAAGCATTTCGACGTTCGCCCTCCCCATTTCGCATTCGCTAGAACGGCAGTTCGTCGTCCGGCTCGAACGTTTCCTGCTCCTCCTGCTGTTGTTGCTGCTGTTGTGTGCGGGATTGACGCTGCGGTCCGCCCCCCTGTTGCTGGCGCTGATCCGACGGGCCTCCGCCCTGTCCCTGGCTGAACCCATCGCCAGACGGGCCACCGCCAGGGCCGTTGTTGGCGCGGTCGAGGAACATCATCTCTTGCGCTTTGACCTCCGTGGAGTAACGTGTGTTACCGTCACGGTCCTCCCACGATCGGGTCTGCAGCTTGCCCTCGAAGTACACCTGTGAGCCTTTTGACAGGTACTCGTTGCAGATTTCGCCGAGTCGTGCCCAGGCAACGACCGTGTGCCACTCGGTCTTGTCGACCAGATTGCCGTCCCGATCCTTGTACGATTCGTTTGTGGCCAGGCGCATATTGCACACGGCGGTGCCGCTACCCGTGTAGCGAAGCTCCGGATCCTGACCCAGATTTCCGATGAGAATGACTTTGTTGACTCCGCGAGCCATGGCGTTCTCGTTGCGTTGAGTGAAGAGATGCTGTCTATGGGCGTGTCGCCAGACATGCTCGGAGTCTACGCACAGCGAGGTGGAAATGTCCAACCTCGGCACGATCCCGGAGCAGTCGGCGGTTACGCTTATCGTCTTGTCTGTCTATAAGACACACCAGATGCCGACGTCATAACGTCAGCGACAAAAAGTTTGACGTACTGCAGACCGAATGTCTTTGCGTTCACAACACGTCGACATCGCGGACCAGCGTGTGTAATATACGGACGGGTGGTGACACCACTATGTCACAGGGGGCGAGTACGTCGTGGTACCGGTACGATTGGTAGGAAGCGACATAAAAAACGCCGGGCTGCGCGCTCACCCAAAAACGCGTCAACCCGGCGATAATGAATCCTGTCGTGCTGTTCGACACGAAGGCCAGTCGCAGCGTGGAGGCACCCTCCGACTGGGCATCAGATAAATGGCAACGTACGTGCCACGTCCCTGAATCGCCGTTTACAATGCGCTTATATAGGGTGAGCGGACGGGTGTGTATACTCGAGTGGACATCTGCAGGCGCCCGTGTCTACTGTGGTGTACGGTTGGGGTAGCAGTGCAACGGGATGCGCGGAAGCAGGTCGAGTCATGGGTCCGTCGGGTCGGCCCTATGACTGTGGGAAATTTTGGCGTTCAGAAAGTTCGTCGAGGAACTGGAGCGTGAGTTCGTTGAACTGGTCCGGGTGCTCGATCATCGGAGCGTGTCCACACTCATCGATAAAGTGAAGGTGGGCGTTCGGCATCCGGTCCCGGAATTCTTCGGCCACGTCGGGCGGGGTAATCACGTCGTCGCGTCCCCAGATGAGCAGGGTCGGCATGGGAAGCGTCCCGAGCTGTTCCGTGACGGTCTCCTCGTCGGCCGAGCGTGCGATTTTAATGAGTCGGAGTGCGCGGGGGCGGTCGTTGACGATGTCCAGCATTTCGTCCACAAGCTCTTCCGTGGCGTGAGCCGGATCATAAAACGTCATTTCCGTCCGCTCACGAATGAACTCTCGATCCTGTCGGCGCATCGTCGTGGTGCCGAGGGTAGCTTCGTAGATGCCGGAGGAGCCAGAGAGAACGAGGGCCGCGACATCCTCCGCGTACTTGAGCGCATAGAGGAGGGCAATGTGGCCACCGAGCGAGTTGCCGGTTAGAACCGTTTGCTCAAGTTCGAGTCGCTCGATAAACGACCGGACGAAGTCGGCCAGGTCGGGCACGCTGGTTTCACCGAGTGGAAGGTCGTACACCGGAATGGTTGGCGCCAGCACACGGTATCCCCGGTTGGAGAGGGCCTCGATGGTCGTGGTCCAGTTACTTAAATCTCCGAGCATGCCGTGTAAAAGAACGACCGGGGGCACCTCGGCGTCACGTGGACCTTCGTCCACGTATTCGAACGCGTCCAATTCGCGGACGGTGAATGGTGTGTCGGGCATAGAGGGAAAGAAAGAGGCCAGGGGGGACGAGCGTAGCCGGCGCGGCGCAAAAACGTGGGGCAGAAAAGCGCGCATTCGAAGAGAAATGAAACGAGGCCATGCGCACTGCTCAAGTCCCTTGCAAGAAACGCACGAGGTCGGTAACATTCAAAAGACTTCAGGGCCTGAGAATGCTGGTGCCGGACAAACGTCTGGTCACGAATCCGGTTGGCCCCTGCTGTTGAAACACACGTTGATAATCGTCCGTGCGCCGGGATACGAAATGTAGGCGGGAGGTCGTTTATTCCGGTGGAGGATGAACCCGTAAACCCTTTGGCGTGATCGGGTCGATCATCTTTGCCGGTTTTCCTTGCCCGAGGAGGGACTGCATTACGATTCTATCGAATCCTCACGCGTACTGCGCAATTCGGTGCGTGATAACGGCTACACTTTTGCATTGGACGTTTCCCACTCGGCTTTCTGTCGTTAACGAATTACGGCCCATGAGCACGGAATCAGAGCGAAAGGCAACGCAGATCGGGGTTTGGAGTGCCATCGCGGGCGGAGCCGTGGGCTTCGCACTCGGGATGATCTTCGCCCCCAAGCGCGGACCCGATGCCCGACGTCGTATCGCCTATCAAATTCAACGGGCGGCAAAAGAAGCAGGTGATGTGATTCGGCGCTACACCGGATCCAGCACCGTCAGCGAAGCCCGCCGAAATCGCGACGCCATGGTTGCAGACGCGCAGGCCCAGGCCGACCACATCCGCGATGACATCGACGCTCTCCTCGAAGAGCTCCGCAAGCAAAGTTCAGCGTCCCGGTCATCATCCGAATCGGAGTAGCGATCTGCCGTCGAGAGTGGCACCAGCGATCGCTATTCTCGAATCGGTATCAGGTACCGGTAGCACGCCGCAAAGGACGGGTGAAGGGTCGGACTCCGGCCTGACGCGTTCGCCTGTGCTATCGATATATTTGCGGTACCGCTCCTGTCACGCTACTCTGCTGTTGCCCGGTCGACGCGTCCCCGCGCCCTCTGCGTTATCCGGATCCGCTTCTTGTTCGGGTCTGTCCTGGACCCGACGCCCCATTTTCCACTGAACGCGCCTCTCCTACATGCCCAATCTTACCGTCCTGCTCGCCCCGGCCACTACCAAGCAGCCCGGGGGGAATCCCTTTGCACCTGACATGTTCGATTACCGGACCTCGGGCACGTTTAATTATTTCGACGAGCTCAACCCCGAGCGCCGGGCTCTGATTGACGATCTGCAAAAGGTCATCCAGGATGAGGACCTTGCCTCGGAGACCTTTGACCTGGAAGGCTATGAGCTTGAGCAGTTTATTGAGGTCAATTCGGAGATCTACGATGCTCCGCTGATGTCCGCGCTCGATCGATATAGCCCGGGCATCATGTATGCAGCCATGGACTTTGCCAATCTCCCGACCGGTGCCCAGCGACGGCTGCTGGAGAATGGCGTCATCATCTCGGGTCTGTTCGGGCTTCTGCGTCCCGATGATCTCATTCCGAACTACCGCCTCGGAATGGATGTCGACTTTGGCGAGATCGGTCCGGTGAAAGATTACTGGCGCCCGCATATCAGTCCTCTACTGAACGAGAGCCTGGAGGGCCGATGGGTCTGGGATCTGCTGCCTGAGGTGAATCGCTCCGCCTGGACGGATGAGCATACGTACGAGGCGCGCGTCGAGGTAACGTTCCTGGAGGATGGCGAAGAGGTCACGGGACCGGATCTGGAGGTGCAGCGCGGCCAGCTCGTAAACTTCATCGTACGCGAGACCGCAGAGGACCTCGAAGATCTTCGAGAGTGGGAGCATCCAGACGACTTCGAATGGGACGAGAAGGCGTCCACATTTGACGACGAAACGAAGACCTGGAATCTGGTGATGGCGACGAGCTAACCGCGTGCCACCGTCTCGATTCATTCCTCTGTTCTCTGCTGCACGATAAGCTCGCTCATGCGATCGCCCGTCATTATTGGAATCGCCGGTGGATCTGGCTCGGGTAAGACCACCGTTTTACGCCGCATCACGGATGCATTCGGCTCGGACCAGATCGCGGTTCTGGATCACGATGCCTACTACCAGGATCTTTCGGGGCATCCGCCGGAAAAGCGAGAGCGCTTCAATTTCGACCATCCCGATGCGCTCGAGACCGGGCTGATGCGCGAGCATCTCGACCAACTCGTGGATGGGTCAGCGGTGGAGAAGCCAATCTACGACTTCACCACGCACAGCCGGAAGGACGAAACGGAGACGATACAGCCGCGCCCGGTCGTCATAATCGAGGGCATTCTTGTCCTCGCGGAGCCGGATCTGGAGGAGGTGATGGACATCAAGATCTACGTCGACACGGCCGACGATATCCGGCTCATGCGGCGCATCCGTCGCGACATCCAAGAGCGGGGGCGCGCAATTGACGGGGTGCTCCGGCAGTATGAACGAACGGTTCGCCCGATGCACATCGAGTTCGTCGAGCCGTCGAAGCGCAAGGCGGATATCATCATTCCGCGCGGCGGCCACAACCACGTCGCGATACAGATGGTACTGGCGCGCATCCAGGACCTACTTCAAAAAGTCGGATGATGAAGGTTCGGTGACCGGTTTGATCCAACGAAAAAGCCAGCCCTGTCGGCTGGCTTTTCTATTTCTACGAGGTGCCGACCTGCGTCACCGGCCCTTAGAAATTCGACGCTCCTCCGCCGAGATGTGCTCCAGGCGAAGCCAGATCGTATCGTCCGGCAGCAGATCCTCCACGCGACGCGGCCACTCCACCACCGTGACGCCCTCGCCGTAGACGTACTCTTCGAAGCCCAGGTCGACAAACTCCTCAGGCGAGCCCACGCGGTACGCGTCGAAATGGTAGAGAGGCATCGATCCGCCTTCGTGTACCTGTACGATGGTAAAGGTTGGACTGCGAACCTCCCGCTCGGAATATCCCAACCCGCGCGCCAAGCCTTTTACGAAATGGGTCTTCCCCGCCCCGAGATCTCCGTCGATCGCTACAACGGCGCCCGGATCCAGCCTGGCAGCCAGATCAGCACCAAGGTCCATCGTTTCCTCGACAGACTGCGTGGTAACGGGAAAAGCGGATTCCATTGGAGGTATGGAAGTGTGGAAGTATGAAGGTGGGGAGGTGTTGAGGTGTGAGAGTGTGTACGTGTTGAGGTGTTTATGTGGTGGCGTTTTAGGCTGCGTAATGTGGCGCCAAACGTCGCAACGCATAAACGTGTTAACGTACGAACGTATCAACGTGTCAACGCCCGAACGCTATCCGCGGGGCGTCATGGTGATGACGGGCAGGATCATTTCTTCCATCGCGCATCCACCGTGCTGCATCGTGTCGCGATACAGGTTTTCGTAGTAGTGGAAGTTGGTTGGATAGACGAAGTAGTAGTCTTCCTTGGCGATGATGTAGTTGGTGTTCATCGAGTGCGCGGGAAGGCCGGCCTCCTCCGGGTCCCGAATAAATATGGCGTCTTCCTCGTCGCACTTCAGGTTCCGTCCGTATTTGTAGCGCAGGGCCGTCGACGTTTCGCGGTCGCCGATGACTTTGGTGGAGCGGAGCGCGCGGATGGCGCCGTGATCCGTCGTGATAATGATGCGGCAGTCGTGCTCGGCGAGCGTCCGGAGGGCTTCTAGTAGCCACGAGTGCTCGAACCATGTGCGCGTCAGCGAGCGATATGCGGGTTCGTCCGGGGCAAGCTCCTTCAGAACGTCGGAGTCCGACCGGCTGTGCGCGAGGATGTCGACGAAGTTTACGACGACGGCACTCAGGTCGTGCTGGGTCAGGTTGGTGACCTTCCCGGCGAAGCTACGTCCGTCTTCGGTTGCGATCAGCTTGTCGTAGCGCAGGCTCCGGTCGTTGAGATGATGCCGGTCGAGCTGGTCGTGCAGAAACTCTTCCTCGTACTGATTGCGGCTCTGCTCATTTTCCTCGGCCATATCCCAGGCCTGAGGAAACCGGTCCGTCAGGTCTCGGGGCAGGAGGCCGCTGAAGATCGCGTTGCGCGAGTAGGGCGTCGCCGTGGGGAGAATGCTGTAGTGAAAGTCCGTCTGAATGGAAAAGTCGGTGCGCAGAAGCGGCTCAAACTCGAGCCACTGATCGTAGCGCATGCAATCGATCACGAAGAAGATGACGGGCCGCTCACCGGCTCGCACCTCTGGAAGCACGAACTCCGGCACGAGCTCGTGGGAGAGAGGGGGGCGCTGCATATCTGGATCCGAGTCGACACTGGCAATCCAGTCGAAGTAGTTGTCCTCAATGAACTGACCGAAGGATCGGTTCGCATCCTGGAACTGGTCTCGGAAGATCTCTCGGGCGCCGTCGTCGCCGGACAGTTCCATGTCGTACCGGACGAGCTTCTGGTACAGCGCTGTCCAGTCGGCGTGCTCCATCGGCTGGTGCAGGGCCTGCGAGATCTCGCCGAAGGATTGCAGGTAGCGCTGCGAGACCGACTCCTGCTGCAGTTGTCGGCGTTCGAGGAGGCGCTTGATCGTGAGCAGGATCTGGCTCGGGTTGACCGGCTTCGTCAGGTAGTCACTGATCTGTCCCCCGAGGGCCTCCTCCATCAATTTTTCCTCCTCGCTCTTCGTCACCATGACGACCGGCACCTCGGGGCGCACGTCCTTGATGGCCTCCAGCGTCTGCAGGCCGTCCATGCCGGGCATTTGCTCGTCGAGCAGGACGACATCGAAGGCGTTTTCTGCCACCATGTCGACGGCATCGGATCCGTTGGCGACGGTCGTCACATCGTAGCCTTTCTTTTCCAGAAACATGACGTGGGGGCGCAACAGATCGATCTCGTCGTCGGCCCAGAGGATGCGTGGTTCGGGCATAGGTTGGAAAACTGGAGGAGCGAGATAAGAAGATGTCCGGGAAACGGTCCGGGGGGATGGCACTCGTTCAACGTGATGGCACCCGGTTTTCGTGCGGCGCACAGGCTACCGTTCGGAGCGAAGCTCTCCGCCCCTTACCTATGGCCAAACGGTGGCGCCGCTGGTGTCGATGTATGCGAGATGTCCAGACCGGAGTTCGACGCGGGCGAGTCCATTCCGGAAATCCCAGGCGCGGGGAAAGGCCGGCTTGATGGCGAGATCCCCCGAGCGGTCGATGTATCCCCAGAGCGAGTCGACTTTCACCCGGGCGCGACCGTCGCGAAAGTACCAGGCCTGGTCGAACCGCGGCGTGATAACCATCTGGCCGTCCTGGTTTTGAAAACCAAACTGTCCATCCCGTGCGGTTCGCTTCAGAATGGCATCTCGATCCTGCAGCGAGCGGTCGGCCTCCTCCACGACCTCCGGTGCAAGACTAAACTTCGGGTCGACGACCATGTCGCCGGATCGATCGATAAAGCCCCACAGGCTGTCTTCGAGAACAGGCGCGAGGCCGTTGCTGAAGTGCCAGGCGTCGTGGTAGCGGGGGCGGACGACGAAGGCGCCGGATGTGTCAATGAACCCGTACTGGTCTTGCTGCTTCACGAGCGCCCGGCGTTCGACGAATTGCCATGCCTGCTCGAATTGCGGCTCGATTACAACCGTACCGCTACGGTCGATGTATCCCCAGTTGCCGTCTTGCTCGACCGGAAATAGGATGCGTTCGGACGCACTCCGGTGCGGCGAATCTGCCTCGGACGTTTCTTCGCCGGACGAGCCGCATCCCGCAACAACGATCGCCAGGAGGAGCGTTAGCGGAATGAACCGGATGACATTCTCGGCGGAGAACGAAAGACGTAGGAATCGAAGCATACACGGTCGGGAGCCGAGCGAGTGAAGAGGTCGATATCACGCACCTTTACCCGTCCAGCGGTGAAACGTTGCGAGCCCCTCAGGTCGTGGATCCATTGGCTACAGCCTCGGTTGGCTTGATGCAATGCATTCGCAGATCCCCACGCTTCCTTCCCTCCGGCGTCCCGAACCGTATGTCCAACAAGTCGATTGGCCTTCCCGACGACCTGCAGGAATACATGCTTGACGTGTCCCTTCGTGAGTCGGAGGTAATGCGTAAGCTTCGGGTCGAAACGATGTCTCACCCTCAGTCAGAGATGCAAATTGCGCCGGAGCAGGCGCAGTTCTTTCAGCTTCTTCTACGGCTCATGAACGCTCGTCGGACCCTGGAGGTTGGCGTCTTCACGGGGTACAGTGCACTGGCTGCGGCGGAGGCAATTCCGTCCGACGGCCACGTCACGGCTCTCGATATCAGTGAGGAGTACACAAACGTAGCACGGCGGTACTGGGAGGAAGCTGGCGTCGCGGACAAGATCGATCTTCGCATCGCACCCGCGCTGGACAGTCTCGATGTCCTTCTGGAAAAGGAGAATGCAGCGGAGACCTACGATTTCGCGTTTATTGACGCAGACAAGATCAATTATCCAACGTACTACGAGTTGTGCCTCCGTCTCGTCCGCCCAGGTGGCCTCGTGGTGCTCGACAACACGTTTCGAGACGGTCGTGTGGCTCATCCCGAGATTGAGGAGGAGAGCGTTCAGGTTGTGCACGACCTCAACACGGCTATTCATGCCGATGACCGGGTGGACGTGAGTATGCTCCCCCTCGCCGATGGCGTGACGCTGGCACGCAAACGGTCGTAGAGAATCCCGCCGCGTAAGCCGTGCGCAAATAATGGGGGGCGGCCTGCGTCCCTTCGTTGTATACGCCAGTTCAATCGAACGACTGCTTTTTCATTTCAAACGTGTACCGCCATGAATAACAACTTCATCACGCTCCTTCTTTTGATCCTGTTGCCCCCGCTCGGAGTCTATCTTCTGCGTGGCCTGGGAACGGATTTTCTGATCAACCTGGTCCTGACTCTGATCGGGTACATTCCGGGTATCATTCATGGCGTCTGGCTGTACACGCGCTAGAACTGTGTGGAGCCATCTACGGTCAAGATGCGCAAACCAGTACGTGAGGCGATTGGAATGTCACGTCTCGTGAAACTCACACATTCTATGGCGGTCAGGGATCGCAATTCTCCACGGGGACGACGACGTTAATACGCCTCATTCGTTGTCCCCGCGTTTTCCTGCTTTACGATGGATTCTAAGGTCAAGCGGTTGCTCATGGCAGCCGTAATCGTCATAAGTGTTGCCGGTGTCGAATATGTCACCGGAATCGAAATTCTAGGTATTGCGACGCGGTCGGCCACAGACCCGGTGGCGACGGTCCAAACGGAAACCACTGGGGAGGCGCCGAGCGGTCCGTATCTGCGTCTTGCGACGTGGAACCTGTACAACTTCGGCCGCTCGAAGAACGATCGCGAGATGGCGTTCATCGCGGAGACGCTGCGCGACTATGACATCGTGGCCATCCAGGAGGTGTCCACGGGTCCGGCCGGTGCGCAGGCCGTTGGTCGCCTGGTCGATGAACTGGATCGCCGTGGGTTTGACTGGGATTACCGACTCAGCGACCCGACAAGCGGCGACGGGTCGGAGCGCTATGCGTACGTCTGGAAAACCTCGCGTGCCCAGATCAAGGGGCGTGCCTGGCTTGAACCGACGCTTTCTCGCTCCATCGACCGCGAGCCGTACATGGCGCGCTTTCAGGAGCGGAAGAGCGGCAGCACCTTCCTGGTTGCCAGCATCCACGCCGTGCCGCGCTCGAAAGACCCGGAGCACGAGGTCCGGCAACTCGACGCGCTACACCCGCGGTACGCGTCCGACCATCTGGTCGTGCTTGGCGACTTCAACCTGGACGAGGATCACGAAGCGTTCAGTGGATTCCGGCGACTCGGCTACCGAGCGGTGCTCGACGATCAGCCGACCAGCCTTCGGCGGAAGCGGCGGACGGGTCCTAACGGTCATCTCGCCAACGAATACGACAATATCTTCGTGGAAATGGGACCGCTTCATATCTCGCGAGGCGGGATCGCTGACTTCACGACCGCCTTTTCAACTCTGCGTGAGGCGCGTCGGATTTCAGATCATCTGCCCGTGCACGTCGACATCCAGTGGACGGCAACCTCGGCCCCTGCACCATAACCTCATCATGCGGAGGTTGTAGTGAAAAGCTCCACGGGAGCGTGCGAGTTTTTCGCAGGCCATGTGATGGAGTACGTAGACAGCGATCGATTTGTACGAATGTAATATGTACATCCGATCGTTGTGAGCGTCCGCGAGCGACGCGACATCTCAGGTGTATGGAGCACGGCGATCGGTCGATACGACGTGTCTCTCATGATTACCTGCCGAGGCCATGGTTCTTCTTCACGACCGTCTTCTCGAGGATCGGTCGCTCCCCAGATTTCGTCTGAATGGATCCTCATCACGCCATGACCCGACATCGACGGCGGTCGGTGAGGCGCGCCGCGACCTTGAGATGCTAAAGGCGATGGCCCGTCGGCTCAGTAAGGATTGCAAATCCCTCGTTGTCGAGACGGATGCTGATCGAACGGCTACGAAGAACGAGGACGCGGACGGGCGGAACGCGCTTCATTTGCAGGCGCGTGCGGAGGCAATTGCTACGCTGATTCGGGACACAGAGCGGGTGCTCGATCGTCTGGATGCACAGGCCGCTACTGGATGAACAGCGATTGCTTGCTTCATGGACTGGTCCGTCCGCGAGAGTCAGTAGACACTGCTGGTAGCTTCGTGCTCGTAGATAAAAAAAGCCGCTCCCCCCGATTGGAGGAGCGGCTTTTCGTTTCAACGAGTCGGTCGCCTCAGGACTCTTCGCCCTCAAGAATGTCTTTCGGTCGTACGTCCCAGAGTAGCATCGTGTCGATGTCTACGTAGTCTTCTTCGCCCTGGTCGTCGATGAACTTGTAGTCGCCGTATGTGCCGCGCTCGAACGGTGGGAGGCGGTGCCACTCCATTCCCTCACCATCGACGAAGTGTTCGGGGAAGGGATTCTTAATCGAGTATCCCGGGTGGTACGATTTGTAGGTCTTCTGCGCTTCATACAGCGCGGCCCGTCGCGCGCCTGCTTTGGACGAGCTCTCCCCCTTCACGCGAAACGGGGAAATCGAGATGGTCGCCTGGACGAACCCGTCGTCCTTTTCGCGATACGTCGGCCGCATCACTTCGAAGTCGCTGGGTTCGGGATAGGCACTACTTTCGGCAGCCATAAGAGCAGAAGATCGTCGGGTCGTCGAAAAACATCGGGAGCCAGTGGAAAAACGGGGGCCGGCAAACGGCGGGCCGGTCACGGTTTATGCATTACTCCGCCGCAGCCAGCAGGATTCGTTCCGTTGGTCGCTTTTCATGGAGTCGAAGGGGAATTTGTGGCAAAACGACTCCAAGGCGTGGCTCATTCTGCCGGCTTCGGAAAATGTTCATGGATCCACGACGCGGGCCTGGTGGCTCGCAGCGCGCCAGAATCCGATTCGAGATCATCCGAAAGCGCATTTCGTCTGGACTCGGGGATGATACGCGTGCGACTCTGGCTCTGCATCGTAATTCCACGCAGCGAGCCTGTACAAGACGCTGATTCTTTGTACGATGCGGAACCTCCTAACGGATTTGGGCACACGGATTGTTTGTTTTCGTGCACCGCGCCCGTTCACGGGAGGTCGCGATGGTACGACGCACAATGGTTCGGATTGCCGGAAACCTGGTGGAATCTCGTGCGTCAATGCCGCACTTTTTCGCTGTTCATTTTGGGAGCCACGCCGAGCAGATGTTGCCGTGGTTTCACCTGCACGAGGGAATCGGAAGGCCGTGATACGTGTCGTATCGACCTACCTCGTGCAGTCCCACTCACCCCACTTTGTATACCAGAAGCATAGAAGCGCCATGTTCTACGACGAAATGTATGATGACGATATGATCCTCGACGACGCCATGATGGGAGGTCCTCTCATGGACGACGAACTCCTGATGGGCGACCCGTACGGGGATAACGACTTCTACGAGCTGGACGACGAGGAGGAAGAATACTCGTACGAAGACGACAACTACGACGAGTACTTCGGCGACGACCTCTCGGATTACTAGTCTGACTCGGTCGTTCGGGCGGGCGCTGTGCGCCTGCCTGTACGCAGGGAGGAGGAAGAGCCGGAGAGCCGCCCATTTTTGTGTACAGCCATCACCGTGGCTGATGCGTAGCGCCCTTTTCCGATCGGAGGAGGGCGCTGCGTTAGTTTCGAGCGTCTGGCCCGACGGAGAGTGACCTTTATTGTACGGGTGTGCGGAGGGCGTACGCTGCTCATGTCGCCGTTCGGGCGCATTGCGATGCGCCCTTACCTCTTCTGTTATTGCGACCTCAACTTCGATGGGTGACGACATGTTGTGGAGGAGGCTGTGGATAACTTTGTGGGTGTTCGCGGCGGGTGTGACGGACTTGGACAATAACAGTTATCGTAAGACCCTCTGGGTTCCCAATCATCAGCATCGGCGGCGAATTGGCTATTTCCGTTATGCGGATCGTCGAAGAGCTTGACGTTAGGAGATTGTGGATAAACAGATTTGCATCACGGCGTCCGTGCCCCTTCCTTTTGATTGCACGTGAGACGACTTCGCGACCGGCTGCTTGCTTTCGAGCAAATAGCCGTTATGCATCAGGGGGAAACCCACCATGATGTCGGTGAAAGGAAGTCGCGATGCCAGCGCCTTGGTACGTCCGCGCGTCTACTATCGATGACAGCACCCCGTGGGCGGGAGAGCCCCGTGCTGCATTCGCAGCTTTTGCTGTCAACGACGGTCTCGATTTGGTGAATCGCTCCGGCCCGCATCGTCTTCACACCGAAGACGTCAGGCGCTCGGTGTCAAACCAACTTTATTGAGGCTGACACTCCCTTTCGGTTGGACGCTGTAGCGGGACGTCGGACGCATGTGCGATCGTGCACATCCTTTCACTCCGTGCGCTGCTCTGTTTTTCTAATCCGGCTCGCAGTCGGTGCGGATACACCGTGGCGCGCGAACTCGTTCACCCTGCTTTCTGCACCGGTTTTTTTGCGCAGCGCCGAGCGGCCAGGCATCGACTGCACCGTTGGTCTGATGCCGATAAGAAGACGCGTCGCCGGCACGATCTACCGTCCGTCGGCGTAATAGACGCAGTCGATCGATTGCTGCCGCCCCGTAGCGACGGTCTTGTTTCCGAGTGAACGACCCGCGGAGATGACGAAGCCACGTGGGTTGGCTCTGGGACGGACCGGTAGCCTGCCCGGAGCAGGTATTTTGAGCGAGTTGAAATCCAGCAACCCTCCATTCAAATCCACACGGCACGCATGTCAGAATCCAACTCCTCCAATCTCTTTCAGGGAGATGGGGGTGCACCGGACCTCCCCGATACAAGCGAGCTCGAGGGCGGACTCTCTATCGATCGCGTTTTTTCGACCGAAGGAGAGCATCCGTTCGACTCGTGCGAATGGGAGATTCGGGATGCTTCCATCTCGAACCCGTCCGGGGAGATGATCTTCGAGCAGAAGGACGTCGAATTCCCCGAACACTTCAGTCAGCTCTCCACAAACATCGTCGCCAGCAAGTACTTCTACGGCGACAATGACAAGGGCAACGGTTCGCCGGAAGACGGCCTCCGTGAGTACTCGCTGAAGCAGCTCGTCGACCGGGTCACCCGTTCCATCACGGACTGGGGCAAAGAGCAGGACTACTTCGCGTCGGAGGAAGACGCGGAAACGTTTTACGACGAACTGACCTGGCTCTGCACCCACCAGTATGGCGCGTTCAACTCGCCGGTCTGGTTCAACGTCGGGCTCGGCCAGCAGTACGGCATCCGCGACACGGGCGACAAGAAGATCTACGGATGGGACTTCGATAAGGAGGACATCGTCAAGGTCGACCCCTACGAGTACCCCCAGGCGAGCGCCTGCTTTATCGTGGACGTGGAAGACTCGATCGACGGCATCTGGGAGACGATGGGCGAGAGTGCGCGTCTCTTCAAGTTCGGCTCCGGCGTGGGCGCGGACTGGTCGACGCTTCGCTCCACGAAAGAGAAGCTGTCCGGTGGCGGTGCGCCGTCCGGTCCGGTGAGCTTCATGGAGGTGCAGGACGCTACGGGCGGCACGATCAAGAGCGGCGGCAAGACGCGTCGCGCGGCGATCATGCAGACGCTCAAGTGCTGGCACCCTGACGTGATGGAATTCGTCGAGGTGAAGCAGAAGGAGGAGAAGAAAGCCTGGGCGCTCATCGAGCAGGGGTACGACGGCTCGTTCAACGGCCCGGCGTACGGCTCCGTCGCGTTCCAGAACGTGAACCAGAGCCTCCGCGTCACCGACGAGTTTATGGAGGCGGCCGACCGCGACGAGACGTACGGCTTGCGCACGGTCACCACGAACGAGGTGGTCGAAGAGATCAAAGCGCGCACGGTGCTCGACAAGGTGGCGGAAGGGACGCACGTTTGCGGCGACCCCGGCCTGCAGTTCGAGGACACGATTCAGAAATGGCACACGTGCAAGAACACGGACCAGATCAACTCCAGCAATCCCTGCTCGGAGTACATGTTCTTGGACAACTCGGCCTGTAACCTGGCGAGCCTCAACCTGCGCAAGTATCAGAACGAAGATGGGTCGATCGACGTGGAGCGTCTCCGCGCCGCTGCCCGCATCTTCATCACCGCGCAGGAGATCCTGGTCGATAACGCCGGTTACCCGGCGGAGGAGATTGCCCGCAACAGTCACCTGTTCCGTCCCCTCGGACTCGGCTTTGCCAACCTGGGCGCGTTGCTGATGGCGATGGGCTTCCCCTACGACAGCGACGAAGGTCGCGCCGTGGCCGGGGCCGTGCAGGCGATCATCCATTGCGAAGCGTACGGCCGCAGCGCCGAGATCGCAGCCAACGAAGACATCGGTCCGTTCGATGGCTATGCCGAGAACGAGGAGCCCTTCCTCGACGTGATGCGCATGCACCAGGCGGCGGTGGAAGACATCGACCGCGACCTGTGCCCGAGCGATCTGCTCGACAGCGCCCGTGAAAGTGCGGCTCGCATGGTCGAGCTTGGCGAGCGCCACGGCTACCGCAACGCGCAGGCCACCGTGATCGCGCCGACCGGCACGATCGGGTTCTACATGGACTGCGACACGACGGGCATTGAGCCGGACATCGCGCTCGTGAAGTACAAGCTGCTCGCCGGCGAAGGCGAGGGCATGATGAAGATCGTCAACCAGAGCGTGCCGGATGCGCTGGAGCGCCTCGGATACAACGAGGACGAGCGCAAGGCGATCATCGAGTACATCGATGACAATGACACGATCGAAGGTGCGCCGCTGCTGAAAGATGAGCACCTGCCGGTCTTCGACTGCGCCTTCAAACCGAACAACGGCGAGCGGTCGATCCATCACATGGGTCACATCCGCATGATGGGTGCCGTGCAGCCGTTCGTGAGTGGCGCGATCTCGAAGACGGTCAACATGCCGGAGGACGCGTCGGTGGAGGATATTGCTGACGCCTACCTCAAGAGCTGGGAGCTCGGCACGAAGGCCGTCGCGATCTACCGCGAGAACTCCAAGCGGAGTCAGCCGCTGTCGACATCCGAGGATGGCAACACGCAGAAGTCGGACAAGCAGAAGGCTGCCGAAGCTGCTGAAGCCGCGAAGGCCGCCGATCCGTCCGGTGACGGTGCGGTGACGCAAGAGCCGGAGATTCAGGAGAAGGTCGTCTACAAGCCGACGCGCAAGCGTCTGCCCGACGAGCGGCCGTCCATCACGCACAAGTTCTCCATTGCCGGTCACGAGGGGTACCTCACGATCGGGCTCTATCCGGAGAGCGTGCAGAACGGCGGCGCCGGGCGCCCCGGTGAGATCTTCATCACGATGGCCAAGCAGGGCAGCACGCTGGCCGGCATGATGGACGCGTTCGCCACGAGCATCTCCATCGCGCTGCAGTACGGCGTGCCGCTGGAGGATCTGTGCCGCAAGTTCAGCCACATGCGCTTCGAGCCGAGTGGCTTTACGAACAACAAGCAGATCCCGATCGCGAAGTCGATCATGGATTACATCTTCCGCTACCTGTCCATCAAATTCCTGGATCAGGAGCTGGAGCCGGATCTCGCCTCAGATGAGGAGGTGACCACGGACCCTAATGAGGCCGCTGCGGAGGAATCGCACCGTAGCGGCCCGGCGGTCGACACCACACAGGCGGAGCTTGACTTCGGCGATGTGGACGACGCCACGGCGGAGCAACAGGACGAGCTGATCGGTCAGACCGTTGAGGCCTTCATGGACGCGGCGACGTCGGGGAGCAATCCGGCGCAGGCGCAGGCCATGAAGAGCGCGACGGAGGATACCTTCCAGAACCAGTCCGACGCTCCGCCCTGCCCCGAGTGCGGCAGCATCACGGTCCGCAGCGGCGCGTGCTACATGTGCCCGAACTGCGGTGCAAGCACGGGATGCGGATGATACCGTGAAAGGGTTGCCGCGTGTGTGCGCGGTTGGCTCCAAGCAGCATCATTTGGCTGTATCGCATACGCCCGGTTCTCCGCGAGGAGGGTCGGGCGTTTTGCGTCGGTGCCGGTTGGGTCCATCCCGTTCCCCTGGCATTTATACATCGGTTTTCGGTGTGTCCCCCGTTTGCGTTGTAGGGGCGCATTGCAATGCGCCCCTACAACGCGGGGAAACCGGCCCGGACAGGGATGAATCGTACCCGCTGTGGGGACCCCGAACCGTGGACGGAAAACGACCCGGCGGGGGAACGGGCCGGCGTCCAGGAAAAATCGGCCACGATGGACACATGGCGACGTGTCGGTACGTTATCGGCCGTGTTTTTCCCACCAACGTTGTGGGTTTAGGCGGATGTATTGCCGTGCAGACCGCCATTCGCGTTCGTTCCGCAGGACGCGGTCGTAGAAGGTGCGTTGCCAGATTCGGGCATCGGGCTGGATGTCGCATTCGGCGCGGATCCGGCGGGTGACGGCTCCCTTAAAGCCGACCATGATCGAGGACAGCGAATTCGGCGGCCGGTAGGCGACGCCGTGGCGCTCCGGATCATGCCTTCTTGCGCGCAGGCTCTGGGCATTGCCGGCATCGGGCGGCGCGAGGGGGCGCCATCGGTAGCCCCGTGGCGAGACCTCCGTGACGCCCTCCGGCACGAGGCAGAGGATGCCGTGGACGTGGTCGGGCATCACGACAAAAGCATCCAGCACGACATTTCCCCGCAGCGTCTCGGTCCGGTACCACTCGTCCCGGACAATGTCGCCGGTGGGCGAACAGTCCATGACGCCGTCTCGAATCGAGCCGAAGAGAGGTCGACGTCGATGCGTCCGAACCGTCACGAAGTAGGCCCCGCGCGAACTGTAGTCGATGTCCGGATGACGGAGGCTGTTCTTGCGTTGCGGGAAATCCGGGCGAGGCATTGGTGCAGCAGGAGGTGAGAGACAGGTTCGGGGGCTGTCTCTAAGACCCATGCGCGCCGGAAATCATAACGCAGGCTCGTTTCTTCGGCACGGGTAGCCAGACACGGGTTGCGTGCTGGCGGACGTCGCCGGGCGCGACGCATTCGCCGAAACGGTCCGTTATTCAGTCGGACGAATCCGTATCCGGTCGGCCGAGTTTGGCGATCGGGAAGCCGTGGAAGTCGCCGTCGGTCTCCACGTCCTCAAAGGTGCCCGATTCCGGGTCGTAGTGGACGACGCGCTGGGATCCCGTTTCGAAGCGGTACAGCAGGAGAATTTCGCCCTCGACCTCAAGCGCGACGATCTTCCGCTCCAGCAGTCCGCCCGCGAGGCTGGAGGGAATCTCGATTTCGCCCTCGCGTGAGCCGTCTGCTCCGTAGCATGGGACGCTGACCGGTTGTGCAGAGCGCCGCCCCTCGGCGTCGGGTGCAGGCGTCGAGGCAGCGTCCTGCTGACCGGAGGACTCGGCTCCGCCGGTGAAGGGCGTCGACGCGATGATGTTTTCGATCTCTTCCGGGTCCAGGTCGATCTGCACATCGAAGGCGACGGCAGCATGGTCGTTCACGACTGGATCGTCGAGACCCTTTGGTGATTGGTACTCGGAGGAGGGCTCCGGTCCAGGCTCCGTGGGCACGTCTGCGCCCTCGCGTTCGTCCCCAGGGTCGGGTGTCGCGTCATCGCTGGATCGCATACGCGAGACGAAGACCTGAAAGACGAGGGACAAGACAAGCGCGAGGCCGAGGATTTGAGCCCACGTGGTCCAGGTCCATGGATTTTCGAACGCCCTCATCTGCCGAGTGGACGCGGCCTGGAAGATAGCTGGCGGGACGGCATCGAGCGAGCTCAACCGTTGGAGCGCGCGGTGGGCCTCGTCTTCCTGGCCGTGATCTGAAGCGATCCGCACGTTGGCGAGGAGCACCTGGGCGAGAAAGGTTGGCTCTTGAGCCGACCGGGAGAGGTCGATGATTTGATCCATGCGGTCGTAGATTGCATCTGGCTCGTCGGTTTCGGCGTATCGCAGGACATCGACGAAGTGAGAAGCGATCTCGGCCCAGGCATCGCCATGTTTCTGGGCACGCGACCGGGCCGCCGACAGGTCACCCGCTTCCACGGACTGACCGCGCACGGTGCTTGCGGCAGCGCGAACGATCGCGAAGCGGCTCTGGATGTCCATCTGACGTCCGTCGGACGCATGCCAGAGCCGGTCGCCGGTCGCCGACCGAATCGTATTCGCTTCGGCCAGGACGGTGTCGACAGAATCCGACGGGGGGCGGTCATCACGGACAGCCTCCAGAACGAAAGCCCAGGCTTGCGTCGTAGAAAGGAGAGCCGACAGCGCGAGGGACGTGTCCGGGTTTGCCAGTTCCTTCTGAGCCCGCTGCACGTGGGAGCGAGCTTGCACGTACCTTCCAGATCGAAGGGCGCTTTTCGCCCAACTGAAGTGAAGTTCTGCCTGCTCGGCAGGAGAACGTGTCGACGAATAGTATCTCGACGTTCGGAAGAGATGCGTACTTTCATCCGGGCGGCTGAGGCGCGAGGCGGCGATGCCCGCGAGTTCGTAGATCCGGCTGACCGTCAGGCTATCGGATTTCGTCGGCCCGCGGAGAACGTTATCCGCAAGCTGGATAACATTCTCAAACCGTTTTGCCCGCATCCAGCCGACAGCTTCGCGCACGACCCAATCGCCGTTCGACGGGTCGGCACACTGGCGATGCCGTTGGGCGTTCTCTGCATACGCGCTCCAGGAGGTCGTATCCGTTCCTGCAGGAGACGCTGGCGGCGAAGGACATTCCTGTGCGAAGGCCGAAGAGCGGGATGGGAAAATAAGGAAAGACAACAAGATCCCAATGACCCACAGCCCGTAGGAGTATCGCCCTGCATGTAGGGGCAGAAGCGGATGGAGCAGAGAATCGATGCTGCGAAGAAGAGACAAGAGAGACGAGCGACCGTCTTTGATGATTGTGCACTAAAATTACGAGGGTTCGACCGTGCAAGATCCACGCGACAACAGCGGCGAACCTTCTTCGAAATGAAACGGTACGTCGCTTCCCTTATTTTCTGTGTTGTCTACACAGAGGTTTTCAGCTTCGGCGCGACCATTCACATCAACGACCTCCTTTTTTATGTACGAGTGTTGTCCGGACCGAGTCATCGAAATTGAATCCAGTACGGAGCTCGTCGCTCACATCGAGACGCACGGGTCGATGAAAGACATTGTCGTGCAGGGATTGGATCTGCGGTCCGAGGTCATGGAGGAGGTGGTCCAGCGCGTGCCAGCCGAAGACGCCTGTTTTCTCGGATGCCGAATGACGAGCGCGACAGACGAACACATCCGCAACACCGGAGGGACGATCTTTCCCGCCTTCACCGGCTTGCCGTTTCACCCCTACCGGGCGTCCCTCTACAGCACGAAGGAACTCATGGACGGGTATCGGCGCGGGGAGTACGAGAGCCTGCACGAAACCGCCGACCGGCGCATCTACGACTACTTTAAGGCGCGGACGAAGGTCAGTCAGGCGGTGCCTGTGATGGATGCCCTAGCTTTTCGCATCCACGATCACGCCGTTGATGACGCGCTCGCCGATCTTCTCCATGACCCACCGGACAACCCGGATTCGCATCTGGACCATGTTCTTCCAGAGACCGATCGACGGCGTGTGGTTGGCGTCATGGGAGGTCACCGGCTGGAGCGCGACAGTCCGACGTTCCGACAGGTTGCTGTTATCGGGTGGAAGCTCGCGCGGGCCGGCTTTTTCGTCGCCACGGGAGGCGGACCGGGAGCGATGGAAGCGGCAAATCTCGGCGCGTACCTTTCCGCGCATGAACTCGATGTCGTGCACAACGCTGTGGATACGCTTGCGGCCGCACCTCATTATGAGGACGAGGCGTACTTCGATCTCGCATACCAGATTCTCGACACCTATCCAGACGGAGCCGACAGTCTCGCGATTCCAACGTGGTTCTATGGGCACGAGCCCTCGAACCTATTCCCGAGCCACGTTGCCAAGTATTTCGCGAACAGCATTCGGGAGGACGGTCTTCTTGCGATCGCTACTCACGGCGTGATCTATGCGCCCGGAAGTGCGGGAACCATCCAGGAAATTTTTATGGATGCGGCCCAGAATCATTACGAAACGTTTGGTGCTGCCAGCCCGATGGTATTTCTCGACCGCGAATATTGGACAGAGACCAAGCCTGTGTATCCGCTTATCGAAACGCTAGCAGAAGGGACACCCTATGCAGACGTGTTGAGCCTCCACAATGATGTGGATGACATTGTCGAAGATATTCTCACGCATGCAAGGAATCGAAACGTCACGGCAACGGAATAAACGACGGGCCTGTGCATCCATATTTTACGTAGTCCGCCGGTCGAGATACGAGCGGGGCTCACATTTGGCCGGAAGATTGCGACACGGTCAGTTGGTCAGATTCGTCTGACCCTGCACCCAGATATCAGTGTCACTGTTTCGTGGTCGCACGTACGCAAGGATTGGCCGTTCGAGATTCTGATCGAAGTCTACCAAACACGTGCTTCAGGAATACAAAAAGTTTGCGCTTCGCGGTAACGTCGTCGACATGGCCGTCGGTATCATCATCGGGGCGGCCTTTAACGGCGTCGTCCAGTCGCTTGTAAAGGACGTGATCACGCCTCCACTGGGCTTGCTTGTCGGTAACGTCGACTTCTCCAACATCTTCGTCGTTCTGAAGGACGGGACGACGCCGGGTCCGTACCCTACGCTGGAAGCAGCAAATGCCGCGGGGGCCGTGACAGTGAACGGCGGCGTCTTTCTAAACAGTGCGATTAGCTTCCTCATCGTATCCTTCGCCGTCTTTGTCCTCGTGCGGTCGGTGAACAAGATGATGGAGCCGGATGAAGCCCCCGAACCGGCGGCACCGACCGTGAAGAAGTGTCCCTTCTGCGTACAGGATATTCCGGTTCAAGCCACACGCTGTCCGCACTGTACCTCCGATATCACCGACGAGCCGTCACCGCACGCAGCATCGTAACGACCCTTTGTCTGCCCTATGAGCTGTTCTCGCCATCAACACGGGCCCGTTGAGGCCTTTCGCACCGGCCGGTACCCGGTCGGCATCAGTACGCATGCGTACTGCTACCATGTGGGGCGCACGCTGATCGATACGGGTCCGCCCAACCAGTGGCGACGCGTGCGCTCGTTCGTCCAGGAGATGGCGGACACGCGCGGGGTCGACCGTGTTGTGGTCACGCATCACCACGAGGATCACGCGGGAAACGCTGGGCGCATTGCCGAGATGCTGGATGTGCCGGTCTTCGCGCCGGAAGCGAGTCTGGATCTACTGCGCGACGGTTTCGACATGGAGATGTACCGCCGCATCGTCTGGGGCTCCCCTGGCCCCATTGAGGCCCAGCCGGTCCCCGAGCACCTGTCGATCGGCGATGGGCTCATCCTTCACGCCATTCCGACGCCCGGACACGCGGACGACATGGTGTGCTACCGCGTTGAAGGGAAAGGCTGGTTGTTTTCTGCGGACCTCTACATCACGCAGCGACCGGAGTATCTTCGCTATGACGAGCACGTTGGCGCGCTCCTTCGAAGCATTCACCGCGTGCTGCAATACGACATCACAACAGTCTTCTGCTCCCATCGCGGCATCGTCGATGAGGGTGCGCACGCCCTCCGCGAGAAGGCGCGGTATCTTGAGGCGCTGTGCGGCGTAGCCCGGCGTCGCTACCGACAGGACAAGCGCCCCGTAAATGACATCCGCGAGGAGATGCTGGGGAAAGATGGGCTGCTCCGCTGGATCTCAGGCGGCGACTTTTCGAAGGACAACCTCATCAGCTCCTGCATCCGCGACCAGGATCGCATTGAGGCGGAACGCCACCTCGAACCACTACAGCGGGCGGCGTAGAGGGGGGGGTAGGTGTGAACGTATGAAAGTTTGGAAGTTTGAAGGTTTTCGGCGTTCGGGCGTTAAGACGTTGACGTACCACGTATCGTGGTAGAATGGACCTCTAGAGCAAACACGTCCGCACTTCCATACTTTCACACTTCCACACCTCGACACGGTATCGTAACGGTTTTGTGATGTGGTGCATGGGGCGTCACGTGGGTTTCGGCTGATTCGTCACTTCTGTGATGCTTTCGCCGACTGCTTTCGAAAACCCATGTCCCACGATGACTGAAGTGAATGCCTCGTCTGAAGCGCCGCGTCTAGAACCGATCGACCGCCCCGACTCGTGGTGGATGCGTCTCGTCTACTGGATCACGAAACGGACGCTTGGTCGTGTCATTACGCCCGTCAAGGTGGTGAATGCACGCGTACCCGGTAGTGCCTCCGTAGCTCAGAAGATGAATGCCACGGAGAAGCAGTTGTCCATTGATCCGGAACTCCGCTTCTTAATCAAGAGCTACGTCGCGACGCTGAACGGCTGCTCATTCTGTATCGATATCGCCCAGGCGAGCGCACAAGACCAGGGGATTTCGATCGAAAAATACGATGCACTGCTACAGTATGAGACGAGTGACGTCTTCTCGCCCCGTGAGCGCGCTGCCCTGGTCTACGTCGAGGAGGCGACCCGTTCGACATCTGTGACCGACGCGACGTTCGATGCTCTGCGAACGCATTTCGATGACCGGGCTATTGCCGAACTCACGTGGCTGAACGCGATGGAAAACTACTACAACCTGCTGAATCGCCCGCTCAATATTGGGTCCGACAAGCTGTGCGCGATCCGCTCCGACATCGAGGCTACCCCGGCTCGCCATGCAGCCTGACACGACCGATCTGTTCGAAGATCAGCGCGACCGGCTGTTTGGCCTGGCGTATCGAATGCTCGGCACCGTTGCGGCCGCAGAGGATGTCGTGCAGGACGCCTACCTTCGCTGGCATGAGGTCGACCCGGCGACAGTAGAGAATCCGCCGGCGTATCTCACGACGGTGGTTACCCGCCTGTGCCTCGATGAGTTGAAATCGGCGAGACAGCAGCGGGAGGAGTACGCCGGTCCGTGGCTGCCCGCTCCCCTTGTTGCAGAACGTGGAGCAGTACCACCGTCCGTGGAGACCGACATGGCGCTGTCTGTGGCGTTACTCGTTGTGCTGGAGGCGCTGACACCGGTGCAACGCGCCGTCTTCGTCCTCCGCGAAGGCTTCGATATTGACTACACGACCGTCGCGAGCATCGTCAACCGCTCGCCCGCGCATTGCCGAAAGATTGCCCAGCGGGCTCGCGAACACGTAGGCGACCGTAATCGGCGATTCAGCACATCACGCGATGAACAGGAGGCGCTGGTTCACGCCTTCGTTGAGGCTATTGAGGACGGTGACCCCGAGCGTGTGGGCACGCTGCTGGCCGAAGACGCAATCTCGTATTCCGATGGCGGCGGCGAGGTGACCGCAGCCCTGCGCCCGATCTACGGACGAGACCGAATCACTCGATTTCTCATGGGCCTCGTCGGTAAAGCGCCTTCCGATTTGCGTCTGGAGCATGTGACTGTCAACGGGGAGGCCGGGCTCGCCGTCCATTACGGAGACGACCTGCAGAGCGTCTGGGTCTTTCGTAGCAACAACGGTCAAATCGACCGGCTCTTCGCCGTTCTGAATCCCGAAAAGCTCCGGCACGTCCGATCGGACTAGCGTTGCATTCGGCAGACATGGAAACGTGACAATGCGTTCGGTATTCAGGTCGTAAGGGAAGGCCCGTTCTGCATGGCGGTGTGAATTCGTAGACCGTACACCGTCAGAGCCAAAACATCTGTTTGGCGGGTGGATGTCCAGGTGACGCGAATGGAGTGACCGATACAGTAAACATGTGGACGACATCCTGTAGGTCGCTAAATTGAGTTACGTAGCGACGTTGGCAGCACGGATTCGTTCTGGAGATTCGTCCCGTCCTACTTTGGGCGGCGCGCGTTTCTTGATCTAGATCAATGCGATCACGGAGGTCGTGCGCTAGACTGTTGATGACAATTTTTCTCATCGACAGCAGTGCATCACCAATGAAAAGCATACCCTTCTACATCTGTCTTTGCCTTCTGGGTGTGTCCCTCTATTCGGCGGCAAATGCTCAGGTGAGCCGCCCGACAGAAGACGTATCCCAGCGAGATACGGGACGAAACCAAGCCTCTTTCGCGCTGAAAGCAGGCCTCTCACAACCGGTTCTTCTCCGCGGAGCCAACCTCGCGATTGCCTATACGACCGGTCGGTGGGTATTCGAATACTCACACGGCCTATGGTTGAGCTACGACCGTGTGGGCCGAACCCGTACGGAGCGAGATCAGAATCTCGACGTGTACAGTCCTTGGACCACCGGATTTGGAATCGGCTACCGATTGCCGTGGCGGTTTGACCTTCGGGTCGAGTTGAAGGCACACCGTTATGAGGTGACACCTCCCCAGGGCAAGGCGTTTGCTTACACGACGTTCTCGATCGGTCCGGCGCTCAACTATCATCAACCAATCTACCGGAATCTCGGCCTAGACTTAACGCTCCGGTTCTGGCCCAATGTAGCGAGTACACTCGAAAATGATGAGCGTGTCTTTTTCGGTGCGGATGGTGCGAAGAAGACGCATGCTGCTCATGACCTCGGCGTCTTCCCCAACGCATCTTTACTTTACAAATTTTGATCCGACGCAGTCACTGGTCATCACTGGCACTGAGTCGCTGTCGAATGCGGCTCAGTGCCTCTGGGGTGACCCCGATGTACGACGCCAGCAAATATAGTGGGACGCGTTGAAGCAAATGCGGGCTACGGTCCAGCAAGCGGCGATACCGTTCTTCTGCCGAGAAAGACTGCATCTCGACCGCGCGCGTCTCGGCGCCTCTAAAAAGTTCTTCTGCCATTCTCGACCGAACGGAACGGAAGTCTCGGTTGGCTTCGGCTAGTTCATCAAAGTGTGCACGGGTAAGCACCAGAACCTCACAGTTTTCTAACGCTGTCACCGTTTTCGTCGCCGGGACTTCATCAAAGAAACTGCGGAAATCTCCTGCGAAGCTATCCTCGAAGTCGAAGCCGAGGACATTGCGCTCTCCATCTCGTAGCGTGTAGTAGACAACGGCTCCACGGTAGATGTAAGCGACTCGGTGGCCTGCGTGTCCTTCGCGCACGAGCGACTCTCCAACCGACAGCTTGCGAGGGGATACGAGACGTTTGACTTGTGTCCAGTCCGCGGCTGTTAGCGACGGAAGGAGGTCGCTAAGCACGGCTCGGAATCCTTCATACATATCAAGAGGTAGCGTCGGCTCAGGTGGACGTAGCGCCAGAGTGATCGAATGTTGAAAGACAGTTCTGTTTCTGGACGAATCGCCTTGAGCAGGCGAGCATTCAGCAGGATTGCGAGAGAGAGCGTAGCGAACTCAGATCTTAAATCTCACCCTCACGCCCACATACCCTCACACTTCCTCACGTCCGCACTTTCACACCTCCATACCTCTACGCCCCCGGCGTTTCCGGTTGGGCGGTTGCACCATCGCCGGACGTCGGCAGGTCGACGGCATCGCGAACATTGGTTTCCGGTTCGTAGGCGAGGCGAGAGGCCAACCAGCGCTCCACGACGGCCACGTCCATGCCCTTGCGCTCGGCGTAGTCCTCGATCTGGTCGCGCTCCAGCGTGCCGACGTTGTAGTAGCTCGCCTCCGGATGGGCGAAGTAGACGCCGCAGACCGACGCGCCCGGGTGCATCGCCAGGTTCTCGGTCAGGGAGATGTCGGTGTGCTTCTCCACGCCCAGGAGGTCCCAGATGAGCGGCTTCTCGGTGTGGTCCGGGCAGGCCGGATAGCCAGGTGCGGGACGGATGCCGCGGTATTTTTCCCGGATGAGCTCCTGGTTGTCGAAGTCCTCGTCCGGTGCGTAGCCCCAGTCGTCGCGGCGGACGCGTTCGTGCATGTACTCCGCGAAGGCTTCCGCGAGACGGTCGCCCACGGCCTGCAGCATGATCGCGCGATAGTCGTCGCCGTCTTCCTTGGCCTTCTCGACGAGGGGATGCAGTCCGAGGCCGGCCGTGACGGCGAAGGCCCCGACATAGTCTGCGATGCCGCTGTCCTTCGGTGCGACGTAGTCGGCGAGCGCACGGTTCGGGTGCCCCGACGCTTTCTCTGTCTGTTGACGGAGCGAGTGGAACGTCGTGGCTACCTCCGTGCGGGAATCGTCGGTGTAAAGCTCGATGTCGTCGCCGACGCTGTTCGCGGCAAAGAGCCCGAAGATGCCGTTGCAGGTGATCTGCTGGCGGGCGTCGAGTTCGTCGAGAAGTGCGTTGGCGTCATCGTATAAACGCTTGGCTTCCTCCCCCTTTTCCTCATCCTCGAGAATGCGCGGGTACGATCCGCTGAGGTCCCAGGCAATGAAGAACGGGGTCCAGTCGATGTAGTCGCGCAGCGTGGAAATCGGCACCTTCGGCAGAACCGTGGTCCCGAGCTTCGCGGGTCGTGTAATTGGCACTTCGTCCCAGTCGCACGTGAACTTGTTGGCCCGAGCCTCCTCGATCGAGAGGTGCGTTTTCTTGCCGCTACGCCGGGCGTGGCGCTCGCGGAGCTTCTCATACTTTTCCTTGACGTCGCCGAGGAACGCGTCGCGCAGGTTTTCCGCGAGCAGGTTACCGGCCACATTGACGCTTCGGGAGGCGTCGAGCACGTGGATGACCGGACCGCTGTAGTGCTCGGAGATCTTCACGGCGGTGTGGATTTCGGACGTCGTCGCGCCACCGATGAGCAGCGGCACGTCGAATCCTTCCCGCTCCATCTCCTTCGCGACGTGCACCATCTCGTCGAGGCTCGGCGTGATCAGACCCGAGAGGCCAATAATGTCCACATCGTGCGCGCGGGCCTCCTCCAGAATCTTCTGCGCGGGTACCATGACGCCGAGATCGACGACCTCGTAGCCGTTGCACTGAAGCACGACGCCGACGATGTTCTTGCCGATGTCGTGGACATCGCCCTTGACGGTTGCGAGGAGAACCTTCGGGGTGTCGGTGTCCTCGCGCGGCGCTTCTCCAGCAGCCTCGCGTCTGGCGTCTTCGGCCGCGTTCTCTTCCTCGATGTAGGGCTTCAGATAGCCGACCGCCTTTTTCATGACACGGGCGCTCTTCACCACCTGTGGGAGAAACATCTTGCCGTCGCCGAAGAGGTCGCCAACGACGTTCATTCCATCCATCAGCGGGCCTTCGATGACTTCGAGCGGAGACGGATACTTGTCTCGCGCTTCCTCTGTGTCCTCAATGATATGGTCGAGAATGCCCTTCACCAGCGCGTGCTCGATGCGGTCTTCGACGGGCTCTTCGCGCCACGCGGCCGTCTCCTGCTCGGCTTCTTTGCCGGTGTCGCGCTCAGCGATCTCCTCCGCCATCTCCACAAGCCGCTCGGTGGCGTCGTCGCGACGGTTGAAGACGACATCCTCGATCCGGTCGCGCAGTTCAGGGTCGATCTCGTCGTAGACCTCAATCTGGCCGGCGTTGACGATCGCCATGTCCAGGCCGCGCTGGATGGCGTGGTACAGGAAGATGGTATGCATCGCCTCCCGCACCGGGTTGTTACCGCGGAAGGAGAAGCTAACGTTCGAGAGGCCGCCCGATGTTCGTGCGTGGGGAAGGTTTTCCTTGATCCACTCGACGGCGTCGAGGAAGGACGTACCGTACTCGTTGTGCTCTTGAATCCCCGTGGCGAGAGCGAAGATGTTGGGGTCGAAGATGATGTCCTGCGGCGGAAAGTCGATCTCGTCCACGAGGAGGCGGTAGGCTCGCTCGCAGATCTCGATCTTGCGTTCGTACGTGTCGGCCTGTCCGTCTTCGTCGAAGGCCATCACGATCACGGCCGCGCCGTACTTCCGGCATAGGCGCGCGTGTTCGAGGAATTCCTCTTCGCCCTCCTTCATCGAGATGGAGTTCACGACGGCCTTACCCTGGACGCACTTCAGGCCGGTCTCGATCACCTCCCACTTCGAGGAGTCGAGGACGATCGGAACACGCGCGATGTCGGGCTCGGCGGCAATGAGCTGCAGGAACGTCTTCATGGCGTCGGCGGAGTCGAGCATCCCCTCGTCCATGTTGACATCGATCATCTGCGCGCCGTTCTCGACCTGCTGGCGCGCCACGCTGATCGCGGTCTCGTAGTCGTTGTTCTTGATGAGCTCGCGGAAGCGCCGAGAGCCCGTCACGTTCGTCCGCTCTCCGATATTAACGAACCCGAGCTCGGGCGTGAGAGACAGCGGCTCGAGTCCGCTGACGCGCAGGGTTGGCGTCCGCTCGGAGGGTGTACGCGGCGTGTGATTGGCTGCGACCGTTGCAAAGGCCTCGATGTGATCCGGCGTCGTGCCACAGCAGCCGCCGACGATGTTCACCCAGCCCTCACCGGCGTAGTCGTCGAGCTGCTCCGCCATGAAGTCGGGCGTCTCGTCGTAGCCGCCGAATTCATTTGGGAGTCCGGCGTTCGGGTAGAGGCTCGTCAGGCACTCGGCGGCGTCGGAAAGCTCTTCGATAAACGGTCGCATCTGCTTCGAACCCAGCGCGCAGTTGAGCCCGACGCTGAGCAGGCTCGACATGTGCGACACGCTCTCGTAGAAGGCCGCCGGCGTCTGCCCGGAGAGCGTCCGGCCGCTCATGTCGACGACCGTGCCGGAGATCATCACCGGCAACTCACGTCCGATTTCGTCGAACAGGTCCTGAAGAGCGACCAGCGCCGCCTTGCAGTTCAGCGTATCAAAGACCGTTTCGACGAGAAGAATGTCCACGCCGCCATCGACGAGGCCGCGCGCTTGTTCGAGATACGCGTCGTGGATTTCGTCGAACGTGACGTCGCGGTAGCCGGGATCGTTGACGTCGGGCGAGACGGACAGCGTTTTGTTGGTCGGCCCGATGGCGCCGGCGACGAAGCGAGGCTTGTCCTCGGTCGAGAACTCGTCAGCCGCCTCTCGCGCGATCTGTGCGCTTGCTACGTTCAGGTCGTACGCGATGTGCGACAGGTCGTAGTCCGCCTGTGCGATCGAGGTCGAGCTGAACGTATTGGTCTCGACGATGTCGGAGCCGGCGGCAAGATAGTCGCGGTGAATCTCGCCGATGATGTCCGGTCGCGTGATCGACAGCAGGTCGTTGTTGCCCTGCAGGTCGCCGTCCACATCGGCGAAGCGATCGCCACGGAAGTCCTCTTCCGTGAGGTCATGGCGCTGGATCATCGTGCCCATCGCGCCATCGAGGAGGAGAATTCGTTGAGAGCAGAGGTCGCGTAGCGTCTGCAGCAAATCAGCCATTCCAGACAAGAGTCGAGGGGGACGAACGTCGGGTAAGCATCGCTAACGCTTGCCCATGGCAAAACGTTGCCCGTAAAATGCGGTCGTTTGGGAAAGAACGGCACAATAGCAAACTGGTGGCGCCGATAAGCGCCACCAGGGTCGGGGGTCAAAATGGGATTGTGTAACGAAAGAGCGTATGTTGTCGGGCAGATCGATTTTGTGAATCGTACGCCGGGAGCCTCACGTCGAGGGCGTAGATTACCGATCGTCATTTCCGACGGGAGAGTTTGCAACCGTCTCCTGTTCGGCTTCTTGCGGGTCGACGCGTTCCCAGACTTCGCGCAACTTGTAGGAGCCGAGGTCTCCGACATGAATCCATCGATCCCCCTTGACCTTAGCCTCGAAACGAAGCGTCACGTCCTGAAAGCCGGGGGACGAGTGGTACTCGATATGCTCTACGTAGATGTTGCGCTCGGGGTGGTACTCATAGCGCCCCCCACCGGCGAGAACTTCCTCTCCGTTCTTCGTCTCCCGTCCCCAGGCGAAGTGTGTCGAGTTGAGAATTTTGTAATTCGCCCCCCATTCCTCACGCGTGTCGACCGTGGAGTCGGGATACACCCGTTCCTGGGACACCATGCGCCAGGTGCCTTCAAGCTCATTGGAAGGAAGCTGGGCGAAGGCGCTACCGGCAGTCCAAAGGAGGAGTGCGAGACAGAGGAAAGAGGTGCGGCGAGTAAGGGGGCACATAGCGGTCTCGGGGGTCCGGTTCGCGATACGGTGAAGGTATCATGAACCAATGTAGCAGCTTCGTGATCTTTTTTCAAGCTTTTGTGAACGGTTTCTACTTCACGCGATGGGCCATGATAAATCGCTTTGGCCTGAGCGAAACGTCCCGGGGCTCTGATGAAGGCAGCGGGTTGTCTCTCGTTTATAAAGTGAGCGTGGACTCATTTTGCCGTTCGGTAAGCCCGGCCAAATGCGCCGTCGACCCGCAACGATTCCCGGTTCCTTTAGCAGAAATGGCAGATGCGACAAATGTAGGGGCGAGGCGCTGCGCACAGCCTCCGACGCCCGGAGGCTACAGTGATACCACGTACAGGTCGCCGTCATGCACATACAGCATCCGGCTGTCTGGTAGGATGGTTGCACCCCAGCCGTACGGAAGCTTCAGCCGCTGGCCTTTCGTCCACCCGTCGCTGCTGCGCCGGTGCAGGTAAAACCCTTTTCGGCCCAACGTCTCTTCTTCTTCCGCCGAGATTCCGGCTCGCGTGACGATCATCTGCCGCCCATTGCGGAATACGTCGGGGTCGAATGTATTCGATCCGGACGGACTGACGTGGAGGCCGACGAACGTTAGAGGCTCGGTCGACCCGTCGACATTCAGATGGGTCCGGTACACGCCGCGCGGTTTGTTCGGGTCAGCGTCTGACTCTCCGGGTCGTGCGTACAGGTACAGGGTGCCGTCCTCTTGGAGGTCGAAGTACCCTGCGCGCGTCTTTCTGAGTTCCTCGATCTCTTCGGCATCGCTCCACTTGCCCCCGGGTTGTTTTTGAACGCGGAATACGCGACTCGTAGGCTTCGATGCCGAGTTGCCCCTACGCGGTGGCCGGTAGAGTATGGTCTGGCCGTCCGGGGAGATGGCCAGGTTGTAAACGAATTCAGCGAATGGAGCGCGCTGGACATCCCATGCGTCGTCATGCTCCGAGTGACCGATTCGCGTGGCGATGTAGGGGACTTGCTGCCCGTAGTTTGCGTAGCGCGTAAACACCAGCGTGCTGCCGTCGGCAGTGATTGACGGTGAGCTTTCGCTGCTATCCGGCGATGATATTACGCCTGGAGCGAAGATAACCCCTTTACGGTCGGCAGTGGTGTCGAGTAGATCCTGAATGTTCTGAGCGCACACCGCTTCCGTCGTTAGGCCGAAAAGCGCGACCGATGCGATCAGTAGCAGAATCGATGTCGAGCGGAGAGGGTGGGACATAGGGCGATCTTGTTGTCAGAAATGCACCAAACAGCTTAGCTTCGCCGATTCATGGTCTACCTCGTCTCCGTGCCTCCAATTGTGCCGAGAAGGGCGCCCGTTTCCACATCCCAGAGCCGAACGTAGCGATCCTGCCCGACGGTGGCGAGCGTTCTATGGTCGGGCGACACGGTGACCGAGTATGCGTTCGCGTTGTGGGCGAAGCGCTGAAAGTGGAGGGCACCGGTATCGCTATTCCATACCTTGAGCATACCGTCGGAGCTCACGCCCGCCACGAATGGGGAATTTGGGACGATGGCCGCGCGGTTCACGAATGATCCCTGACGAAGACGCTGGATGATGCGTCCGTCGTCGATGTTGAGAACGTGTAGCACACCGCTCCGACCTCCAACCACGATCCGCGACCCCGCGACATCAATGTCGAAAAGGTAGTCATCCTGCACTTTCCATCGGTCGACCTCTTTGCCCGCGGGAAACGACCACGAATACATTGCTCCGTCTTCCTCCGCCGTATAAATCTGCTGCCCCTCCTCGCCCCAGGCCATTCCGTACACTTTTCCTGAGCGCTCAACACGCATCACTTCTGCTTCTTCTTGCATGTCCCAGACGGCGACTCGGCCCGGCGTGTAGCGTTGCAAGACGGCGAGGTACCGTCCGTCTGGTGAGAATCGCGCCTCCGTGATGCCACCGCCCATCGTGGGCGACCCATTCGAAAACTGATCCAGAACCGCGACGCGCTGGCCTGAATCGACGTCCCAGAGGTGCACCGTTCCGTCGACCGAGGAACTCGCGAGCATGGATCCGTCGGGGGACCACGTGGCCTCGTACGTGTAGCGTGACTGTCCCGGAAATGACTGAAGGATGTCTTTTGTCTCCAGATCCCGGATGGCGAAGGTGCCGCCCGGAGTCATTGTCGTAATCCGGGAGCCGTCCGGTGAGAAGTGGGCGATGTTGTTGGCGGCGTTGCCTCGCGGCGCCGACCGGACCCGCTCCTCAATTTCCTCTTCGCTGACGGTTACGTCGCTGTGCGACTGCGCCCATACCTGCGCGAGCGGGAGAAGAGACAGGGCAAGAAACAGGCTGAGCGTGCGGATAAGCGTCATGATTTCGGCGCGACTTGAGGAAAATATGTAGGTGAGGATGAATGAGGGACATTCGCGCATGCGAGGACCGACTACTGCGTCCATTGCACAGGATCGGGGGTTACGTCTCTGAGGAACGTGTACTCGGCAAATACTGCCTCGGGCTCGTCCATCGGATAGAGTGCCTTTACGTCTGACCAGCTGACTGGAATGCGGTCGGGGACAGCGGTCCACGGCACGCGCGTCACCAGACCTCGGGAGGAGGCGGAGACCTTCAGTTCGTATCGCTTAAGCACCGGCTCGAGGGGGCGGTCTTCCTCGTAGCATCGGCGCACGGCCGCGACAGCTTCTGGCGTGAAGGTTTCTTCCGTGCCGACAATAGCCAGGTTGAATGCGTGCCCGTGGTATATTTTCGTCAGCAAAAGGCTGGCCTCGGGCGTCGCCTCGATCCTGTCGACGCCGGTGTCGATGAGCCGAGATGCGCGTTTGAGACGATACAACATCACGTTCATAACCCGACGCGGCGAATCGGCCGGGAGCGTGACATCCACCATTCCGACAGCCGTCGACTGGACGTTCAGGGTAACTTCGTTCTCCGATCGGCGCAGCCATTCCCCCGTCCGCGAAATGCGTTCAGACTCGGTGCGTGCAGGTGCTAAACGTGTTCCTTTGACCCCGAGCAGGTCGACTCGATACCCATTCCCGAGATCGTCGTCAGCAAACCGGGGCGACGCGGTCATGACGATCGCTTCCCCGCGAGCGTACGAAGGGGCGTTTGGATCGGGAAATGGCTGTCCGGTTGCTGGTTGTGAGAGGGAGAGTGTGAACAAAACGATCAAGTTGAGAATAGCGCACCGGAACGTCTTGCGAACAACCGCGAGAGTCAAGGCTGCGGTGGATTGAGGCATGACACTGGGGACGTGGAGGTGGAAAGAGTCGTTATGGACGCTTCATTCTGACCGAAGCACGTGGGCGGGGTCGACGCGCGCGGCACGATAGGCCTGCGTGCTTACAGCGGCGATAGCCACCATGATGGCCCCCACGCCGGTCGCGACGAAGATCCAGGGAGAGATGCTCGTTTGGTAGGCAAACTGGTCCAGCCACATCTGTCCCGCCCACCAGGCCAGCGGGGCTCCGACGACAAAACCTGCTGCTACGAGTTGTACGTACTCCCGGTTGAGTAGCACGAGGATGCTCGCGACCGATCCCCCGAGCGCCTTCCGAATGCCGATCTCTCGCATCCGCATCCGTGTCAGGTACGCGACAAGACCGGCCAGGCCGATCGACGCGAGCACGATCGCCAGCATCGAAAGAATCGTCACCAGGGTGCCGAATCGGCGTTCTTGCTCGTAGAGTTCGGCTACGGTGTCGTCGAAAAACGAGATTTCGAGCGGCGTATTCGGAAACATGTCGGACAGCACCGCTTCCGCATGAGCCATCGCTTCCCGAGTTCGTCCCGAAGCGATGCGCATTACGGGCTGGTATGCATACGGAGGCGCGGCTACGACGTGATAATGCGTCGGAGAGATCTCGTGCCGCATCGAATTGGTGTGCAGGTTCGGGATCACGCCCACGATGGGAGGTGGGGTTTCAGGCGGGCGGTCGGGTACGTTGATCATGCCGCGACCCACGGGAGATTCGATCTCGGCCGATACCATCTCGGCGAAGGCTTGATTGACGACGACCTGTTCCGGCGCGCTGGGTCCGGCCTCCCGAATGCGTTCGACCGCCGCATTGTCGATCCCCACGACCTCGAACCAGTCCGGATCGACGCGCTCGTAGTCGCAGCCGCTGTAGTCCGTTTCAAGTCCGGTCACGCCACACGGGCCCCGGTTGAGGCGTTGCCGTGGGCGTGCCCCGATTCCCACGGCGAGGATATGTGGTGATTCGTTCATCCTGCGCTTCAACTGCTGGTACTGCGTGCTGTCCGCTTGCACAGAGGTGAGCTGCACGATGGTGTCGACCGGATACCCGAGGTCGCTGTTCTGCATGAAGTCGAGTTGGTTGTACACGATCCAGCTCAGCCCGCCGAGCCCGATAAGCACAATGAACTGAAGTGCGATCAGCCCATGTCTCAGCGACCACGTTTTCCGCGTACCGGTTGAAAAACCGTGGTCGAAGAGGTTCACCGTTTGCTTTTTGGCCAGCACGAACGCGGGGTAGCTAGCGGCTCCAAGACCTGCTGCTAGCGCGAGGACAGTCAATGAAGCCAGGACAATCGGGTCGAATACCGACCAGAGCGAGATGCCGGTGTCCATCAGTGCGTTGAAACCGGGAATAATGGCCGCGCAGAGGCCGACGGCGAGAGGCACACAGGCCAGCGCGAGGACGGACGACTCCACGAGAAACTGGCGGGCAAGCTGCGTCCGGTGACCCCCGAGCGCTTTTCGGATGCCGATTTCCGCATTTCTACCGGCATAAATAGCAAGGGCGAGGTTTGCGTAGTTGATGATGGTGATCGCGAGGACGAGCAGTCCGATAGCACCGAAAGCCCAGAGGTAGGCCGGGTTGCGGTGGGGCGTCCGGTCATACAGCATGCGATCGGCCAGATGAATGCTCGTGAGCGGCTGGAGGAAGTGGCCGATGAGCGTGCCATCCGCCTTGCGTTCCCTCAACGACGCTGACGACTCGTTCAGGATGGTCGCGATTTTGGGTTGAACGGTCTCGGGTCTGACGCTCGGCTTCAGCTTTACGTACCGGAAGGCAGCCCACCGTGGAATGCGTGTCACAGACAGTGCGAGGTCGAAGCGGATTCGCGTATTCATCGGCGGATCCTCGACCACCGATCGCACCGTTGCCGTCGTCGACGAACCGACGCTTAGTGTCTGACCGATCGGGTTTGCGTCCCCAAAGTATTTCGTGGCCGTCCGCTCGGTTAGAACGATCGACCTGGGTTCTGAGAGAGCCTTTTCGACAGAGGCTCCCGCGATCCGAGAGAACGTAAACATCCGGCCGAATGCCGCTCCCGTATTTGTGATCAGTTGCCGATCCGACTCGAATCGTTGCCCCTTCGGATTTTCGACAAACAGAGGGGTGGGGAGGATCACGAACTGCGCCACGTCATCCACCCCGGGCACCTCACGTGCGATGCGGCGGGGAACGACCATCTGATCTTCGGCCGTTGACTGGTTAAAGCTCGGAAATTGAATATCGGAAAACGCGTTGTCCTCGAACTGCGTGTAGATCCGATAGATGCTGTTTGCATCGTCGTGGTGCGTGTCAAAGCTCAGCTCGTACTGGAGAAAGACGGCGATCACAGCACAGCACCCGAGTCCGATCGTCAGACCGACGACGTTGACGAGCGTATAGCCAACGCGGCGGCGGAGCGTACGAATAGCGAGATTGAGGTACGAGCGAAGCATGTCGCAGGACGGCATAAGGGCACGTGTCATGGTGCCGCAAAGCACGACATTCATCTACTCGCACGCGACCGGAATGCGGTGAATAGAGCGTTTCCCGCGATGAGTCGGAGCCGACGAGATAGGGAGGCCAGAAAGAAAGGTGATCAGGAAGCGGCCGGTGTCGACGTCTTTTTCTCCTCATCTAGCGTCTCATAGTAGCGTTCGATGCGCTCGTCGTCCTCATCGTATCGCTCATCGTCCCATCGACGTAGAATGTCCACGACGGCTTCGTGCGGTTCCATGTGAAAGTGGCGTTCGCCGACGATCGAGTGCAGGCCAGAGCGTCGGACGACTTCGCGGACGGGACCGATGAGACCCGTCAGGTGAAGCTCAATATCCTTTGCTTCGAGCGTTTCGATTGTCACCTCTAATGCTTCGACGGCCGTGGTGTCGAGATCGTTAATGCTCGTTCCATCGACGATCACGGCTCGGATCCGACGGCCCTCTCGCTCGCTCTTTTCGAGAATGAAGTCCTTGAAGTATTCGGCATTGGCGAAGGAGAAGGCCGCGTCGACGCGCAGGACCATGACGTCCTTGATACGCTGGGCGGTATCGAATCGCTCGATGTCGCGGAAGAGACGCGTTCCCGGTACGTGTCCGAGTTCGGCGACGTTTGGACGGCTGATCCGGTACAGCACCATAATCACCGAGGCGCCGATGCCGAGGAGGATGCCTTCCTGGATGCCGATGACGAGTGTGCAGGTAGCCGTAAACAGCGCAATGTACCCGTCGCGACGCCGGGCCTCGAAGAGCTCACGGACTTCGCGTAGGTCAATCAATCCGAATCCGGCAACCATGATGATCGCAGCGAGGACCGGAACGGGTAAAAAGTAGAAGAGGCCCGTGAGGAAGAGTAGCGTGAGCGCGATGATGATGGCCGCGAAAATGTTGGCTGCCGGGGTGCGGGCACCGGCCTGATCGTTGACGGCGGATCGCGAGAAGCTGCCGGATGCCGGAATGCCCTGCGCGAAGCTCCCCAAGAGGTTCGACGTCCCCATCGCCAGGAGCTCCTGGTTGGCGTCGATCGTGTACCGGTGTCGCCGCGCAAAGACGCGCCCGAGGGAGATATTCTTCATGAACTGCACGAGGGCGAGCGTCAGCGCGGCGGGAAATAGCCCGCGCCAGTCCGACGGTGAGAGACTCGGGATGTCCAGCTCCGGAAGACCGGTTGGGATGGATCCGATAACCTCGACACCGTCGCGCTCGAAGCCCAGAGCGAAGCTTAGTGCCGTCGCGACGATCACGACGACGAGGGCCTCGGGAATCATCGGCTGAATGCGCGGGAGGAGAATGAGAAGCACGATGCAGCCCAGCCCGATGCCGAGCGAAAGGACGTGGACTTCGCCCAGGTGCTGGCTTGCGTCAATGAGGAGGCGGTGGACGTACTGCGACTTCGCGAGGTCAATGCCGAGCAGGTTGCCGAGTTGACTGAACCCAATAATCAGCGCGGCAGCGGTTGTCAGCCCCGTGATCACGGGGCGAGACAGCAGGTTGGCGACAAAGCCCAGCTTGGCGGCTCCCATGCCGATCTGGATCAGACCAACCATGGCGGCCAGCAAGATCGCGAGAACAACGTATTCATCGCTTCCGGTGGCGGCGAGGGGGGCCACCCCGGCCGCCACGATGAGCATGTCAATTGCTGTCGGTCCCATCGCCAGCTGCCGCGAGGATGCCAGCAGCGGGTAGGCAAGCGTCGGGACGAGCGCAGCGTAGAGCCCGTAGATTGGGGGGAGCCCCGCGATGACGGCGTACGCCATTCCCTGAGGGATCAGCATCACGCCGACGGTCACCCCGGCGATGGCGTCGGCCCGCATGTCGTCGAGGTCGTAGCGGCGTACCCACGAGGAGCTGTCCGTAAGGTAGCGGATCCAGGCCTTGATCCGGTTCGTCATGGGACCAGGGACATGGTGAGCAAGAAGGATCGGTCGGTCATGACAATCCAGAATCGACGAAGCGGGTCACGGCGAGGCTTCGTGATGATCGTGTAGAAGAGACTATTGCCGGGAAATGATCCTACACATGGAGATCGAAGAGAAGGAATGCCAAGGGACTATCGCAAACGCTGCTACGTTCGTTGAGCCCGAGCGAGAGATTCTCGCCGCTGGGCACAGCCCAAGCGGGGTGTTGCAATAGGCTCTAAAACGGCCAGATCCAGGGGATGAGGAAGGTGGCAAGGATCCACAACAAAATATTGAGCGGCGTACCGACCTTGGTGAAGTCCGTAAATTTGTACTGGCCGGGTCCGTAGATCATTGTGTTCGTCTGATACCCGACCGGCGTCATGAAGCTAAGGGACGCGGCGTACGTAATTGCCATGAGCAGGGGACGACTGTCTACGCCCAGGCTCTCCGCGGCCTGCAGGGCGATGGGGGCGAGGAGGGCTGCCGTCGCCTGATTCGAGATGATGTTTGTCAGCATCATCGAGAGAAAAAAGAACCCGGACAGGACAGCAGTCGGGCCAATGGGGCCCAGTGTGTCGATCAACGTGGCCGATAAAATGCCGGCAGCGCCCGTATTTTCCATTGCGGTCCCGAGGGGGATGACGCCGGCGAGAAGGAAAATGATTTTCCAGTTGATGGCCTGGTAGGCTTCTTCGGTCGTAATGCAGCCAGTCAGCACCATGGCGACGCAGCCCGCGATCGCACTCACCACGATCGGCGTGATGTCGAATGCTGCAAGCAGGACGACGGTAGCGAGAATCGTCAGCGCGATCGGCGTTCGCTTTTCTCGATACTGCTCCACCTCGACCTCGGTGGCAAGGACAAACGAGGGGTCGCGCTCAATTTCGGAGGCGCGCTCCTCGTCGATGTTAAGCAGCACCGAGTCGCCACCGGACAGGCGAACCTCTTCCAGGTGCTCCTGCTGGAGCGTTCCATGGCGGCGGATGGCGAGCGGGACCGCTCCGAATCGATCGGGGAAATCGACATCTCCGATGCTTTCTGATTCCAGCGCCGAGTCCGGTGCGGCTACGGCTTCGACCAGCTTGTCGGGGCCCCCTTCGAGGTCGACATCGTACCAGTCGCGGGCCGGGCGCAGGGTGATGTCTTCGCGTTCCAGCATTTTTTCGATCTCCTGTACGCCGCCTCGGACGCGTAACACGTTGCCAGCTTCGAGCGGGGCTTCACGGTCGCGCTGAACGGGTTCTCGGGAGCTCCGAAAGACCTGCAGGATATCCAGGTCAAGGTCCTTCGTGAGCGCGGACTCTTCCACCGTTTCACCCACGTGCGGACTTTCCTCCGATAATACGACGTCCGTCAGGTACTCCTGCATTTCGTAGTCGGACGTGAGGTCCTTGCCCATCCGGCGAGACGGAATCATCGGGATGCCGACGAAGAAGGTGTAGGCTCCGCCTACCGCGGCAAAGATGAGCCCGAGGGCGGTGAACTCGAACATCCCGAATGGCTCCGCACCGTGCGACTCCGCGATCGAGCTGACGAGAATGTTCGTCGAGGTCCCGATCAGCGTACAGACCCCGCCAAACATCGACGCGAAGGAGAGGGGCATCAGCAATTTCGATGCGCTGACGCCCAGTTGATTGGAGAGACCGATGACGACCGGAATGAAGATGGCGACGGCCGCGGTATTGTTGATGAACGCCGACACAACGCCAATGACAACCATCATGAAGCCGACTGTCAGGGAGAAACTCCCGCCGCCGACGTCAGCAAAAAGATCGCTCAGATGCCTCAACACCCCGGTCCGACGTAAACCTTCGCTAAGGACAAACATTGCCCCGATTGTGACGGTAGCGGCGTTGCTGAAGCCCGAGATGCCTTCCTGCGGCGACACGATGCCCGTCAACATTAAGGTCGACAGGATGATTAGCGCCGTAACGTCGAAGGACACGCGATCGGACATAAACAGCACCATCGCCACGACCAGAAGGGCGAACACGATGATGGTTTCGATCGACATGAAGGAGTCGTTGGTGCGGAAAGATCAGCCGAGAGTAATAGGCTATATTGGTATTTTAATTCCGGTTCCCGGAGTTACATCGTTCTTGCAAAACCGGTTTGTTTGAACTATGCGATGCCGGTGTAAGTAGCGCACTGTGTCACACCGATCCACTCGCTATTTTCCGTCTGTCTATGTTGCTTTTTGCCCCGTCGGATGCGTATCGCGATGACCTCGACGAGGTTCGTCGCCACGGTCTTATCGCACCTGAGGGGGAGGAACTGACACTCTTCCTGGATCTGGGCGACGTACCCCGGGGAGCGGAGCGGATCTACGTCGTGGACACGTCGACAATGCAGCGTCCGCCGAAGCGAGCGACGGGACGAACGGTTGAGGTGGAGGGGGTGCCGTCAACTGCCATTCGAAACGTGGATCCGTATCGACCGCCGGAGGTCGTGAAGGCGGGCGGAGGTTATGTTCTTCGCATTGTAGATGGCGAACCCGTTCTCCTTCTGATTCATCGAAGAGGAGTCTGGGATTTGCCGAAAGGCAAGCTGGATCCGGGTGAAAGCATTGCGGAGTGTGCTCTGCGCGAGGTCCGCGAGGAGGTTGGCATCGAGCAATTGGCGGAGCATCAGCCGCTGGGGACCACGCATCACGCGTATCCGGATGGGGGCGTTTACGCCGTAAAGATAACGCACTGGTACCTGATGCAGACGCCGGAGCGACACTTTAAGCCGGAGCGGAAGGAGGGGATTCGTCGGGTGGCCTGGGCGCGATGGCCCGTCGCTCGCGAGCACATTGGATACGATTCGCTTGCCCGGCACATGGACCGGGTGGAAGGCACGATCCGCCGGTTCGCAGAGAACAGCAGTTGACAGACGCTTAGGAAAAACCGCTCCGTTTATCCAGTACATATCACGCGCATGTTGCTTCCGTTGTTGACGGCGACCTTGATTCCTCTTCTGGCATCCGTCAGCGCTGTCTCATAGATTTGAAGTGGTCCCGATCCGTTCGCATGGGGCCTCTATTCTGGACTAATATCGTTTCATGTATGAGTACGTCGACGCTCAGATCGGTTCTGTTCTTGTGTGTTGCCTTCGTCTTCTCCATTTCTCTGACTGCCTGCGGCGGACAGGAGGTAGAGCGCCTGCAGACGCAGGTCGATTCGCTGCAGACGGTCAATGACGAACTATCTCGTACGGTCGAGCGACTTCGCACCTCGGTTCGAGAGCAGCAGCAAACACAGGAGGAGACGACGACCCTCGAGCCGGTGGTGTATTTTCCATCGGGCAGTGCCTGGCTGACCGATCGTGGTAAGCGGGCGATCGATGAGTTGGCGCAAACCATCAACCGGGAATATGATGGGCGTGCGTTTCGGATCAAAGGGTACACGGACAGCATGCCGATCGGGGACAGTCTCCGCAGCATTTATCCGAGCAACTGGTACCTCTCCGCACAACGTGCTGCGGCGGTAGCTCATTACCTCAACACGGAGCACGGTATTCAGACGCCGACGCTCGAGATCGGTGCGTACGGCCCGAAGGTGCCGGTGGCGAGTAACGAGACGCGGGAGGGAAGACAAAAGAACCGCCGGGTCGAAATTGTCGTGGACGGGCAGTAGGTGCACGAGCCGAAGTGGGGGCTCGCCTGTGTGCACCACGCACGCCAGGAATGGTCGTTTTTCGTTGCCGGAAGGCGACCGTGCTTTGCGATCAAAAAGAAAAGCGGTGAACCGTGCCGGTCGGGCAGGTTCACCGCTTCGTACGTCAGAGATCTGGTTTCCTCGGGGGCGTTACGCGTGCGAGTGTGCTGCGAGGGCCTCGCCGAAGCGATCGAACAGGTCCGGCAGTTCGTTCGGATCTTCGAGGACGAGGTGGGCGCCTTTATCGCGGAGGAGCGGGCGGTGGTCATCGGCATCTACGTAGGGCGGGACGATACCGATGGCCCACATGCCTGCCTTTCGAGCGGCTTCCATGTCGTCCACCGTGTCACCGATGTAGACGGCCTCCTTCGGGGAGACGTCGCGGCCGGCAGCGGCAAGAATCGTCAGGGAGTGATTCAGCGGGAAGGGGTGCGGTTTCGGGCGTTCTCCCTGCTTCTCCTTGGAGACGAGGAGCGGGAAGTATTTCTTCCACCCGAAGTGGTCCAGCGTCCACAGAGCTTCCTCTTCCGGGCGCCCTGTGACGATGCCCATGATGCGCTCGTCCGTGTTGAGCGCCTGGAGCGTTTCTTCGCTAATGAGCGGCGTCTCCTCTGTGATGACGCCGTCCCAGTTCTCGCCACGATAGCGATTCTGGAACTCCTCAATCACGCGGCTGAGCGGCACCTCCATTGCGGTGTCCGTAATGATCGCGTGCGTGAGCTTCCAGTCGTCGTTGAACCCTCCGTAGTTCTTATACCGCTGGACCGTGTTCGCTCCGATCTTCCGCCCCGTAAAGTGCTCGACCGTCTCCTCGATGGCGCGTCGATATGAGCGGGAAACATCGACGAGGACGCCGTCCATGTCGAACAAAATAGCAGACAGCTTGACGTTCTGAGACATGCCAGGACAGAAAAGTTAAGTTGCAATGTACGCGCTAGGGCAATCGTTTACCACACGGATGTATGGGAACGGTTCCCACCTGAAAGGATCTTGCGCAATTTTAGAGGCTACACGTTACCGACCACTCGGGCCACTGCCGTCGTCCGAGCTAGAGGGCCCTGTCGCCTGTTGGCCATCGAGTTGCTGAAGAAGTTCGTCGACGGTCCGGCGAAGCTGGGCATCCGTCCCCTGCGCACGGTGATCGGGTGCGTTCTCTACGGTGATATCAGGCGTCGCCGGCGTGCCCTCCATGTTCGCGTCCGTTTCGTAAACCCACCAGCCGCGGAACGGGAGTCTGACGAAGGACCCGTCGATCAGCCCGACGCCGCCCGTCGAAATGACGGCACCGAACGTGGGCGTTCCGACGAGAGGCCCGAGGTCGAACTGCTTGAAGGCGTGCGAAAAGATTTCGGCGTTCGAGTAGCTGTTCTGGTTGCAGAGGGCGGCGACGGGTTTCGTCCAGGCCGCGTAGGGGAGGCGTTCGCCGAACGGGTAGTGCGAGCGGAATTGCTCGTGATTGTCGATGTCTGAGGTTGCGCCGCGCGGCACCGTATAGGCGTGCCGGCGGGTGGTCAGCACCGTCATGAGGTAGTCGGTCGTCCAGCCGCCACCGTTGAATCGGACATCAACCAGCAGACCTTCCTTGTCCCCGGCACTAGCGACGAGCTCTCGCTCGAAGCGCTCGAAGCTTTCCCAGTTCATGCCTTCGATGTGAATGTAGCCGAGGCGTCCACCGGAGTATTCCTCCGTCAGTTCACGCCGATCTTCGACCCATTCACGATACAGCTGATCGTCGAGATCGTCTGTTGGGCGAATGCGGACCGTGCGCGTGTCGCCATCCTGGCCGCGGACGCGGAGAAGCGTGCGTTGGTCGACGGTCCCGTCGAGGAGCGCGTAGATGTTGCGGGCGTCGGCGACGGACGAACCGTTGACGGAGAGGATAACGTCTCCCTCGTACAGACGGCTGAGCGAGCGATCGGCCGGGCTGTTGGGTACCACGCGAACGATGCGAGCGCCGTCATCGGTTGGGTCGAGCTCAACGCCGAGGAGTCCGGTTTCGGCTCCTCCGTTGCTGCCGAAGAGGGAGGCCGGGTAGAAACCCATGTGGCTTGCGTTGACCTCACCGAGCATCAGATTCATGACCTCCTGCAGATCTTGAATCGTGGAGGCGCGCTGTGCCCACGGGCGGTACTTGTCCTTCAGGGCATCCCAGTCCACACCATGGTGGTCGGGGTCGTAGAAGCCGTTGGCGATCGAACGCCACGCCTCCTCAAAAATCTGCATCCGCTCCTCGCTCCGGTCGACGGTCATGTGCGCTGTGAACGGTAGCGACTCCACGTCGGAGCCCGTCGTTGCGAATTGCGCCAGGCGGCCGCCTCGCTGACGAAAGTAGAGGGTGGATGCTTCCGGGCCGAGGACGATGTCAGAGGGCGAAATTCCCCCCTGCGATATCTGCGACCGTTCGCTACTGTCCCACTTGATCTTGTAGAGGTCGGGCGACGGATCGTAGGTGGTGGTGCGTCCCCGCTCCCCGGCGACGAAGTAAAAGGTCTGTCCCTCTTTGTCGATCACGGGCGAATCTTCGTTGCCCGGCATCGACGTCACGCGTACCAGGCGCTCGTGGATATCTTCGAGGTCGATATCTACGGGTACGGTTTGCTCGTCGTCCTCTTTCGTCTCGTCCTCCGTCTCTTCTTGCAGCTCTTCCCAGTCCCGCTTCGTGCGCTCGAAGTCTTCTTCCGTCAGCCAGGCAAACCAGATGTCAGCGTCGTTGCCGCTGCGTTCCGACACGAAGCCCAGCTTCGATCCGTCCGGGCTCCAGACAGGGTTGCCGTCGGAGCGCGGGTGCTGGCTGACGTTCACGGGGGTGCCGTCGCCATCGGCAGGAAGGATGAAGACGTCCTCGTTGAAGTCGAGGTCGCTCTGCGAGTAGGCGATCCACTGCCCGTCCGGGCTAAACGTGACGTCGCGCGGCTCCGCCCATCCCTCAATCAGGACGTTCTCGTCCGAGAGGCCGTCGTCGGAAACGGATGCAGAAACGAGGGTACCCTGACCGCGGAGAAAGAGGACGCGATCGCGGTCGGGAGAGAGAACGAGATGTCGTTCATCGACATCGCTGGACGTGATGCGTTCGACCGAGTGCTGGAGACTTTCAAACAGCGATTCGGCCTCCGGGTCGGTGGAGGTCAGGCGGAAGACATCGTACTGTCCTTCGCGGTCGCTGGTAAACAGAAGGGTTTTCTCGTTCACCCATACGACGTCGCGATCGCGGTAGGCATGACGCGTGAGACGGTTGGATTCCGGCTCTTCGGTGTCTGTCTCCGTGACGAAGATTTCGCCGCGAACCACGTACGCGATCTGCGACTCGTCCGGGGAGACGGCAAATTCGCGGGCCTCGTCCGACATGGTCATGCGGTCCACAGGCACATTTCGTGCATCGCGCGGGACGGTGACGTTGAGGATCTGCGGCTCTCCGCCGTCCACGTCGAGCGTATACGCGTTCGTCATGCGCTCGAAGCTGATAAGGCTACCGTCTGCGCTGGCAGATAGCGTACGGACGCCGTCCCGGTCGTAGTTCGTGAGCGCTTCGGGTTCGCTGCTGGCGGAGCCATCGTCCGCGAGTTGCAGGCGGTAGGCGTTGCGCGTGCCGCTGCGGTCGCTGATGAAGTACAGCTCGCGCGGTCCGGCCCACACCGCCGCGTAGTCGTTGCCGTTGTACTGCGTGATCTGCTGGTAGCTCTCCTCCTGCGTGTCGTAGATCCAGAGGTCGCGGTTCGCGGGGCCACGGTAATCGCTTCGCGTGGTGCGGTTGCTGCCGCGCTCCATCACGATGAAGCGTCCGTCGGGCGATTGCGTAGCGCCGTCGCCGAGGGCGTTGAGGAGCCGGTCGGGCATTCCGCCGTCCATCGGCACGTGGTAGACCTCACTCTCTCGCTCGACCTGGACGTAGGTGCGCTCCGTGTTGAAGAGGACGCGGTTGTCTGCCGTGATGTCGGTGACGCGATCGTTTGTCGAATGATACGTCAGCCGAACGGGCGTATTGCCCTCGGCCGTCATAGCGAAGACATCGGCATTGCCGTGCCGGTTGCTCGTGAAGGCGAGGTGGGTCCCGGCGTCGTTCCACTGCGGTTGGCCTTCGTAGGCTTCATGCACCGTGAGTCGGAACGCGCGCCCACCCGATGCGGGCACGGTCCAGATATCGCCCTGGTACGAAAATGCGATGGTATTACCGTCGGGGGACACGGCCGGGTGTCTCAGGAAGGGGCCGGCGTCGTCAGATTGTTCGTTCGACTGTGCGTGCGCGAAACCGGATGTTCCAGACAGCAAGAACACAGCTGCGGCGATAGCGACGATGTGGCGATACATACGAGCCAATTGAGAGGTGGGGAAAGCGAGATATATGGATCACTCCATCAAACTATACGACGTTCCGCACGTCTTCCCGTCGTGTCGTAATCGGCAGATTCCTGTAGCAGCCGGCGAGATATCCTGTTCTGGGAAGGAAGGTCACGGGGAAATGGAAAACGCCTGGCTCGTTCACCCTCCGTCGAAGAGGGCGGCAAGGCGGGCGCTTGACCGAACGATGAGGTGCGAAGGTGGCGCTACGAGTTCATCGTCGCGAGGAAGTCGTCGTTGTCCTCCGTTCCCTCCATTTTGTCCAGCAGGAATTGCATGGCTTCGATGGCATCCATGTCGGCGAGGATCTTCCGGAGAACCCAGATCCGCTTCATCTGTGGTTTGGAGATGAGGAGCTCCTCCCGTCGTGTCCCGGATTTGATCAGGTCGATCGCGGGGTAGATGCGTCGGTCGGCCATTGTGCGATTCAGGACGAGCTCCATGTTGCCCGTGCCCTTGAACTCCTCGAAGATGACCTCATCCATCTTGCTGCCCGTGTCGATCAGCGCCGTGCCGATAACCGTTAGCGAGCCGCCTTCTTCCACATTGCGCGCTGCGCCGAAGAACTGCTTCGGACCGCGGAGGGCACCGGCTTCGACACCGCCGGAGAGCGTGCGTCCCTTGCTCGGCACCACTGCGTTGTGCGCGCGGGCCAAGCGGGTAATCGAGTCGAGTAGGATGATGACGTCCTGGCCGGACTCGACGAGTCGTTTCGCCTTCATCATGACCGTGTCGGCGATTTCGACATGCTTCTCCGCATCGGAGTCGAATGTCGACGCGATGACCTCGCCATCCACGTGCCGGTCCATGTCGGTCACCTCCTCCGGCCGTTCATCGACCAGGAGCATGATGAGGTGCGCATCCGGATGGTTCTTCGTGACCCCGGCCGCGATCTTCTGCAGCAGAACGGTTTTACCGGCTTTCGGCGGGGCGACGATCAGGCCGCGCTGCCCCATGCCGATCGGGGCGAAGAGGTCGATGATGCGTTGCCCGTACTCCGTGGCATCGGTCTCCAGCGTGAGGCGCTTGTTTGGGAAGATGGGAGTCAGGTAATCGAACTCGCGCCGCTCTTCCAGTTCGCCCGGCTTGCAGCCATTGACGGTGTGAACCTGAATTAGTGCGAAGTATTTCTCGCCTTCTTTCGGTGGCCGAACCTGCCCGAAGACCGTGTCGCCATCCTGAAGGCCGAAGCGCTTGATTTGCGACGGAGAGACGTAGATGTCATCCGGGCTGGACTCGAAATTGTACTCGTCTGACCGGAGGAAGCCGTAGCCATCGGGCAGCACCTCAAGTAGCCCGACCTTCTCGATCATGCCGCGGAGTTCGGTGTCGTCGGCATCGTACTCGGCCATGTATTCCGGCCGATCCGCGTAGATCGAGTTCTTTTTGCTCGACTGCTGCTGTTTTGAGCGTCCGTCGTGTGATCCCTTGGACGAAGATCGTTTCGAGTTAGACTTCTGGTTGGATCCCCGGTTTGAAGAGCTTTTGTCGCCGTTGGACGAACGTTTCTTCGACGATCCGTTTTTCGAGGACGCACTCCCTTTTTGACGGTCCTTAGACGATCGGCCACCGTTTCCGGAAGCTTTGCCGCTACCTCGCTGGTTCTTCCGCGATGATTTGTCCTCCTGGCCGCTTGAGTTTGAAGAATTGCTCGATGACTTCTTCGACCGGTTGCTCGAACGCTTCCTCGAGGAGTCGGAGGATCCGTTTGTGGACCCGTTGCGTGATCTCGAAGAGCCGGAACGAGCCGCATCCTCCGCCTGCGCTTCCAGGATACGGTAGATTAAGTCTTGCTTGCGGAGTTTACTGTACCCACGAAGATCGAGACCACGCGCGATGTCGCGGAGCTCGTCGAGCTTCTTTTCTTGAAGCGTGGAAATTTTCATTCGAATCAGTAAATCGAGGTTAAGGCGTGCCGAGGTTGGCAGAGAAGAGAGCGCCGCAACGACAAGAATGTCTGTGGGGAGGCGCAGGGCAATGAAGCATACGCGCACCGTCCGTACGACGCGCCAACCGAGAGAAACGAGCAGGCGTCGACGGCCGACTCAGATCTGGATCGGTGGCCACTGCGGGCCGGATAAAACCGGTTGCACCGTCCGTATTGGATGGGGTAGATAGATAAAGCAAAGAAGTGCCTGCAGTTGAATGCGGCGCAGGCAGGGGACGAAACCGAACGACGAGGAGTTATCGAACGAGTCGGCCGGTAAAGAGCACCCGGGGGTCAAGAGCCACCAGGCAGAGGTAAACCTGTAATGTACACGTGCCGAGGCCGGAAAGGATCGCTACATTATGTACCTCGGTTGCCCGGGGCCACATGTACGACGGGAGCCGAGTGGGAGGCGTACAACACTAGATTGATTGTACCACCTAAACGTTCCAGGGTGCACGCGTGTCCACTCTCTCGGCAGCAAATAGCTTTCGGCGCATAAAAATTACGTTGCACCGCCGATGAGTGCCTTCATTTGGAATGTCAAAGGGTTGTCTACTCAAGCAAGGGGCGTGCCGTGGGAGCGGTCTTGGTAAGCACTTCACTGGCAGCCCCACAGGGATTCGGTGCTCGTCACCTGACAGAGCGATGCGTTCGTCGAGACGAGATCTCTCCGTGAGTAAAGGGTACGTTCTTTAACTATATTCCGGTTTCGTTGAGAAAGGCTGTCATCGTGGAGTTTTCAGACAGAATCCCCATCGCATGTTATGATACAGCACACGATGTGTCTTAAGATAGTGAGTGCCGGCCGATTCGCTTGTCGGTCTCATGTCCGCTGATAGAATGTATCGTTTCGGTCCGCATATGACGTATCGCTGGATTCTCCGCTCCGTCGACGATCCGAATGTCATTTCTGATCTTCAGAAGGAGCTCAATGGATTGCCGGAAGCGCTCGCTCGTGCTCTTGCGCTTCGCAACGTCTCGTCGTTTGATGAGGCGCGGCACTTCTTTCGGGCAGACCGTGAAGCGCTCCACGATCCCTTCCTTATGCAGGACATGGAGGCAGCGGCCGATCGCGTCGCGGAGGCGATCGAGTCGGACGATCCGGTACTCGTGTACGGCGATTACGATGTAGATGGGACAACGGCCTCCGCTCTTATGGCGGACTTTCTGCGGTCGCAGGGAGTCGATGCGCACGTCTTTATTCCGGACCGTTACGAGGACGGGTACGGGCTTGGGTCGCGGGGGCTGGATCGGGCCCGCGAGATCGGAGCGACATTGGTTATTGCTCTCGATTGCGGGATCACGGCGATGGAGGAAGCCGCGTATGCCCGTGAGCTCGGTCTCGACCTCATCATCTGCGACCACCACACGCCCAAGGCTACGCTTCCAGAAGCGGTCGCGATCCTCGACCCAAAGCGCGATGATTGCGAGTATCCGTTCAAGGAGCTCTCCGGATGTGGCGTTGGGTTCAAGCTCGTGCAGGCAACGCTCGATCGGCTGGGGCAGCCTGCCGACGACGCGTTTCGTTACCTCGATCTCCTCGCGGTGTCCACGGCTAGTGACATCGTCCCGTTGTACGGCGAAAATCGAGTGCTGATGGCCGAGGGCCTGCGGGTGTTGCAGGAGAAGGACGAGGTTCGCCCCGGACTGCGCGCGATGGCACAGACGGCAGATCTCGATCTGGCGGATGTCACGTCGACGGGGAAAATTGTCTTTACCATCGGTCCGCGCATCAACGCGGCCGGGCGCATGGCGCAGGCGGACCTCGCCGTCGACCTCATGCTCGCGCCGGATGTCGAGACGGCCTTACCGATGGCCCGGGAACTGGAGACGTTGAACCGGGAGCGTCGCGAGATCAACGATCGGATCGAAAAGGAAGCGATCGAGCTGGCGGAGCGCCAGATCACGTCGCGCACGCCGCACGGACTCGTTCTCTACAACCCCGAATGGCATCTCGGCATCATCGGCATCGTAGCATCGAGCGTCGTGGAGCATTTCCACAAGCCCGCGATTCTCCTGGCCCGGAATGGCGCCGAGGTGAAAGGGTCGGCACGGTCGATTTCGGGCGTCAACGTGTACGACGCTCTGTCGGATTGCGAAGATGTGCTCACTCAGTTCGGAGGGCACGACTACGCCGCGGGCATGTCTCTTCCTGAGGATCAGGTGGATGCGTTCCGCGATGCGTTCGACGAGGCGGTTGGGAAGCGGATCACGGCCGAAATGCTGACGCCGGCGATCAAGGTCGACGCGTCCATGCCGCTGGACGTTGTCGGGGAGCACCGCGGTCGCTTCTGGGCGGTGCTGAAGCAGTTCGGTCCACACGGGCCGGCGAACGCGACGCCCGTCTTTCATTCCGGCAATCTCGTTCTGGACGGCAAGCCACGGACGGTTGGCCGTGGCGGTAACCACCTGAAGTTTCGTGTGCGGGAGGCAGACTCCGACTCGCGTCAGAGCTACGACGTCATCGGCTTCGGCATGGGCAACAAACTGGACGTGGTTCGCGAGAGCTATGATTCCGGCGAACCGATCGAATTGCTGTATTCCGTCGAGGAGAACACGTGGAATGGTCGCACGACCCTCCAGCTCAAATGCCGCGACGTACGACTGGAAAGCAGTGAGCGCGTCCTGCAGAAGGAGTCGGCTTAAACGATTGTTGGTACCTCGTCACCGTAGCAGACGTCGCTCACGTCGACGTTAGATGTACGCTTTTTTCTCTCTCGAATTGCAACCTGCAGGTCTCCAGTATGGCAAGCTATCCCAATCTCACGAAAGCCGCTCTCCGTGTCGGAGGCGCTATCGTTGGACTCATTTTCTTTGCCATCCTGATTCCCGGCTGCATGTCGACGACGGTCGAAAGTGGAGAGGCCGCCGTGAAGTACAGCGTCTTCGGGGGGACCAATCTCGATAATACCGTCGGTGAAGGGCTGAAGGTGCACGCGCCGTGGGTCGATATCATTCGCTACGACGTCCGAGTGCAGGAGCAACTTGAGAAAATCACCGCGCTCTCGTCGAACGGCCTGTCCATCGGAATGGACGTGTCGGTTCGGTGGAAGCCCGACGCAGGAAAGCTTCCGCAACTGCACACCACGTACGGCACGGACTATTACAAGAAGCTCGTTCAGCCCGAGCTCCGTAGCGCGGCCCGTGAGGTCGTCGGGTTGTTTACGCCCGAGGAACTCTATTCCAGCAAACGCGAGGAGCTACAAACAGAAATGATCGACCGGGTTCGTACGGGCGTGGAGACCGAGTACGTGACGATCGAGGCGGTGCTGATCCGCGACGTTCGCCTGCCGCAACAGATTCAGAGCGCGATCGAGAACAAGCTGAAGGAGGAGCAGGAGGCGCAGCGCTACGAGTACACGTTGCAGAAGGAAGAGTTGGAGGCTGAACGGAAGCGAATTGAGGCCGAGGGAGAAGCCGAATACCAGCGGATCATCACGGAAAGCCTGTCCCCTGAATTCCTGCGATTCAAAGGCATCGAGGCGACGCGAGAACTGGCGCAATCGTCGAATTCGAAGGTCGTGGTCGTTGGCGGCTCTGAGTCCGGTGGGCTGCCGATTATCCTCGGCGGGCAATAGGGTCGGGGATTTCGAAATGCGAGATGTGGATTGCGAAGTGTGAAGTGCGAAGTGCGGAATGAATATTTTGAATTGTGGATCAGCCGGTGCGAAGGCGTGTCCCCGTGATCCGTAGCACTTACGGGACGTTCGTCAGGCGTTGGTGATCGCGACGACCTGCTGGCTGAGGAAGTCGGCTGTTCGGATTTCCGAAAAGTACGCACCATCGGGCTCGGACGAGACGAAACCGACGTGACCGCCTTCGCCGGGGGTGTCGAGGGTCAGCAGGTTGTGATCACGGGCGATCTCGTGCGGGTAGCACTCGTCCGGGAGGAACGGGTCGTTGGCCGCGTTCAGCAGAAGGGTTGGGATCGCGATCTCGCCAAGATATTGTTTGCTGCTGGATTGCCGGTAGTAGTCCTGTGCGTCGCGGAAGCCGTTGAGTGGGGCGGTGAAGGCGTTGTCGAAGTCTGTGAGCGTACGGACGCCCTGCATGAGCGTGCGGTCGACAACGTTTGGATGGCGCTCGGCCTTTTGGCGAACGGTCTCGCGCAGCGATCGGAGGAAGTACTGCGTGTAATGCCAGTTCGACCGTTCGGAGATTCGGCGAGACGAGGCCTCCAGGTCGACGGGCGTGGAGATTGCGACGGCGCGCTGGATCCGGTCGTCAATGGCTTCCCCCCGTTCGCCGACGTACTTGAGCGTCATATTCCCGCCCAGGCTAAATCCAACGAGGGCGGCCTGGTCGTATCCTTTCGACAGGGCGTGCTGCACGACAACATCGAGGTCCTCGGTCTTCCCGCTGTGATAGGTCGGGACGGTTCGGTTGAGCTCCTCTCCGCAGCCGCGCAGATCCCAGGCGACCACATCCCACCCGTGCCGGACGAGCGTTTTCGCCATCCCGCGCATGTAGTTGCGCTGGGCACTGCCCTCAAGCCCGTGCGTGAGGACGGCCACGCGGTTCAGGCGACTCGGCTCCGATACGCTTCCGGCATCGCTCGGCTTGGTCCAGTGGAGGTTCAGAAAGTCGTCGTCCGGCGTGCTAATACGTTCCGTGTATTTGTACTGGAAGTCCACGCCCCTGAAGAGCGTCGCGTAGAGCGTCTGAGCGTGACCTCCAATCAGCCATGCGGGCGCGGCATAATCAGACGAAGCAATGGGCATAGGATAGAGAGAAGGTCATCGAAGTAAAAATGTCACGGCGCCTCAACGAAAACGAACCTCCGCTGTGCCCGCTAACGATAAATTGGATCGACTTTTTGCCAAGCGGTTGGTAGGGCATCCCCCGCATCGGCGTTGATGAAAGCTATTGGCGCAGGGATCGACCGATGGCGCCGAACATGCGGCCCGTGATCCCGCCTGCGGCACGATACGAGAAGAAGTCGCCGTTGTCCAGCATGGTGCAGTAGGGTGAGATCTCGATTCGCTCGCTGGAAAGGCCGGCCTGCGTTAGCTGGTCCCGAATCACCGCCTTCAAGTCAACATGCGGTCGATCCCATTCAGCCCGTTGCTCCACGTACTTTGCGTCGAATTGCTCGGCCACCTCGGGCCCGACCTCAAACGCATCCAGTGAGATGCACGGGCTGACGTATCCGGACATCTGCTGTGGGCGGGCGCCAAGGTCAACCATGTGTTTGACCGTTTCTGTTGCGATATCCGCAGCGGTTCCGCGCCAGCCGGAGTGACAGGCGCCAACCACGCCGGCGTCGGGGTCTGCGAGAAGCACGGCGGCGCAGTCGGCCGTTCCGATGCAGAGCAGAACGCCGGGCGTATCGCTGACGAGGCCATCACACTCTGGAACGACGCCGGGTTCATCTACGGCGCGAACCGTCTTTCCATGGATCTGTCCGGCCTCCACGATCTGGTCCTGTACCGCTCCCAGAGCGTTGCAGAAACGGAGCCGATTCGTCGTGACGTTGTCCGGGTCATCCTCCGTCGAGAAGCCGAGGTTGAGCGTGTCGAAGGGCGCTGAGCTGACGCCTCCGTTGCGCGTCGAGAATCCAGCCGTGATGGGCGACATGTCGGCGAAGACGTTCGGACGAATGACCATGGCAAACAGGATGGATGGAGAGAAGCGCAGGCAGGAGAATAGGAGATGCGCCCGAGGTCGCGCGAGGGGATTGGAATCTAGAGGGCGCTGCGGACGAGGGAGATCGGCATTTCTCGTCCGGTCCACTGCCGGAAGGCGTCGGCGGCCTGTCCGATGAGCATGTCGAGGCCGCCGATGACGGTGGCATTGCGTTCCGATGCTTCGCGGAGTAGACGCGTTTCGCGTGGGTTGTAGACAAGGTCGTATACGATCTGGCCGTCGGAGAAATCGCTCACGGTTTGCCATGGCGTCTCGTCTTCGTTCGGGTGCATGCCCACCGGCGTCGCATTGACGACCAAACGGCTGGCACGCACTGGGGCCTCGGCCAGTGCTGTAGCCGTAACCGCCGTACCGTCTGCCCATGGCGAGAATTCGCGTGCGAGCGCCTCCGCCTGCTCCGGCCGCCGGGCGGCGATCGTAAGGCGGTGGAGGTCGAACCGGGTGAGCAGTCCGTAGACGACGGCGCGGGCAGCGCCTCCCGCGCCGAGGATGGTTGCGCTGCCGTCGCGGAGTGTGGTCGCGTGGTCGGCGAGCGGCATCACAAATCCCGCCACGTCCGTGTTGTCCCCCTTCAGTCGCAGGATCTCGTCGTCCGTACCTTGGCAGACGATCGTATTGACGGCCCCAACCGCTTCGGCCGTTTCCGTCACGACATCTAGCAGCGGGAGGACCGCCTGTTTGTGAGGAATCGTGACGTTGGCTCCCAGGAAGTGCATGGCTCGGAGTCCGTTCACCGCTGTTGCCAGATCCTCGCGTCGCACTGGCGTCGCGACATAGGCTGCATTCACGCCCTGCGCTTCGAAGGCAGGGTTGTGAAGGGCAGGAGACATCGAGTGTTCGACCGGGAAACCGAGGAGCGTGACGAGACGCGTCTTCGCGTCGATAGTCATGAGCGTGGAGAGAGGCGGTGTTGGAAAAGACGTCTGCGGGAGCGCGGGCTGTTACATCGCGTCCTCGAATGGGTTCGGCCTTCGACCGCAGAGCGGAGAGCAAATAAAAAACGGACCGGGAGGCACGTGGCCCCTCGGTCCGCGGAATGATGGCGGCACCAAAACGTGCGCCGCATTCACCATGCTATGCGCCACTTAGAAACGCTGGGATAGGCCAAGACCGATGAAGAACTGGTCGAGGTTGTCGTCCACACGGTATCCCGTGTTGAGGTCCAGCTGCGTGTTCTCGTTGGCGAGGAACGTCAGTCCACCCTCCACGAAGTTCGTGTTCGCGAATTCTGTGTACTCACCGTAGTACCCGACGTAGGCTCCCACCTGATCATTAATGGCGAAGTTGAGGGTCGGGATGAAGAGCGCCGAGAACTGGCGATCTTCCTGCACGCCACCGTCCCAGTAGAACTGCGTTCCACCGTTGATGGTGAGCGATACGCCCGTACCCAGTTGGCCGTCAAGGAGCAGTGCGAGTGTCTGGATCGCACGCTGATCCGGGTTGCTGTCGTAGAAACCTGTCTGAACCGGAAGCAAGGTTGAGGAAAAGGCCGACAGCGTCGACGTCTCGTTCCGGAAAAGGCGTGCTTTTGCTTCAACGGATGGGCCGAAGTAGCCACCTTCGTAGGTCGTTTCCGGATCCGTTAGCGACGGATTTGTAAGGGATGGGTCGAGGACTTCCTGGTATTCGTACGAACCCACGTTCGCCCGGAGTTCGAATGCATCGGTCACGCCGTACCGAAGGAGGAGCTGACCCAGGTTATGGGACGAGGCGGACTCGTCTCCAAATACATCCGCCGTATTCGCGAAGCTGTAGCCGAGTTCGGTCTGGAAGGCACCCTGTTGCAGCGTCGCGGCAGCGTTGCTGAAGCCCGGACGGTCAGAGGTCAGCGGCTCGTCATACATTTGAGCCTGAGCCGATGGGACCGCCATCGTGGCGGCCACGAGTACAGCAAGGGCCGCGTAGAGAGTTCGTGTTACGTAGCGCGTGTTCTTCATAGCAAAACGGGGAAAATGAATAATCTGACGTGACGAGAATCGTGGCGCATCTCGTCCAGCCATCCCGTATGTGCATCACGACCCGTCGATCCACGCGGCGTGGTAACGATAGTCTAACGCCCCAAGTCGAATCCTTTACGCTGTGTCGCCCAAACGCCGCTGAGAGGTGTTTTTATCGTTCGTTTTCCATCTCTTTCACCTGTGTTAAAACTGCGTCGCATTACGGGACGAAAGGCGTGTGTGATGTGCTACGCAGGAATTTCTGCACGAGAGGCCAGACGACGTCAACCAGTCTGTGGCTGTATCCTCGTTTGCTGGACGTTTAGAACCTGTTCGGCGGACAGCCTTCGGCGATCCGATGGTATGGATCTCCCGCTGATCGGTCCTCGCTATGTTGGCACTACTGGGTTTGGTTGATCTCGCGCACCGTGCCTACGGCGTCATCGCGAAACGATCACTGTCAGGCTTATCATAGGGATGAACAACCGTCCTTCAGTTTCGATATCCATCCGCCAAACAGGTGGTTATCTCACCACGCCTTCCCGCTCGCCGCGACGGTAGAGCTCGTAGAGCCGCTGAATGCCGTTCGGATCGCCGATGATGGTCACTCGGTCACCCTCTTCGAACTCCGTGCTCCCGTTCGGAATGATCATATCCCCCCGTCGGCGGATTAGCGCGACGAGGTTGCCGGCCGGGACGTTGACGTCGCGCACCCGCTGCCCGATGAACGCTTCTGTATTGGTGCCGCTCAGCAGCTGAAGAGTGAGGTACCGGTCGTGATGCAGAAGCGACTCCTTGATTTCCTGCTCGTCGTTTGCTGAGCGCCATTCGACGAGGAAGTCTTCGTCATCTGTTCGGCTGGCGAGGGTGGCCAGTGTACGGAGGTGGAGACTTTGCTCATCTTCCGGTGTGACGAGGAAGAAGATCGCGTAGACCGGCTCCGACCCGTCTTCACCGGTGATTTCGGGATCGATGTCGACGCAGATGCCGGATTGGCAGTGCACCATCACCATCGCTTGCGTCTTGATGCCGCTGGCTCGAACGTACGGAAGGGCGGCTCCATGGGCCACGGACGTCGCGCTGTGCTGCGTACCCTCGAGGAAGTCGTGCTTCAACGTTTCAGCAGAGATCGACACGCGGTTGGACAGGATCTCCGTGGCGCGCTCGACGACCGATTCGTAGTCGGTCGGTTCGTCAAGATGGAGAATCTCGGCCTGGGCGACCAGTCGTTCGAATGCGGCATCGTCGGTTGCCCCCTTCTCCTCAAGAATGGCCTGCAGCTCACTGTCGAGGCCGTCGTAGCGGAATTTGCCCAGACGAGCAAAGAGGTGGAAAATAGCTCCTTCCCGGGGGACGGAGCGTGCGTAGTAGAAGTACCAAGCGATTCCAACCACCACGATGCCTCCGGTGAAGAGAATCGCAAGCGGCCCCATCTCGGTGATCAGAAAGAATGCGATCACGATGCCGAAGACCTGCGTCCACGGGTAAAATGGGGAGCGGTATCCGGGTGCGTACGACGGAATCCGGCTTTCGCGCATGATGATCACGGCGAAGTTAACCAGCCCAAAAATCAGAAGCTGGAACGCGCTGGCAAGCTTCGCGACGCCTTCCTCACTCAGCCCGAAGATGACCAGGAGCATGACGAACGCCGTAATCATGATGCCCGCGGTCGGTGTCTTGAACCGCCCGAGTCGCGCGAAATTGTCAGGGACGAGGCGGTCACGCGCCATCGCAAGCGGATATCGCGACGCAGACAGGATGCCGGCGTTTCCGGTAGAGGCGAAGGCGGCAATGGCGGCCACGACAACGAGGATCAATCCTCCGTCATACGGCAGCCACGTGAGAAAGACCTCCCCGGCAGTTGCGACCGGCGTCAGGTCTTGGCGCAGCTGCTCCGGGTCCAGGACACTCACCATGATGTACACACCGATGACGTAGAGCAGCGTCGCCGTGAGAAGCGACAAAAACATGCCCAGCGGGATATTCTTGTCTGGGTTCTGGACTTCCTCGGCGACACTGCACGCCTTCGTTAGCCCGGCATACGACACGAACACCAGTCCGATCGTGGATAAGAAGCCGGTGGCGCCGAATGCAAAGAAGGGAGTGAAGCCGCCCTTCACCTGCGTCGGGTCTCCACCGGCAACGGTGATGAGCCCCTGAACGGCAAAGAAGACGAGGACGGCGACGAGGATGGCGACCAGAATCCGTTGCAGGCTACTCGTTTCCTTGGCGCCGACAACGTTCAAGACGGCAAATGCCACGGTGAGCGCCGCTGCCAGAGGCTTGATCGGGACGTCGAAGAAGATCGCGAGATAAGCGCCCATACCGATGAGGGCAAAGGCACTTTTGAATACGAGGGCCAGCCATGTGCCGAGCCCGCCAACTGTGCCGGCGAGGGGGCCGAGGCTCCGGTCGAGAAAGTAATAAGTCCCGCCGGACTTCGGCATGGCTGTCGCCAGTTCCGCCATGCTCAGCATGGACGGCATGATCAAAATACCGGCGATAAAATAGGCGAGAATCGCCGATGGCCCGGCCTCGGCTGTCGCGAGACCCGGGAGGAGAAAGAATCCAGAGCTGAACATGGCTCCGGTGCTGATCGCATATACGTCGAACAACGTCAGCGACTTTTCAAGTTTCTTCGCACCTGATGGGGAAGATGCAGCCATGATGTCAAAATAAACCGAGTAGAAGCGACGGGGTGAGGGCCGCGTGGGGTGGGTGAAAGCGCAGGTGAGGGAGCGGTTTCCTATAGCTCCATGAATCACCGAGGGACAACCGCTACGTTACGCGGCATGCAGGATCTGATACAACCGGGTAACCGGAGTACCGCCAGCGCAGAATCCTGATCAGGAGGATGTGGACTCTTTTTCCTCCTGCGTCGGAGTCTCCGTAGCGGGTTCTGGTGCGGAGGGTTCCGCGTCTGGGTCCTGAAAGAAGAATACGGAGCTATCGCCCTCCTCGACGAGGTGGACCCGTTCGCTTGCGCCAACCATGGCAATAAGCGTGTCCCCGCGACGAAGCGAGAAGTTGCTCTCTTCCGAAACAATAACCAGGTCCGAGCCGCGAAGAATGAAGAACGGGATGACGGAGATGTCCCCCGTCTGCTCCTGGAGGTCTTCGTACGTGTAGTACTCCTTGCCACCATCGTCGAAGAGCCCTCCATCTTTCTGCAGGTCGAAGGCGCGGATCGTACCCCCCTGATTAAACTGGTCTTCGATATCGGCATAACTCGTCATTTCGCCGAAGAGGGGGCGGCCGCGCAGGTGTTTCGGCATCTCCCCCTCCTTGCTGTGCCGGCTCTCATGTTCTGCAGCGAGCTGGTAGATGTCGGTGGTCTCGAATACTTCCGAGAAGTGGAGTGCGGTGAGGGACGCCACCTCGTCATTCGGAATGGTGATGAGGAGCCGTCCCGTACTGCTCAGGTCCAGATCGTCGAGAACAGTTTCAGACAGAGCATTTGCGCGCCGGGCCGGTAAGTCTGCTTCCTGTGCTCGGCGGACGTGGTCGGCGTTGGCATCCACCAGGTGAACCTCATGGCCGTGCTCGTGGAGAAACGCCGCGACGTGGCGAACCCATTCCGCGGCTCCGACGAAGAGCAGGCCCTCCGGGTTTGGCTCGGCGATACCCAGCCAGCGAGCAAGAGGGGCGGCGGTTAGACCGTAGATCGCGACCGTTCCAACAATGACGAAAAAGACCGTCGGAACGACGGCCTCTACCTGATCGGGGTAGATGTTGCGCAATTGGTATGCAAACAGTGAGGCGACCGCTGCAGCGACGATTCCGCGTGGGGCGAGCCAGGCGAGGAACGCTTGCTCCTCCCACTCAAGTTGCGTGTTGAATGTCGACAGGAAGACCGCCAGCGGTCGGACGAGAATGACGAGGAGACCGAGGAAAATGAGCGACTCGATCGTGATAAACTCCAGCGCACCAAGGTCCAGGCGGGCACTTAGAAGAATGAAAAGCGACCCGATGAGGAGGACCTGAAGGTTCTCTTTGAACTCGATGATGCGCTGAACCGGTGCATACGGCTGGTTTGCCAGCGCGATGCCCATGATCGTTGTGGTGAGCAGGCCCGACTCTTCTTTCAGAACGTTGGAAATCACGAACGCGGCCACGACAATCATGAGCGTGACCGGGTTTCGGAGGAAGTCCGGGACGAGGCGCTGCTTGAGAATGATCAGCAGCAGAAACGTGGCTGCGACACTGACGCCGAGGGCGACGAAGATCTCAAGTCCCAGACCGATGACGACGTGCTCTGCAGCTGTGCTCAGGCCCGTGTGTCCCCCACTTTGTGCCGGTTCGTGGATGAGCAGCAGCGTTTCCATGACGAGGACGGCGATGATTGCGCCGACCGGGTCGATGGTAATGCCCTCCCACTTCGCGACCGTGCTGACGCGGCCTCTCGGGCGAACGTGTCGGAGGAGCGGCACCACGACGGTCGGTCCCGTGACCGTAAGAATGGCTCCGATCAGGATGGAGAGCTCGACATTGAACCCCATCACAATGTGCGCGAAGAACGCCGCCAGGCCCCAGGTAATGAACACCCCGATACTGATCAGATTGCGAACTGCGGACCCGACGGCCTGGAGCTCGCTGAGACGTAGACTGAGCCCACCTTCAAAGAGAATGATCCCGATCGACACGGATACAAAGGCGAACAGCCAGTCGCCCTGAAGCGAGGCGGGGGACAGCAGCCCAAGCACCGGGCCCGCCAAAAAACCGGCAAGCAACAGAAGAAGAATGGAAGGGAGCCGGAATCGCCAGGCGAGCCACTGAGCACCGATGCCCAGGACGATGACCGTGGTGATGTCGAGAAGGATAGATTCAGGCACGAACCGAATCAGCTTGTGCGCGAGGGACGACGGGAGACATTTTCGTGCTACTGACGTGCCCGCCGTAGGGGTCCCGGTTGCTTAAGCGATGGGTTCAGGGACGCTACTCCGTTGGCCGTCTAAGGGGAAAATCTCGAGCGGCAAAGGACGATCTCTCCGGTGCGAAGACGAAAGAGACGGTTCTTCGCCCACAACGATGTCTGGAAAAGCTACATGCGTCGGGAGAAAGACCCGGAGTCGCGCGAGGTTGGACGATTTGTCGACGTGGCCCGATGGACTACTTTCGTTCGTCATCGCCGGCGATGTTTACAGCGAACATGGTCGGATATCATGAAGGGACGGACAAGGTATTGCGCATCCGGGTTAAAAAGCGGCAGACGTTCCAGGGCCGCGTCCGGAAGCGCTTGCAGTTGCGGTATGTGCTGCCTTACATGCGGTACAGTCTGTGTTGCCCGTTTTGTGAGGCTTCTCTCTGGAGCCTGCAGTGATTCGCTCGGGCGACGGCCCGTACGTTCCCTATTTCGATACCCCTTCTGTCATGGTCACATCTACGGCGACGCCGACGTCAAACGGTACAAAGCCGCACGGATTTCTCGCGCAGGTAAACCGCATGTTCGATGCGGCGGCCGCTCACTCGGATCTCGATCCGGGCATCCTCGGCCAGATCCGCGCGTGCGACAACATCGTCCGCTTCGAGTTTCCCATCAAGCGAGACGATGGCTCCATTGATGTTATTCGCGGTTACCGCGCCGAGCATTCCCACCACAAGAAGCCGACGAAGGGTGGAATTCGGTACGCGACTAGCGTCAACGTCGATGAGGTGATGGCGCTGGCCTCCCTCATGAGCTACAAGTGCGCTATCGTCGACGTGCCGTTCGGCGGCGCGAAAGGCGGTGTCTGCATCGATACACGGGAATACTCGGTCGACGAACTGGAGCGGATCACCCGTCGCTACACGTTCGAACTGATCCGGAAGAACTTCATCGGTGCGGGTCTCGACGTGCCAGCGCCGGACTACGGCACCGGCGAGCGGGAGATGGCGTGGATGATGGACACGTACAACCAGATGACCGACGATGACCTGAACGCGCTCGGGTGCGTGACGGGCAAACCGGTCGGACAGGGTGGCGTCCGGGGCCGGACGGAAGCAACCGGCCGCGGCGTTTATTACGGCATCCGCGAGGCATGCAGTTACAAGAGCGATATGGAAGCGCTCGATCTCGGTGTCGGCGTGGAAGGCAAAAGCGTTGTCATCCAGGGGCTTGGCAATGTCGGCTACCATGCCGCCCGCATTCTACAGAACGAAGGCGGCGCGAAAATCGTCGGTCTCGCTGAGATCGAGGGTGCGATTTACGACCCCGACGGCCTCGACATCGAAGAGGTAATGAACCACCGGAAGACGACCGGGTCGATTCTCGACTTCCCGGGCGCGAAAAACATCGAGGAATCCGCGGACGCGCTACTGCTTCCCTGCGATATCCTGATTCCGGCTGCGCTGGAGGGTGTCATCGACCGCGATAACGCGGGCGACATTAAGGCGAAGATCATCGCCGAGGCCGCAAATGGCCCCCTGACCGCCGACGCAGATGAGATCCTGAACGAGCGGGGCATGCTCATCATTCCGGATGTGTACCTCAACGCCGGTGGCGTGACGGTGTCCTACTTCGAGTGGCTCCGCAACCTCTCGCACGTGCGTCATGGCCGCATGAGCCGTCGCTTCGAGGAGCGGAACGCAGAGCGGATCCTCCGCGCCGTGGACGAGCTTACGGCGGAAGACTTCGACAGCAAGCTCCTCGAGGGACTGATCGAACGCATTGGCTTCGGCGCCAGCGAGCAGGATCTCGTGAACTCCGGTCTGGAAGACACGATGGCCTTCGCGTACGACGAGGTCCGCGTTATCCGGGAGGAGAAAGGCATCGACATGCGAACAGCTGCGTACTGCTCCGCGATCAACAAGATCGGCAAGTCGTACACCGCCATGGGCTTCTTCCCGTGATCGCACTGCGCGTTACGAAGCAAGACCAGCCCGTCGCCAACTCTTCCTGGAGCTCGGCGGCGGGCTTTTTGTATGACGCAAAGACCAGAAAATACCTCCCTACACGTTGGATCGATCCCTCATTCGGGGAGTACCGACGAGGCGAGGATCATGGGTTTCGACCGACTGTACTTTTTGCCCCCACATGACGCACCTTCTCCGATGGCTGCGGCAGCTGACGCCGATCACGGATTGGCTGCCAGGCTACGATAATGACGACTTCCGGACCGATGTGCTGGCCGGATTGACGGTGGGCGTCATGCTGATCCCGCAGGGGATGGCGTACGCGGTCCTCGGCGGACTGCCGCCGATCTATGGTCTGTACGCCGCCCTGGTCCCGCTGCTCGTCTATCCCCTTCTCGGGACCTCGCGGCAGCTGATCACCGGGCCGGTTGCGATCGACATGCTGATTCTCGCAGCTGGCGTTGGTCTTCTCGCGGATCCGGGCTCGAATCGGTATGTGGCCCTCGCGGTGATGGCGGCCGCTATCGCCGGGGCGCTGCAACTGGGGATGGGCGCCCTTCGTCTCGGCTTCGTGGCCGACCTGCTGTCGCGGCCGGTCATTGCCGGGTTCACGACCGCCGCCGCGTTCATCATTGCAGCCAGTCAGCTTGGCCCACTGCTTGGCATTGACTTAGAACGGAGCGCGTATGTCCATGAACTCGTCGCTGATGCTGCGATCCACGCGCACATGGTGCACGTGCCGTCGGCTGTGGTGGGCGGGTTGAGTATCGTCTGCCTGTTGGCCATCGCTCGCTGGCGTCCGAAGTGGCCGAGTGCGCTCATTGTGGCGGCCGTTGCGACGCTGCTGGGATGGATCCTCGGCGGTCGCGCGGCCGGCGTCGAGGTCATCGGAAGCGTTCCAACGGGGCTGCCGAGCGCCGGGTGGCCGGACATCTCGCAGGGGGATCTCTGGCAACTCCTACCCACGGCCGCGACCCTCGCTGTCGTTCAGTTCATGAGCGTGATCTCGCTTGGGCGCGTATTCGCGAAGGAGCACCGGTATGCTATTGATGCGAACCGCGAGCTGTTTGCCGTCGGGAGCGCGAACCTGATCGGAAGTGTCTTCCAGAGCGTGCCGGTGTCCGGTAGCTTCTCACGCTCGGCCGTGAACGACCGCGCTGGTGCAAAAACGCCGGTGCCCAATGCCATCGCGGCCATCCTGATCGGTGCGACCTTGCTGGTGCTCACCCCGCTGGTGTACCATATGCCGATGCCAGCAATTGCAGCCATCATCGTGGTGAGCGGGGCCGGACTCATCGACATCGGTGAAATTAAGTACCTGGTCCAGACAAAGCGAAGGGAGGCGTTCATCGCGGTCCTGACAATGGTTATTACTCTGACCGTCGGGATCCAGGAAGGCATTCTGGTCGGCGTCGCGGCATCCATTGTCGCTGCCCTGTACCGACTCAGTCGGCCGAAAATGGCGGAGCTCGGTCACGTACCGGGGACGCGGTCGTATCACGATCTGCGAAGGATGGACGGGGCGTCGCCGATCGATAGCGTGCTCATTCTTCGCGTGAATGCGGCGTTTACGTTCGCGAACGCGGAGTACTTCAAGAACTTCATTCTCGACAAGAGTCGCACGCAGCTCCATCGCATCGAAGCCGTCGTTATCGATGGAGCGAGCATCAACGATCTCGACACCACGGCCGCAGAGGCGCTGGACTCCATCCTGGACGTGCTCGACGAGGAGGGTATCGATCTCTACTTCACTGGGTTGATCGGTCCGGTTCGCGATCTCATGAGACGGGCGGGCCTGTGGGAGCGACTCGGAGAAGATCACTTTTACAAACATCCGCACGAGGCCGTGCTTTACATCCTCCGAGATCTCGATCACGACGACGGCGGCGATCGCCTCAACACCTATCTGAGTGAGATGGAGCCCCCGGAGCCCGAGCGGGAGTTCGAGGAATGATACGGATTTCGGTTTGGAGGTGTGGAAGTGTGAACGTTTGGAAGTGTGTGGGTGTGAGAGTATTCAAGTGTTTGTCCGTAACGGCCGTTTCGGACACTGAACTCTGAACTCTGAACTCTGAACCCTGAACCCTGAACCCTGAACTCCGAACTCATCGCCGCGAGCATTCCTCGGCCTGGCGCATGACGCGGTCGACGGTGAGTGTGTAGCGGGGCCAGGTGTCGCATCCGGCCGCCCGGAGCACTGCAGCCGCCCAGTGATTGCAGTTGTTGAAAACGTGATACGAAAGGGGAGACTCGAAGAAGCGGCTATTCTGCGCGTGTCCCTCGGCGGCGAAAATGGCGGATCCGTCCTCCGTTACGCGCATCGACGATCGGATTGCGTTCGCCATGGCGCGGAGCTCGGCATCACTCACCCGCAGGCGGACGGTCTTACTTCCTCGACTGGATGGGGGTGGGCGCTCGTAGATGGGGACGACGTACACGACGCTCGACGTGGGCCACAGACCTGCCCTGAGAAGCGTTAGGGTGCCGGGGTCGCTCGATGGGTAGTAGCGCGCTTCGCCCCAGCCGACGTCAATGAACGGGGACGCGGGAACGCCCGGAAATGCCGGGAGCGCATCGGAGGGGAGGGATTGCGTCGGGATGATGATCCCAGCGTGCCAGCCGTATTCGACGACGTATATGTCGTGCACCGGCGGACCGTCATCTTCCACCGTCACGTGGGGAAGCCCACAACTGACCATCAGCAGGCCGCTCCACGCGATCACAAGGACGGCGACGACCCGTCGCCAGTTCAAGAAGGCGGGCATGGCGAAGGTGTTGAGGAAACTGGGTGTTTACGTGTTCGGGTGTTGATTCGCTGCGCGACTGAGTGTTCTTTCCTGAACAAACAACGTGGCGCTGGGGATCAGACGCGAAGAACCCGTTTGTACTGAGCAAGATTGCCGCTCCTTTCTTCTGCTAACGTTTCGACCCATGGCTGACCGTGAAGACGCTCTGCGCCACCACGTTCTCAACCTTCTAACCGCTCGACAGGCTCATGCGACGTTCGACGATGCGATCGGTGGTCTGGCGCCCGAGCTGAGAGGCGTTCGACCGGAAGGATTGCCGTACTCCGTGTGGGAGCAAGTAGAGCACATGCGAATCGCTCAGCGCGATATTCTGGAGTTCTGCAGGGCACCGGAGTATGCGGAGCGCGAGTGGCCGAACGACTACTGGCCGGACGCGTCGGCTCCAGATGACGACACCGTGTGGACGTCCTCCGTCGAGGGATTTCGGACCGACCTGGAGTCGATCTGCGACATGGTACGCGACGATTCCATCGATCTCTACGAACCCGTTCCTCATGGGGACGAGCAGACCTATTTGCGTGAAGCACTGCTCGTCGCCGACCACAATGCCTATCACATCGGCCAGATCATCACGATCCGTCGACAACTCGATGCGTGGGGCGACCATGCCGACGGCTGAACGTGCCAGGGTACGTCTACGCGCTAGCTTGCGCAAGGTACTTATCGAGATATTTCTCCGCCTCGTTTCGAATCCAACCCTTCATTGATTTGAGCACAAAGTTGAGGTTCAGTGCCAGATAAACGTGTTGCTCCTTCACCTCGATATTGCCGTTCGCCCCGTTCCCCTCGAAATGGAGTGTGTCGCCTTGCCATTCCGTGTCGACATTCAGCTTTTCGTGGAGCTTGGACGCAACCTTCTCGACGGCGGTACGAGCACCAGAGGTACCGAGAGAATGCGAGCGAGAAATTTCGATGTCGGCCATGACGGGGGAGATAAATGACTGATCGAATCAGCGTGGCGGAAGGTCTGCATCTCCATGTGGTAAAAAAGGTTCCGATCACGTTTCAACTGCGCCTCACCCCTGGCTCTTTCCTCTTAGTGTGCTAAGGCGTAGTCTTTAGGGCTCCCGTTCAATGAAGCCCTGACGTTTTATGCACGCACGCCCTCACGTCGCCGCTGCATTTTTGATCGTTGCCCTCATCATGGGCATTTCGCAGCCGGCATCGGTCGCTCAGAATGCGGCCACGGCCCCGGCGACGCTTCAGTCTCCGAAAGCCTACCTCGGGTATGATCTCGGTCAACAATTTACGCCGCATCATCGCGTGGTTGACTACGTCCGGCACGTAGCGGAGGCCTCGCCGCGGGTGACGCTTCAGCAGTATGGCATGAGCGTGGAAGGTCGCCCCCTTTTGCTTGCGACGCTGGCTTCCCCCGAAAACCACGATCAGATTGATGCGATCCGTAAAAACAACCTTCGGCGCGCCGGAATGGCCGACGGGCGAGTGCAGGGACCGTCTGCAGCCGTCGTCTGGCTCAGCTACAACGTCCACGGCAACGAGTCGGTCTCGACCGAAGCGGCCATGCAGACGCTGTTTGAGATGGCGGATCCATTGAACGATCGCACGGGCGAATGGCTCTCGGACACGGTCATTCTCCTCGACCCCTGCCTGAATCCGGACGGGCGTGAGCGCTACGTGCAGTGGTACAAGCGGACGGTGGGACGGACGCCCAGTGCTCGACAGATCGCTCGCGAGCACAACGAGCCGTGGCCGAACGGTCGGAGCAACCACTACTACTTTGACCTGAACCGGGACTGGGCCTGGGGCGTGCAGCCGGAGACGCAACAGCGTCTGGCCGTGTACCACGAGTGGATGCCGCACGTCCACGTCGACTTTCATGAGCAGGGCATCAATGATCCCTACTATTTTGCGCCGGCGGCGGACCCGTTCCACGAAGACATCACCGACTGGCAACGCTCTTTTCAGTTCGCGATCGGTCGCAACAACGCTCGGTACTTCGATCAAAACGGGTGGCTTTACTTCACGCGCGAAGTGTTCGATCTCTTCTATCCTGGATACGGGGATACGTGGCCGATCTTCAACGGAGCCATCGGCATGACCTACGAACAGGGCGGGTCCGGCCGCGCGGGCCTGAAGGTGATCACGGCAACCGGCGACACTCTCACACTCGGCGACCGGATTGCACACCACCACACGGCGGGCATGTCGACCATAGAGGTCGCAGCGGAGAACCACCAGACGGTGCAGGAAGAGTTTTCCCGCTATTACCAGACGGCACAGCAGAACCCGCCGGGAGAATACAGTGGGTTCGTGATTAAGTCAGATGCCTCCGGGGACCGTCTCCGTGCTGTGGCTGCCCATCTCGACCGTCAGAAGATCGAATATGGACGTGTTGCAGAAGACGGCACCGTGAGTGGCCTCCGCTATGAAACGGGGGAAATGGACCGCGCGAACGTTTCGGCTGGAGACCTGCTCGTGCCTGCCGCTCAACCGAAGTCGCGACTGGCCAAGGTGCTGCTCGAGCCGCGGACGACGATCATCGACTCGCTGACCTACGATATTACGTCGTGGGGACTGCCCTATGCGTACGGACTCGAAGCCGTGGCCGTGACGGGAGACCTGCCAGCGACCTCCGGTTCCATCGGTGAGGCCTCGTCCCGGCAGATGGGCGAGGGCGGCGAATCGTCGTACGCGTACATCACGCGTTGGGGCAGTCGCGCGGATGCTCGGTTCCTCGGCGAATTGTTGCATCAAGGATTCGGCGTTCGCCTGGCCACGCAGCCGTTCGAGCACGAGGGGCAGTCGTATGACGCCGGCGCTCTGATCATTCCCCGCGCCGATAATCTCGAGATGGAGGATGCCTTCGATCGGGAGGTGCGTCGCATTGCGTCGAAGCACAACCGGGCGCTCCACGGCGTAGCGAGCGGATTCGTGGATCGGGGCTCCGACCTTGGGTCGTCGAGCGTTCGCCCGATCAAAGCGCCCCACGTTGCACTCCTCAGCGGGTCGCCGCTAAGTCCCTATCGCGTCGGTGAGGTCTGGTACGCGTTTGATCATCAGTTCGAGTACCCGGTGACGCTGATCGATACGGACGATGCAGACGCACGGGCGCTCGAGGACGTTGACGTTCTGGTTCTGCCGAATCTGGCGGGAGACTGGGATAGCAAAGAGAAGCGAAGCATGCTGGCTGAATGGGTCCGCGAGGGCGGGCGTCTTGTCACGATGGGAGGAGCGACGAAAGCCCTGGCCGGGCACACGCCGTTTGCGATCGAGATGGCATCGCATGGAGCCGATACGACGGCCGTACCCCGCCGGTACGCGGATCGGTCGCGCGATGCCCTGACGTCGGCAACACCCGGAAGCATCCACCGCGCATCCGTTGATACCAGTCATCCTCTCGGTTTTGGGGTGGGCGAAACGTACTACGCCCTGAAGCGCAGCGACGACGCTGTTTCCTACCTGAAGGCCGACGACGGGTGGAATGTCGCCACGCTGGCCGATGGTGAGCCGGTGACGGGGTTCATGGGTCATGAGGCGCAGGACCGGCTCGATGAGACGCTCGTGTTTGGCACCCAGTCGATCGGCGACGGGACCGTCGTGTACTTTTCCGGCAATCCACTCTTTCGCGGCTTCTGGTACGGGGGCTTCATCCCGTTCGCGAATGCTGTCTTCTTCGTCGGGCAGTAGGCCCACGCGAGAGGACGGTGTGCTTTCTGCTCGTACAGCCCATCCTCGATTATCGACGCTCTCCACAAACCATGATTCCTGAATCCGCTGCTGAAATACAGAATCAGTTGGCCTTCATCAGCGCCGTGCTCGGTGGCTTCTCGATCTCGCTGGCCATCGGATGGCTTCAGATGGGAGCAGAGAGTGAGATAATGAAGCGGACGGTGACGTGGGCAGCGGGAGCGGCCGTGACGGCGGCTCTGTCGCTTCTCGTGGCGACCGTTGCGGGTGCCTGGGGTGTGATCTGGTTAGCCGAGCGCCCGGATATGGGTCGACAGGCGCAGATGCCTGGACCGCTTCTCACAGCTTTTCGCCTCTCCGGACAGGCATTTCTGCTCGGGATCTCCGCGCTGCTCGTGAGCCTGGGGATCAGTGGATGGACGCGTTCACGTGCACTCGGATGGGCGACGAGTGCGGGGGCTGGCCTCGCTGCGATCATACTGACGTATTTCTTGATCGGCGTGATGGGAATTTAGGGGGGCTGCGCGGGCGGACAGCCCTCGAAGATCCAAATGTACGGACCTCCCGCCGGTCGGTCCTCGCGAGGATCAAAACATCGAGATGTCGCGCATCTCGCTCGCTGTGTCTACTGCGTGTGTCGGCGAAAGACCTTCAGCTCTGATTTTGAAGGGACTTTCTGTCCGGTCTTTCTCGCGATCCATCCGATGAACGGGTTTTGGTCGTCTTCGCCGGTCGGACAATCGCCGGTCCGATTCGCTCTGAAGCGAGTATCGGCGCATTCCCACGCTTCCCGGTGCGAGAGAACGGTCGGTTTTTCCCGTCGTTCTACAGAGTACGTAGACAGACACAGGGGAAATGGCCTCGATATTTCCGCGGTAGCTTACGGTCGTGGCAAGGGGTCCACGTCGTAACGCCTGGTTCGTGAGACCGGACGCCTTCGGATAACGACCGGGAGGTTATGGCACGAGTACGAGCGAACGGCGCAGAGGTCGAGTATGTCGAATCGGGTCGCGGCGAGCCGCTCATCCTGGTTCACGGCTCCGGAAGCGATCGTCGGACGTGGAAGCGTCAGCAGGAGGCGTTCTCCAGGCACTTTCGCGTCATTTCCTACAGTCGACGTTATCACTGGCCGAACGAGCCGATTCCTCCGGGGGCGGACTACTCGATGCTCGAGCACGTCGACGACCTGCGTGAGATTGTTCGTGTGCTTGATGCGACGCCGGCGCATGTCGTCGGTCACTCCTACGGTGCTTTCGTCTCTCTTCTTTTTGCTCAGGAGAATCTAGGTCTCGTTCGCACGCTCGCTCTTTCAGAGCCGCCCGTGCTTACGCTGTTCGTTAGCAGCACGCCGCAGCCGATGGAGCTACTAAAGCTGTTTATGACCCGGCCGCGGACGGCCCTAGCGATTCTCAGGATGGGTGCGAGCGGACTCATTCCTGCCGAGAAAGCCGCCGAGCGCGGCGACATGGAGCAGGTGATGCAACGGTTTGGCACTGCGGTTCTCGGTCGAACGACCTACCAGAATCTATCTGAGAAAAGAAAACAGCAGGTCCGCGACAATCTCATCCGAGCTGAGTTTGTTGGGTCGGGATTCCCTCAGCTGGATGATGAAGCACTTCGAAAAATGCAGACGCCGACGTTGCTCGTGATGGGCGGCTCAAGTCGCTCCGTCTTTCACCTACTCGTGGATCGGCTAGAGGAACTGCTGCCACGAACCGAGCGCATCGATATTCCCGGAGCGTCTCACCTGATCCACGAGGACAATGCCTCTGCGTACAATTCCGCGGTGATGTCTTTCCTGGACGGACATCGGGCGACCGCTTAATCCGTCATCGGGTGGACGGGAGCGAGCGAGAGCCAACTCTGACGTAAAATGTCTCAGGTTCTTTGCTTATCCTGTCGCCACGCGCACGCTCACATCTGATGTCATGGTTATGCGTCCTCAGGTTGCATTGCGCCTTATCAAGGGGATCCACACCGTCGCCTGGGCTTTCTTTGCCGGCTGCATTCTCGCCCTGCCGGTTTACGCGTGGCGTGGCGAGTTCGATGTCGCAGCGGTGCTGGTCGCTATCGTACTTGTGGAGGTAGCCATTATCGTCGTCAATGAGTGGCGTTGTCCGTTAACGAACGTTGCTGAGCGTTTTACGGATGAACGCGCCGACAACTTCGACATTTATCTCCCGCTCTGGCTGGCTCGCTACAACAAGCAGATCTTCGGGAGCCTGTTCGCTCTCGGTCTTCTGTATACGCTTGCGCGGTGGAGCGGATGGATGTAGCACGTGCGGTCTGGATGCCGGGTGCTCCGGAAGACATGAACCCATTTGGATGATGGTTGTCCACCCTCGGGCATCATCGATTTTCCCTCATTCATATCCGGGAGAGTCCTACGTCACCCTGATCGTTTGTATAGGACGAAGAAATCCACACTCGTGTAGTTTCCAAGAAGTTGAATCTGCAAGTGTGATCCGCGTCGCAGGACGCGAAGTGATGGAGTGCCCGGTGTGACGGTACAAGGGCAAATTGGCTCGCGTTGTGTTGTGCGACACTCGATTCGTCAATACCCGATGTCCCGACAGTGCTCGGAACGGGCGCTCCTCACGCGGTGATCGTTGACCATGCGTTTTCCCCCATCCAGCGAGCCTCATTCCCATGTACGCCCGAGAGATTCTCAAACGAAAAGGCACCGGCGCTGTCACGATTGCAGCTGACGAACTCATCGCGACGAGTGTCAACCTCCTGTCAAAGCACAACATCGGTGCGCTCGTCGTCGAGCGGGACGGCAAACTTGTCGGTATTCTCGACGAGCGGGACATCATCCGACGGCTCGCAACGGAAGGTACTCGAACGCTAAGTCAAAGCGTGCGCGAGGTGATGAAGCAGACCGTCGTGACGTGTAGTCCGGATGAGGGAGTGAAGGACATGATGTCGACGATGACCCGCCGTCGCATTCGGCACCTCCCTGTTCTCGAGGACGGCGTTCTGGTCGGCATCGTCAGCATTGGGGACCTCCTGAAATCACGCCTCGAAGAGGTCGAGACCGAGCAGAGCGTGCTTCGAGAGCGCCTGCTTGCGCGATAGTGCGTGTGTTGAGGTATGGATGTGTTAAAGTGTGAACGGGTTGATGGGCGAGCGACCCTTACGTCAACACATAAAAAGCGGCGCCCCGAGCCATGGACCGGGGCGCCGCTAACTTTGAACCCTGAACCTTGAACCCTAGCTACCGGACAGTTTTCAAAAATAGGGGGTAAATCGCATGTCGATGGGGGCGTCGTTCTGCAAACATCGCCGGATCCATCGCAGGCCGATTGCAAGGTAGCTTCGGTCCCGTCGGTCGGATCGGTCCACGGAGCATCGGTCGCCTCGTTTGACGACGGCGCTTGCGACCGCGATGAGCCAGACGTAGATGAGGCTGAGTACGAGGACGAGCCTCGCGATGCGCTCCGGGGCCTGCAGCCGCGTGCGATGCAGTTGAAA